>NZ_CAXYJV010000006.1:0-66245 GCF_964277875.1 uncultured Comamonas sp.
GCGCTGCTCGATGGCTTGGCCGCCTGGCTCATAGCGGTCATAGGCATAGTGGTGCTCTGGCCCACCTCGCTCCTGGTGGGCAATCATCAAGTGGTTGCGCCAGGCAAAGCGGCGCACCACTTGGCCGTGGCGGTTGGTGACGGAGACCAGATCACCCTCAGCGCTGTAGCTGTACTGCACCAAGGTGGTGGGATTGGTCTGCAGCATGGGCGCCAAAGGGTCGCGATACAGATCTACCTTTGACAGGCGCACACCTGAGTCGGCTTGCCAGAAGAAATGTTCGTCTTCTTGGTCGTCTGTGTCAGTGCGCTTGTGGTGAAAGTGCTGGGCATCCTGCGCTGCAATGGCTTGCGTGTAGTGCAGTTGGTAGCCCCGGCCCACACCATCGTCGATGGTGGTGATGCGCTCCTGGCCCAGCACTTTGGACCAGTGGTAGCGCTGCGAGCGCCCTAGGCGGTCCACCTTGCCCAGCAAAATCCAGTTTGCATCGATGTCCGGCTCGGTCACCGTGACCGGTTTGCCGGCGGTCTTCTGTTCATGGATCGCTTTGCGCGCCGCTTCAATCGCCTGCCAGTTCGCCGGGCCAAACACCCAGACGGTATCCCCGCTCCCATTGGCTGCCAGGATCATCAAATCCCCGCAAGCCATATCGCGCCGGATCCAGGAAAAGCGCCCCTGCCACCACAAGGGCGCCTGTTGGCTGCGCGGAGGTGGGGCTTCAAAGCTATCTACAGCACCTGCCTGGGTGAACTTGGCGGGCCCGGTCATGGCTGCCAGATCGTGCGTCAGATTGCCCGGATGCCAGCCCGAGCGTAGCAGCCAGATATCTTCGCTGGGGCTGTAGATGGATTCACCAGCGGCCAGCGCATCAAAGGTGATCGTGCGGCCCTGGCTGTCGTGCAGCAAGGTGGCGCTGGCCTCGACCTGGATCCTTAAATCCGCCGGCAGCCCCCAGCCATAACCCAACACCCCGCAATGCCCGCCGTGCTGCGCGTTGACGTAGCTGCTGTACTGGCGCTGCCAGACGAGGGGCATGGAGCCCGGTAGGGCAAAGTCCAAGTCAGAGGCGCCGGACAGAACCTTGGCGCCGAGCTGCGGATTGACAGGATTGCCGACTGCCTCGCCGCCCGGGCAGACGGAGCACGCCACCCCGCCTTGGCTGCCTATCAGGACCGTCCTGGAGCCGGTGACGATTCGCGCGTACTTGACTTTGTCATCTATTCGGGCTGCTGGCTTTCCTGACATGCAAGTTCCTATCGAGATTGAATGATAAATAGTATAAATCTACCATATTCAATTTTTCGATTGGCTTTTGCGCGCAGTCAATGCTTCCCAATGTCAAGTTAGGTGCGTGTCACACAGAGAGCAATACATGCAGTCTTTGCCTCCCGCCGGGGCATGCTGCCGGCGGTTCGGGCGCTGATCGACCATCTGGCAGCCGCATTTGCGAAAGTGCCCGGCTGCTGATGCGGCCGGGCACGGGTTGGCATGGTTCCAGCGCTGAGGCGCTGCGCGCTTAGCGCATGCGCTTTCTGCGCGCCATGGCCAGGCCGGCGATCAGGCCCGTCAACAGCAGGTAGGCCCAAGGGCTGCCCACCGGCACGGCGCGGGGCTTGGCCGGGCCAATCGGGTCAACCACACTGCCATCCTGGGTCAGCGGGTTGCGCACGCTGACTGCCACATCACGACCTGCGGGCACCACGACCGAGTTGGCGCTGTATACCGGGTTGCCCCACTGATAGGCCGCAGGTGCTGGGGCCTTGCCCGTCTCGCTGACCGTGCAGACCGCATTGGCAGGCAGATCGGCCAGATGGACACTGGCCTCCTGGCCATTGGCCACGGTCACGCTGGCGGTATGCACACCGTCGGCACCGCAGTCGAGCGAGAAGTCAAAGCTGCCATTGACCGCCGCAGCGCCTGCTGCCGGGCCGCTGATGCGCTTGGTCAGCTGCACACCGCCACTCAGGCGCTGCAGGCGGTTGGTCACGGTAAAGCCTTGGGCCTGTTCTGCAATCTCTGGCGCACCGCTCCAGCCATAGCCGGCAGGCGCTGCCGGTGGCGTGTCCTCGGTGGCGGTACAGCTATCCCCCTGGAACACCGTCAGCGCGGGGCTGCTGCCGCTGGTGGCACCGGCGGCGACGGTCGCGGTCCAGGTCTGCGCAGGCTGAGTACCGCAGGTCAGGCGGCCACTGAAGCGCATCGCCTGGGGCAGACCAGCGGGCAGGCCCGCGATCTCCTTGGTCACCGTCTTGGTTGTGGTGGGTGCAAAAATCTGCAGGTTCACATAGCTCTGGTTGGACGCCAGGATGGGATCGATGACGCCTGCGGGCAGTTCGGCATAGGCGGTGTTGGTATAGGTTCCGGGCGTGTCACCGGCCGAGGTGTGGATGACAAACTGCACCGCACCGCCATTACCGAGCGATGTCACCACGCTGCTGACTGTGCGGGTGGCGGGGTCATAGTTCACCGACGCGCCGCATTGTGCAGGAGCCACCAGCACGCTGCAGCTGGCATCGGTGAACACCACGCCGGCGGGCAGCGGGTCCGAGAACAGCACATTGCTGGTGTCCGAGGGGCCGGCATTGTGCATGTCCACCGTATAGGTCACTGCCGCGCCACTGGTGGCCGTCACCGGGTTGACCGCCTTGTTGACCGACACATTCGAGCAGCTGAACCGCTGCATCGTGGTGGTGGCCACGTTGTCCGAAGACGTGCGCTCCTCGACCCCATCACCAGGATTGGCAGAAAACTCATTGACCAGGTAGCCCGAGGGCCAGTCGCAGCTGCCCCGCGAGAAGTTGTAGGTCAGGCTGTAGCTGATGGTCAACGACCCACCCACGGGCAGCAGCGGCACCGCCGCCTGGAAGGGGCCGGCATAGCTGTTGAGGCTGCCCGAATACGGCGCAGGAAAGGCCGAAGCCGCCGGGCACACGGCGCCACCGGATGCCGTGCAGCTGATGGCCGAAGACTGCACGTCCAGGCTGTTGGCCAGCTCGAACCGGATCAGGCGATCGGCCATATACGCACCATCGGCTGCAGACGGGCCGTTGTTGGTCACCGTCATCGTGTAGTTCACCGGCACACCGGGCTGGTATTCCTGCGAGCTCTGGGTCTTGGTCACTGCCAGGTCGGTACTGGGGCAGGCAGGTGTGGCAGGCACAAGGATGCCCACCGACGCCATGTTGTTACCGTAATTGGGGTCGGTCATGGTGTCGGGCGGGTTTGCCGAGAACTCATTGTTCAAACCACCCAAGTTACGGCCACAGGGAATGCTGCCGTTGAAGCGGGTCTGCACGTGGTAGATGATGGTCAGCCGGCCATTGACAGGCAAGACCGGCACGGTGGTGTTGAACAGCGTCGCGGACGAGGCATTGCCGGTCGGGTTCAGAAAGGCCGCATCGGCGGGGCAGACCGCGCCGCCCTCGGCAAAGCAGCTGTCGAACTGGGCAGCAATGTCGAAGTAATTGGCCGAACCTCCATGGGTGCGGATGATGTCCGCCATCGTGGCACCGTCTGCGGCATTCGGACCGGCATTCGTCAGGACCATGGTGTAGGTGACCATATCGCCCATGGCCGGCACCGGAGGATCCTGGCTCTTGCTCACCTGCAGGTCCGTCTGCACGCAGTCAGGCGTTCCCGGCACCTGCAAGATGGCCGTCTCCTGGTTGTTCTGCGGTGAAGTGTCCACCATGCCATCCAGCAGCTGGATCGAGGCCTGGTTGAACAGCTGGCCGGCGCGGCGGCCGCAGGCTGCGTTGGGCACCAGGTAGGGGGTCATCGTGTAGGTGACCACCACCTCGCCGCCGGGCGGCAATACCGGCACGGTGGCATTGAACACCGGGCTGTAGTCGTTGCTGCCGCTGCGGTTGGGAAAACTGGCATCGGATGGACACTGTGCGCCGCCGCTTGCCGTACATTGGTTGAACACCAGATTGGCGCCGATATGGCTGATAAAGCTGTTGCTCAACCGGTCGTACAGCGTTACGCCATCGGCCGATCCCACGCCATTGTTGCGCAAGCTGATGGTGTAGGTCAGCGGCACGCCGTTCTGGTACGTATCCGTGCTTTGCTTTTTGGATACCGCCAGGTCCACCTCATAGCGCATCGCCGTGCTGATGGAGCTGCTGTTGGAGCCTGGCACCGGGTCCGTCACCGCTGCGGGCGGGGCAATGGTGGCTGTGTTGGTCAGGGTGCTGGGCCCCGTCACGCCAAAGCGGGCCTGGATCTCCACGCGCACCTTGCCCTGGTTCGGAAAGCTGCCCAGGCTGCCGGATACCACGCCGTTGGCCACTGCCAGATCGGTCGGGCAGGTCGCAGAGCCCGATGCCAACGTGCACAGCGCCGTGACATTCGTCAGCCCGGCGGGCAGCACATCCTGGAACTGGGCACCATCGGCTGCGTTGGGGCCGTTGTTGTCCATCTCCAGCACATAGGTCACCGGCGTACCACCCACGGCCGAGGAAGGGCCGGACTTGGTGATCTGGACGTCTGCCGACTGCGCAAGCGCGTACAGCGGAGAAGCAGCGACCAGCAGCACGGCTGCCTTGGCCCTGGCGCCACCAGCAAGTGCACGCATCCACCATTTTTCATACGTCATTGTTTTTCCCATCTACCAATATAAAAACTATCAGCAATAGACAAAATCGATTGGCTTGGGAAAAAAATGTCTTTGCTGGGAGACGTGCCACCGCGTTTGCCACCCAGCAAAGAACAGATTTTTCAGCACAAAACCAAAGGCTTTATTATCTTCACGACGTTAAAAAATGTATCGATGCGTTAGTTAACAAAACATTAAGAAACATTTGTTGTAGATTCATTAACATTTTGTTGACAATCTACACAGGGAAAAACAGGACTTCCAGGCGCACAAAAGGCTCCTGAACCAGGAGCCTTTGCGAAGGTGCGGACAAAGAAAAGACGGCAGCACCGCCGCCGTCTGCCAGGCGGCTAGAGCCCCAGAATCCGCGCTGCATTGCCATGCAGCAGCTTGGGTAGCACGGCCTCGTCAAAGCCCAGCGCCAGAAAGTCGTCAATGCTCTGGCGGATGGGGCGGAAGGGATAGGACGAGCCGAACAGCAGCTGGTCACCCAGAAACTGGTTGGCCGCCTGCACATAGGCCTGGCTGCCGGGCTGGAACACATACATGTCCGGCACCAGGTAGACATTGGCGTAGCGGAAGGCCAGCCCAATGGCTTCCTGCACGCGCGGCCAGTAGCCGTGGTAGACGACCAGCGGCAGATCGGGAAAGGCCTGCGCCACCTTGGCCAGGCGTGCCGGGTCGTTGAAGCTCGGGTCCGGCGTGGTGGGGCCGCTCATCAGGAACAGCGGCACACCCAGCGCCTGCGCACGTTCGTAGATCGGCCAGTACACGCGGTCATCGGGGTGGCGGGCTGGGTCACCAAAGCCTGGCTCCAGGTCAATGCCACGCAGGCCCAGCACCTTGATGGCGCGCTCGATCTCGTCGAGCGCTGCCTGCTCGCCCTGCAGCACCGGGTCCACCCCGGCAATGCCCAGCAATTCAGGGTGGCCCTGCACGATCTGGTGGATGGTGTCATTGGGCAGGTGCTGCGAAGGCGTGTGCCGCCCCACCACCACGGCCTGGCTCAGGCCCGCATCGCGTACTGCCTGGAGGAAACCTTCCTGCGTCAGCGATTCCTCAAAATGCTTGTCGCTGCCGCGCGTTCCCACGCGCCGGTTCAGCCAGCGGGCGGTGTCATGCTCGGGCGAGCCGGGCGTGGCGCCAAAAAAGTTGTGCAGGAACGCTGGCCGGCAGCGCATATCGATCACGGGCAGGCTCATGAGGCCGACTCCTTCCATTGTTGAACACCACGAACATCAAACGCGCCGCCGGTCTGCGAGCGCGCGGTAGTCACGCTCTTCTTGCCCAGCAGCGGAAACACCAATTCGGCAAAGCGGATCGATTCCTCCAGGTGCGGGTAGCCCGACAGCACAAAGGTATCGGCGCCAATCTCCATGTATTCGCGCAGGCGCTCGGCCACCGTGGCCGCATCACCCACCAGCGCCGTGCCGGCACCGCCACGCACCAGGCCCACACCGGCCCAGAGGTTGGGTGCCACCTCCAGCTTCTGGCGGTTGCCGCCATGCAAGGCCGCCATGCGCGCCTGGCCGACCGAATCCATGCGCGCATAGTTCTGCTGCGCTTTCGCAATGTCTTCATCGGTCAGCTTGCTGATCAGGCGATCGGCATCGGCCCAGGCTTCCTCGTTGGTCTCGCGCACAATCACATGCAGGCGCACGCCCAGGCGCAGCTGGCGGCCGGCAGCGGCGGCGCGGGCGCGGATATCGGCAAACTTGCGCGCCACCGCCTGCGGCGGCTCGCCCCAGGTCAGGTAGGCATCGACATGCTTGGCCGCCAGGTCATGGGCGGCGTCAGACGAGCCCCCAAAGTACAAAGGCGGATGGGGCTTTTGCAGCGGCTCGAAAAAGTTCTTGCCCTGCTTGACCTTGAAGTACTTGCCCTCGTGGTCCACCGTCTCGCCGGCCAGCAGGCGCCGCCAGATGCTCAGGAACTCATCGGCATAGGCATAGCGCTCGTCATGGGCCAGAAACACGCCATCGGCCTCCAGCTCGGTGGCATCGCCCCCGGGCACCACATTGAGCAGCAGGCGCCCGGCCAGCGCCTGGTCCAACGTGGCGGCCTGGCGCGCGCTGGGCACCGGCATGCCCAGCGAGGTGCGCAGCGCCACCAGCAGCTTGATGCGCTGGGTGACGGGCACCAGGCTGGATGCCACCACCCAGGGGTCCAGGCAAGAGCTGCCGGTAGGAATCAGCAGCCCGTCATAGCCCAGGTTCTCACTGGTGGTGGCAATGCTGCGCAGGTACTCGGGCGTGGGCTGGCGGCCAAAGTCCGATGCACCCAGGTAGCGGGTGTCGCCGGATGTGGGCAGGAACCAGAACAGCTCCGGGGGGGATGAAGTAGAGGCCATGTCAAAGGTTCAGGGATGCTGCAAGGCAGGGGGCGTGCAGCAGACGCCGCATGGCATGCCGCGCCAGCCCGCCAGCAACGCATGCAGGTGGCAATGGCGGGCAAGCCGGGGGTTGCGCTTGGAACGGGTCCTCAGCGCCGCCAACATGGCCCGGCAAACCCAAGGTGGGCGGGCAAGACGAGGCCTCGCAGGCAGTACCGCAGTACGACAAGGCGGGCAACGACGTACCAAGGCTTGGGTTATCGGCGCTCAGGCGGCCTGGCGCTCCAGCGCGTGCAAGGCGGGCTGGCTGCTGCGCTGGCTGTGCGCCAAGGCGCTGAGCACCGGCACGGCCAGCTCCACGGCCAGTGCAATGTGCTTGTGCAGCGCCTCGCTGACCACCACGCCGCCCTGGATGTCTTCGGGCGTCGCGTAGACGCCGATCGGCAGGGTCAGTGCCGAGAAAAATCCGAACAGCGGGCGCAGCTGGTGGTCCAGCACCAGCGAATGGCGCGGGCTGCCGCCAGTAGCGGCCAGCAGCACCGGCGTGCCCTGCAGCGCATGCTGGTCGACCAGGTCAAACAGGTGCTTGAGCAGACCCGGCAGGCTGCCACGGTAGACCGGCGAGCCGACGATCAGGAAGTCCGCCGTCTCGATCGCCTCCAGCGCATCACGGGCCTGGGCGGACAGCGCATCTTTGTACAGCACGGGGCCGATGTCGGCCACCAGATCGACCAGATCGATATGGCGTACATCCAGACGCACTGGCTCGGCCGTTTGGCCCAGGGTCTGGCCCAGTTGCAGATGCAGGCTGTCGAGCAGGCTGCGGGTGCGCGAAGGCTTGCCCAGGCTGCCATTGACGATGACGGTTTTCAAGGTGCGGCTCATGTACATTCCAGTCGTTCAGGCGCGCAAGAGGCCAGGGCCCGGCCTATCCGGGTCGCTGTCTCCAGCGTCGAGGACACCTGTGCGCTGGCGATGGCGCCTCAGAAGGCATGCCGTGGCAAAGGGTCCCAAGGCCACCATTACAACCAGTGCGCTGCGCCACGCCAAGGAATGAAATCTCATGTTCTTATGCGTTTTTTGCTGCGAGGCCCACCTGCCAGAAGTAAACCGGCTCGGCCCCGTTGAGCAGCATGTCGCCCACCGACTTGGCCTTGTAGATGACCGGGTTGTGCGAGGCCAGGGTGCGCGCATTGCGCCAGTGGCGGTCCAGCCGCAGGCCCTCGGCCAGTGCGCTCGATCCGCCCACATCGAACATGCGGGTGGCTGCCTGCAGCACCGCATCCACCACGGCCACCTGGGCCTGCGCGGCACGCAGCTCCAGCGCGTCGAGCCGGGCCTTGTCAGCGCGCTGCTGACCGGCCTCGGCACTGCGCAGGATCGGGCCCAGCGCCTGGGCCACATCGCGCACCACCAGCTCGCTCATGTAGGCGGTACTGGCCAGCTGGCCCACAATCTGCTGCACCAGCGGATCGTCCTTGGGCAGTGACGCTGCGCCATGGCTGAACACGCGGCGGCGCGCCTGCACATAGGCCACGGTGTCGCGGCTAAGCGCACGCGCAATGCCCGCCAGGCTCGCCAGGTGGAACAGCTGCGCAAAGGCCACGATGGGCGAAGGCTCACCGGCGCGGAACTGCAGCACCGCGTGCGCGGGCACCTGCACATCGCGCAGCACCGTGGTGCCCGATCCGGTCAACCGCTGGCCAAAGCCGCGCCAGTCATCGAGCCGCTCCACACCAAGCGCATCGCCGGCCACCAGCGCATGCACCGTCTGGTCGGGCTGGCCGGGCACCACGGCGCGGGCCAGTACGCTGATCCAGTCGGCATAGAGACTGCCGGTGCTGTAGAACTTCTGGCCATCGAGCCGCCAGTGGCCGGGCGCCGCCGCGTCGGGTTGCAAGGTGGTCTGCAGGCTGCCTACCGCCCCCTCCCCCACCTCGGTGGTTGCATTGCCAAAGGTGGCGCCCTGGGCCACCAAGGGCAGCCAGTGGCGCTGCGCCTCGGGTGCGCCTTGGTAGAGCACGCGGTCCACAAACAAAAAGTGCGGCCGCAGGATCTGGGTCAGGTTGGGGTCGGCCTCAGCCAGGTCCACTAGCAAGGCCACGAGCTGCTCCAGCGACGCGCCGCCGCCCCCCCAGGCCCTGGGCAGGCGCAAGGCGGTAAAGCCGCTGTCCCGCAGCCATTGCAGCGGTGCATGGGCAAGGCTGCGGCTGTGCTCGCGCTCGGCCGCTCCTTCGGCAATGCGTGCAAACACCGGCGCAAAGCGCTGCTGCAGATCAGCCAGGCTCGGTGGGCTGGCATCGCTCGCCTCGGGCGCCTGGCGTGTCAATGTGGCTGCAGTCATGGCGCGGCCTTGGCGGTGTTCTTCCAGGGCAGCGAATAGAGCTTGGCGTCATCGGCAAACGAGGCGCTGATCTGCTTGGCGACCGCAGGCGATGCCTGGTAGAGATGCACGAACTGCGCAATGCGCGGGTCCTGCTTGCGGTCGCTGCGGGCCACAAAGCGGATCGCGTAGTACAGGTCGTCGACGGTGGAGTACAGCAGCGCGCGGCTGGCCAGCTCACGCTGGCCGGCATTGACCAGGTGGGCCGGATAGCCCTGGGCGAGTGCCACATCATCGAGCGCACGCACCAGTTGCGGGCCCTCCACCTCCAGCAGCTTGAGCTTGCGTGGGTTGCTGACGATGTCATTGACGCTGGCCTTGGCGCCCACACCGGGGCGCAAGCTGATGAGCCCGGCCGTTTGCAGCAGCAACAGGCCCCGTGCCTGGTTGACCGGGTCGTTGGCCACACCGACCGAGGAGCCGGCCGGGATATCGGCCAGCGCCGCATGCTTCTTCGAATAGAGGCCGATATTGGGCAGCAGGCCCACACCCACGCTCTCGATCTTGTAGCCCCGGTCGCGGATCGCGTTGTCCAAAAAGGCCTGGTGCTGGAAGTAGTTGATATCGATATCGCCTGCATCCAGCGCGGTGTTGGGCGTGGTCCAGTCGGTGAACTCGATCACCTGCACATCGAGCCCGGCCTGGCGGGCCTCCTTGGCGGCGACCTGGACCGAGTCGGCCAGCGAGCCGGGCGTGACCCCGATCTTCAGCGGGGCAGCCACGGCACTGGCTACCGCCATGGCGCCGGCGCCCAGCGCCAGCAGGTATTTTTTCAGCGCAAACGTCATCATTGTCTTTCTTCCTGTAGATAGCGGGATCACTTCAGCCAGGGCAGGCTGTAGAAGCGGCTTTCGTTGGCATACGAGGCATGGATCTGCTGGCGCACCGCCGGGGATTGCTGGTAGATGTCGATGAACTTGCGCACCCGCGCGTCCTTGACGTTGTCGGCCCGGGTGACAAAGTGGATGGCCCAGAACGCGTCGGATCCCACGCTGTAGTACAGACCCTGGCGCGCGGTCTCCAGCTGGCCGGCCTGCAGCAGGCCACCCAGGCTGACGACGGTGATGTCGGCATCATCGAGCGCCCGCGCCAGCTGGGGCCCGGCCACCTCGATGAACTTGAGTTTCTTGGGGTTGCTGGCGATGTCGTCGATCTGGGCCAGCTGCGGCGCATTGGCGCGCAGGGTCACCAGGCCCGCATCGCGCAAGGTCGCAATGGCACGCGCCTGGTTGGAGGTGTCGTTGGCCAGCGCCACGCTGGCGCCCGTGGGCAGGCTGTCCAGGCTTTTGTAGCGCTTGGAGAAGATGCCGATATTGCCGCGCGAACCCACGGCCACCGCGCGCAGGTCCTGGCGGTTTTCGCGGTTGAAGGTGTCCAGAAATGCCTGGTGCTGGTAGTAGTTCAGGTCCAGATCGCGGTTGACCAGTGCGGTATTGGGCAGGGTCCAGTCGGTAAACTCGACGATCTGCACATCCAGCCCCTGGGCCTTGGCCTCGCGCGCAGCAATCTGGGCCGAATCGGCGAGCGAGCCGGGCGTGACGCCGATGCGCAGTGGCTGGGCCTGGGCGGCACCCAAGGTGGCGAGCGACAGCAGCAGGGCTGTCAAAGCGGGGAAAAACTTCATGGCTGCTTTCAAAAAAATCTCGGTGCTTATCGGCGCTGCTGCGCGCCGGGGTGGTTGGCGGGCAGACCATCGCCACGGCCAAACAGCTTGTGGCGCAGGCTGCCTTCTTCGTAGCGCGTGCGGTAGCGGCCCCGGTTTTGCAACTCGGGCACGGCCAGGCTGACAAAGTCCTCCCAGGTCTCGGGCACGACGATGCGGGTCAGGTTGAAGCCGTCGATCTCGCCGACATCGATCCAGCGCTCCAGCGCATCGGCCACCTGCTGCGGGTCGCCCACGATGGTGTTGTAGCGGCTGCCCAGGCTGAACTGTTCGAGCAGCTTGCGCCGCGTGGTCAGGCCCTGCTGCTGGGCAGCCTGCACCGCGGACTGGATGGCATTGCCCTGGCCGTAGACGATGGGCTCGTCCAGGTCGTACTGCGCAAAGTCCACGCCGGTGCTGGCGGCAAAATGCGCCAGGCCCCCTTCGGCACTGGCATAGGCCAGGTAGTCGGCATATTTCTCCTCGGCCTCGGCCTGGGTGGGCGCCACCACCACGGCCGCACCCACATAGATCTTGATGTCATCGGGCCTGCGCCCGGCGGCCACGGCAGCGGCACGCAGCTTGCGCGAGGCATCCCTTGCCGCCTCTGGCGTGCGCGCGCCGATAAAGATGCCCTCGCCATGCTGGCCGGCAAACTGCAGCCCGCGCTGCGAGGTGCCGGCCTGGAACAGCACCGGCGTGCGCTGCGGCGACGGGGCGCTCATGTGGATGGCATTGGCGCGGTAGAACGGGCCGTCATGCACAACGGGGTGCACCTTGTCCGGCAGGGTGTGGATGCGGCGCGCCTTGTCGGCGATCACGGCGCCGTCCTCCCAGCTGCCTTCCCAGAACTTGTAGGCCAGTGCCAGAAAGTCATCGGCACGGTCGTAGCGGCTGTCATGGTCGGCCAGGCCGTCCTGGCCCAGGCCGCGCGCGCCGCTGTCCACATAGCCGGTGACGATGTTCCAGCCGATGCGGCCGTTGCTCAGCTGGTCCAGGGTGCTCACATCGCGGGCAAAGGTGTAGGGCTGGTGCGCATTGACGGTGGCGGTCAGGCCAAAGCCCAGGTGCTCGGTCACCGCCGCCATCGCCGACACCAGCAGCCACGGGTTGTTCACCGGCAGCTGGATCGCCTCGCGCAGGGTCAGGTCCACCCCACGCTGGTAGACGTCGTAGTAGCCCACCACGTCGGCGATGAAGATGCCGTCGAACAGGCCTTTCTCCAGCAGCCGGGCGATGTCGGTCCAGTACTTGAGCGTGTGGTACTGGGTGGACTGGTCGCGCGGATGCGTCCACAGCCCGTGGTGGATATGTCCCACGCAGTTCATGTTGAACGCGTTGACATGCATGTATTTCTTGTCAGTCATGGCCGGTGTCGGTGAAAAAGCTCAGGGAACGCGGAAGGTCAGGCGCACCATCACCACGAGGGGATGACTACGCCGTTGAAGGCCTGCTGGATGTAGCTGCGCACCTCGTCGGTGCGGTAGGCCGCGACCAGCTGCGGCACCCAGGGCGCATTGCGGTTTTTCTCCTGCACGGCGATCAGGCAGACATAGGGGCTGTCACCGCCCTCGACCAGCAGCGAGTCCTTGGTGGGATTGAGCCCCGCCTTGTAGGCATAGTCGGCATTGATGGCGGCCAGCTCCACATCGTCCATCGCACGCACCAGCATCGGCGATTCGAGCTCGACAAAGCGCAGCTTGCGCGGGTTGTCGGTGATGTCCTGGGTGGACGCAAACACGCCCTTGATCGGGTCGATGCCGGGCTTGAGCTTGATGAGGCCGCCCTTCTCCAACAGCAGCAGCACACGCCCGCCATTGGCCGGGTCGTTGGGCAGTGCAATCTGCGCGCCCTCGGGCACATCGTCCAGCCGCTTGTAGCGCTTGGAGAACAGCGCAATCGGGCCCACCCAGGTGCGGCCAAAGCCGGCCAGCTTGTAGCCGCGCGCACGGATCGCCGCCTGCAGGAAAGGGCCATGCTGGAAGCTGTTGGCATCCAGGTCACCCGCATCCAGCGCCGCATTGGGCATCACATAGTCGCTGAACGAGACGATCTCGATCTTGAGGCCATAGTCGCGCTCGGCCACTTTTTTGACGGCTTCGAACACCTGCTCATGCGGGCCCGAGGTGACCCCCACTTTCAGCACCTTGGTCGTTGCCGGTACCGCTGCCTGGGCGGTGCTGCGCCAGGCGCCGGTGGCCAGCGCGGCACCCGCTGCCAGCGACGAAGACAGAAAACGCCGGCGTTGGCCCGGCAGCGGAGAAGAGGGGTTTTGAGACATGGGGAGGCTCCTGGGTAGCACTCAGGCCAAGGCCTGGGCGCTGGGAGTGAAAGCAGCGGGGGAATCATCAGCAGGGGCGACAGCCACAGGCTGCTGGCGAAACTGCTGCGAATGGTGGTGGGCCGGCAGGCGGTCGCCGTGGCCAAACAGCTTGTGGCGCATGCTGCCGGGCGCATAGGCGCTCTTGTGCAGGCCCCTCGACTGCAGCTCGGGGACGACCAGGTCGATAAAGTCGCCAAAGCATTCGGGTACCACGGTGCGGGCCAGGTTGAAGCCATCGACGCCTGCCTCCTCCACCCACGATTGCATCTCGTCGGCGATCTGCTGGGCATCACCCACCACGGTGGCATAGCGCCCGCCCAAGGCCAGCTCATCGACCAGGTCGCCCAGGCGGTAGTCCTCGCGGCCATTGGCCAGGCGCTTGATCGAGTTCTCGATGCCATTGCTGCGGTGCTGCAGCAGCAGCGGCGTATCGCGCTGGTAGGTCGAGAAATCAATGCCGGCCGTGGCCGACAAATGCGCCAGCGCAGCCTCGGGGCTGGCATAGCGGCAGTACTCCTGGTACTTTTCCTGGGCCTGTCGCGCGGTGGCGCCCACCACGGGGGTCATGCCCACCAGCACCTTGATGTCGCCCGGCTGGCGGCCGGCACGCACGGCTTCAGCGCGCAGCTGGCGCACCAGCGCGGCGGTGGCGGCCTTGTCCTGGATGGCCATGAACACGCACTCGGCATGGCGCGCGGCAAACTGCAGGCCCCGGCCCGAGCTGCCCGCCTGCAGCAGCACCGGCGTGCGCTGCGGCGAGGGCTCGCTCAGGTGGTAGCCATCGACCTGGAAATGCGGGCCGCTGTGCTGCACGCGCCGCACCTGCTGCGGGTCGGCATAGATGCGGCCTGCGCGGTCCCGCAGCACGGCGCTGTCGCTCCAGCTGCCTTCCCAGAGCTGGTAGAGCACGTCCATGAACTCATCGGCACGGTCATAGCGCGCATCGTGCGCCAGCTGTTGCCGCTGGCCCATCGCGCGCGCGGCCGAGTCGAGGTAGCCGGTGACGATGTTCCAGCCAATGCGGCCTTGCGTCAGGTGGTCCAACGTAGAAAAGCGCCGCGCCAGCAGATAGGGCTGCTCGTAGCTGAGGTTGACGGTGACACCAAAGCCCAGGTGCTCGGTCACCGCCGCCATCGCGGGCACCACCAGGGTGGGATCGTTGATGGGCAGCTGCACCGACTCGCGCAGGGTCACATCGACCGACTGCTGGTAGGTGTCATAGACGCCGATGATGTCGGCGATGAAGAGGCTGTCGAACAGGCCGCGCTCCAGCTCCTTGGCCAGGCCGGTCCAGTAGTCCAGGCGGTGGTAGTGGCTCGATTGGTCGCGCGGATGCGCCCACAGCCCATGGTTGATATGGCCGACACTGGCCATGTTGAAGGCATTGAGGATGATGGGCGCCCGCGCGCTGGCGGGGGTGCTGGCCATCACAGCGCTCCGTGGCGCGGGGGCAGCACGCCGCTCAGCGCATAGTTGCCGATGGCATGGTATTTCCAGCGCACCGGGTCATGCAGAGTATGGGTGCGCACATTGCGCCAGTAGCTGTCAAAACCATGCTCGGCAAAGGTGGCCGAGGTGCCACCCAGCTCCAGCAGCTTGTTGGCCGCCAGCAGGCCGGCCGTATGCGCCAGCGCACGCGCCTGCGCCACGGCCACCGAGGCGGCAGCCACCGTATGCGCCGTGGGCTCATGCTGCGCGGCATCGACCAGGCTGCCCGAGCGCCGCAGCAGCGCACGTGCGGCATGCAGGCGCAGCTCCACATTGCCCAGCGCCTGCAGGGTCAAGGGGTCATCACTGGCCTGCGCCACGCCGGCATCCACCCAGGCGCGCGACTGGTTGCGCACAAAGGGCAAGGTGGCACGCAGTGCGCCCTCGCCAATGCCCAGGTCGATGGCGGCATGGATGATCTGCGCAAACGGCCCGATGGTGCTGGGGCTGTCGAAGCTTGATTGGAAAGGCACGATCCAGGCCTCATCGATGGCGACGTTCTCCAGCAGCACCGAGCCACTGCCGGTGACCCGCTGGCCCATGCCGTCCCAGTCGTCGATCACCGTCACGCCCGGCGCGCTGCGCGGCACAAACACCATCACGCTGACGGGGTCCTGGGCCGCATCGATGACCTGCATGGTCTGCACCGGAATCCAGTGCGCAAAGATGGCACCGGTGCAGTAGAACTTGCGGCCATTGAGCACCCAGCCCGATGCGCCCCGCTCCAGCCGCGAGCGGCGGCGGTAGTCGCGGTGGCCGATCTCGGACAGCGCGTTGCCAAAGCGCTCGCCGGCCTGCACCCGCTCGTAGAAAAAGCGCTGCTGGGCCTCGCTGCCGCCCACGCGCAGCACCTCCAGCGCATAGAAATGGTTCTGCGGAATATGGCCCAAGGAGCCATCGGCCGCCGCCACGGTGGCGATCAGCTGCGCCACCGTCCAGGCGCTGGCCTGCAGGCCGCCATAGGCGCGGGGTACGGTGATGGCCCAGAGGCCGCTGTCGCTGTAGGCCTCGATTTCCGCCCAGGGCAGGCGGCGCTCACGGTCACGCAGCACCGCATCGCCAGCCCAGGCATCGGCCAGTTGCTGGGCTTTTTGCAGTGCGGCCTGCTCACTGGCAAACACGGGCGGGCGCTGGCGCGGTGCGGGGGCGGGGGCCACCGGGTTGGCAGCGGCGATCACAGGGGGAGAGGTAGTCATGGTGCTTGCTCGGCGGCGGGGCGGCAGCGGGCTGCCGGCGCGCGCATCAAAGTCGTTGGGCGGTGCGGTGGCTCAGTTCCACTGGTGGCGGCGCGGTGCACGGCCATTGAGCAGGTAGTTGCCCAGCAGGTGGTATTTCCAGCGCACCGGGTCGTGCAAGGTATGCACGCGGGCATTGCGCCAATAGCGGTCCAGGTTGTAGCCGGCGCGGGCCGATGAGGTGCCGCCCAGCTCCAGCAGGCGTTCGCTGGCGTTCAGCGCGGCCTCGGTCGTCAAGATCTTGGCGCGCGCCACCGCCACCGATGCCTGCGCGCTGCTCTCGTCGGTGACGGGTTGCGCAGCCCATGCATCGAGCTGCTGCGCGGCATCGAGCAGCACCTCGCGTGCGGCATCCAGCTCCACCTGCAGCTGGCCAAACTCCTGGATGATGTAGGGGTCCTGCCAGGCATGCTCGACACCCGAGTGCACCCATGCACGGGTCTTGTCGCGCACAAACTGGCGCGCCTCGTCGAACGCGCCCTGGGCAATGCCCATGTCGATGGCGGCCTGCAGAATCTGTGACACCGGGCCGGACAGGGTCGGCCGGTCCTTCAGGTCATGCAGCGCAATCACATCGCGCGGCTCGACCTCGACGTCCTTCAGCACCACACCGCCGCTGGCGGTGGTCTTCTGGCCAAAGGCGTTCCAGTTGTCGATGATCTGCAGGCCCGGCGCCGTGCGCCGTACCCAGACCTGCACCGGGCGCTGCGCCTCGTCCTCGGCGCGGAACGGCACCCAGTGGGCGAACAGCGAGCCGGTGGAGTAGTAACGCGTGCCGTTGACCAGCAGCCGGCCATCGGCTGTCTGGCGCAGGCTGGCGGTGGCATCGCTCAGCTGGGCAGCACGGCCCTTGCGCTCCGGCCCGGCATTGCCCAGGCGGTGGCCGCTCAGCACATCGGCAAACCAGCGGCTTTGCTGCTCGGGGCTGGCGGTATCGCGCAGGTTCTGCACCAGCGCAAAGTGGTTCTGCGGAATCTGGCCCAGTGAGGCATCGGCCGCGCTGATGCTGGCAAACACCTGCACGACGGTGTGCCAGCTGGCCTGCAGGCCGCCATGGCTGCGCGGCACGGTGATGCCGCCCAGGCCGCTGGCGGTGTAGCGCTCGATCTCGTCCCAGGGCAGCAGGCGTTCGCTGTCGCGCCGGGCCGCGCCGCCGCGAAAGCTCTCGGCCAGCGCAGCGGCCACTTGCAAGGCCTCGGCCTCGCTGCGGATCAGCGCGGGCTGGCTGGGCGGCAAAGGCAGGCGGGATGGGGAGTCGGCGGGCAACGCTGCGCCCTGGGCAACCGCTGAAGTCATTCGGTGCTTTCTGAAGGGTTCGAAGAGAGAAAGGCCAGAGACGCGCCCTGGCCTGCAGACCACGGCACCGCGCCGTGGTGGGCCGTTGTCAGAACGCGTGGGCGTTCAGCGGCTGCGCAGCCAGTGCGCCACGCGGTCGCCGGTGGCCTGCACGATGGTGACCAGCGCAATCAGCACCGCAATCACGATCAGCATGACCTGGGTGTCAAAGCGCTGGTAGCCGTAGCGGATCGCCAGGTCGCCCAGGCCGCCGGCCCCCACCGCGCCGGCCATGGCCGACGAGCTGATCAGCGCCACCAGGGTGATGGTGAAGCCGCCGATGATGCCGGGCAAGGCCTCGGGCAGGTAGACATGGCGCACGATGTCCCACTTCTTGCAGCCAATCGCCTGCGCCGCCTCGATCAGGCCGGGATCGACCTCACGCAGGCTGACCTCGGCAATGCGCGCGAAGAACGGCGTGGCGCTGATGGCCAGCGGCACAATCGCCGCCCAGACGCCAATCGTCGTGCCGGTGACCAGACGGGTGAACGGAATCAACGCGACCAGCAGCACGATAAAGGGCGTGGCCCGGAAACCGTTGACAACGCTGCCGACGATGCGGTTGGTGCGCGGCGACTCCAGGAAACCGCCGGGGGCCGTCACGATCAGCAGCACGGCCAGCGGAATGCCCGCCAGCAGCGCGATACCGGCCGAGGTGGACACCATGATGAAGGTGTCGGCCAGCGCCTTCCAGTAGCGGTCGATGGAAATACTCAGTTCAAACAACATAGCCCAGTACCCTGATTTCGTGTGCAATGGTGGCGGGGCCTTGCGTCAGCGCGGCCCAGTCGTTGCGGGCGGCAGCACCATCGATGGCGATGATGAGCTGGCCCTGGGCATGGCCCTGGATGCGGTCCACACCGCCGTGCAGCAGGCGCACCTTGGCGCCCAGTGCCTCGGCAATGCGGGGAAAGTCCGGCTCCAGCCCGTCATGCCCGCTGTAGCCCAGCTGCAGCACCTGCTCAAAACGGCCGGTGCTGGGGGCTTGCGGCTGCAGGCGCTGCTGCAGGTCATCGGGCACGCCGTGGCGCAGCGGTGCCAGCAAGGCCTGGGTGGCGGCATGGCGCGGGTTGCCAAACACCTGCCAGACCTCGCCCAGCTCGGCAATCTCGCCCTTCTCCAGCACCAGCACCTGGTCGGCAATCTCGCGGATCACGCTCATCTCATGGGTGATCAGGATCACCGTGATGCCCAGGCGGCGGTTGATGTCGCGCAGCAGCGCCAGGATGGCCTGCGTGGTTTCCGGGTCCAGTGCCGAGGTAGCCTCGTCGCAAAGCAGGATCTCGGGCCGGGTGGCTAGCGCGCGGGCAATGCCCACGCGCTGCTTTTGCCCGCCGGAGAGGCGGCTGGGGTAGGTCTTGTGCTTGTCCTGCAGGCCGACCAGGTCGAGCAGCTCGGTCACCCGCTGCTGGATCTGCGCGGCAGGCACACCGGCCACCTTGAGCGGCAGGGCCACATTCTCAAACACTGTCTTGGCCGACAGCAGGTTGAAGTGCTGAAAGATCATGCCGACGCGGCGGCGCAGCTGCACCAGACCGGCTTCATCCAGCGTGCCGATGTCCACACCATCGACCAGCACCTGGCCGCTACTGGGCGCTTCCAGCCGGTTGATGGTGCGCAGCAGGCTGGACTTGCCCGCGCCGCTGCGCCCGATGATGCCGAAGATGCTGCCGGCGGCAATGTCCAGGGTGATGTTCTGCAGCGCAGGCACCTCGCCCGCCGACGAGCGGTAGACCTTGCCCAGATCGCGGAACACCACGGTGCCCAGCGGCGCAGCTGGGGTCGGGCCCTGGCTGCCTGCGGCGGCCGATACAGGCGCATTCACCCGCACACTGCGGCCGTCTGCCGCAGGCTCAGCCTCGGCGCGGAACTGCCTGCGCAATACATTGGATACGGCTGAAAGGGCCATGTGCTTCTCCTGCGGTCGCTGCCCTTACCAGGGCAAGGTGTACAGCTTGGGGTCGTTGTTGAACTGCTGGCTGATGGCCTGCTTGACTGCCGCAGAGTTCTGGAACACCTGGACAAACTTGCGCAGCTTGGGGTCGTCGGCGCGGCTGGCCTGCGAGACAAAGCCCATCGCATAGAAGCGGTCGGCAATGCCCGAATAGGCCAGGGCCTTGCTGGCCTGTTCCTTCTTGCCGGCGCTGACAAAGTAGCTCGGCCAGAGTACGGCCAGGTCCACATCGGGCAGCGAACGGATCAGTTGCGGGCCCTCGACTTCGTAGAAGCGCAGCTGCTTGGGATTGTCGGTGACATCGGCCACCGTGGCGCCAGGCGCATCACCGGTGCGCAGGCGGATCAGGCCGGCCTTTTGCAGCAGCGCCAGGCCCCGGCCCTGGTTGACCGGGTCATTGGCAATCGCGACCTTGGCCTTGGCCGGCACATCGGCCAGCGACTGGTAGCGCTCGGAGTAGATGCCGATGTTCTGCAGCAGGCCCAGGCCGACAAACTTGAGCTGGTAGCCGCGCTCCTTGATGACGTTGTTCAAAAAGGCCTGGTGCTGGAAGAAGTTCAGGTCCACATCGCCGTTGTTGACGGCCTCGTTGGGCACCGTCCAGTCGGTGAACTCGACCAGCTCCACATCCAGCCCCTGGCTCTTGGCGTCGGCAACCACCGCCTTGATGGCGTCGGCCGCGGCCCCCGGCGTGGAGGCGATGCGGATCTTGTCCGCTGCCTGCGCCAGTTGCCACCCTCCCAGCATGGCCGCTGCTGCAATTGCAGCCACCACGCGTCTGTTGATCTTGTTCGTCATGTTTTTCTCGCTTGCTTGATGAAAGGTCTTGGTACGCGGCTTACTTCTTCAGCCAGGCCAGCGTGTAGAGCCGGTCGTCATTGCTGAAAGACTTTTTGCTGACCGTGCGCACGGTCTCGGAGTTCTGGTAGATGCGGATGAACTTCTGCACCACCGGGTCGTTGACCCGGTCCTTCTTGACCACGAACTGGATCGCGAACTGTTGGTCCTCGATGCCCGAATACGCCAGGCCGCTCGATGGATCAAAGGCCTTGGCCGCCACGATGAAATGCGGGTAGCCCTGGGCAATATCCACATCGCCGGTGATGCGCACCAGCTGCGGCCCTTCAACCTCGACAAAGCGCAGCGACTTGGGGTTGCTGGCAATGTCGTTGATCGAGCCCAGATAACCGACGCCCGGCTTGAGCGTGATCAGCCCCACCTTTTGCAGCAGCAACAGGCCCCGGCCCTGGTTGACCGGGTCACTGGCAATGCCGACCTTGCCGTTGTTGGGCACATCGGCCACGTTCTTGTGCTTGAGCGAATAGAGGCCCACATTCGCCAGAATGCCAGTGCCGGCGCTGGCCAGCGCATAGCCATTCTTCTTCACCGCGTTGTCCAGAAACGGCTGGTGCTGGAAGTAGTTGATATCGATATCGCCGTTGTTGACTGCCACGTTCGGCGTGGTCCAGTCGGTGAACTCGATCACCTCCACATCGATCCCCTGGGCCTTGGCATCCTTGGCCGCCGCGTTGATGGAATCGGCATAGGCACCGGGCACGACAGCGATCTTGAGCTTGTCTGCCGCCACAGCCGGCAGCACCGCCACAGCAATGGCAGCGGAGATCAGCACACGCTTGAAACTCTGAAACATGGGACGTCTTTCTGGAGGTAAAGACTGCGCCATCACATGGCGGCAGCAGCAACGAAGCCTCCATTGGAGCTTTCGGGCTGGCTTTGCACCACGAAGAATTTCAAATATGGATATGAGAAGTCTGTGTTGGGGGGCTCAGGCGCTCAGACGGGGATGCCGTCCCTCAGAAAACGATGGGCGACTGATGAAGTCGAGGACGGTCTTGTTCGGGCAGTGCTCTTTGGAACGCCCTGTGGTGGTTCTAACGCGGGCTCGCTGCGACTCAGTGTTGGATTTCTGCTTGGGTCTCTGTTGGAGGGGGAAGGGCGTGCTTCACCCACTTTGGTGAGGCGGCAATGGGACGCATGCTTGAGCTGTAGTTGGGTGAGCGCGGAATTTGGCTATCAAGCCCCATCTGGCCAATTTATCGCACTAAAAGCGCCTAATCAACTAGCAGCAGCCGAACTGCATCTGGGATGGTGAATTCCTTGTCCTTAGGCCTGTTGATGGTTTAGGGTTTGTAGGCAGCATCGCTGGCGTGTGCGAGAGCGTCCACACCCCATTACACTTTTATATCCAGCATAGCTATTATTTTGGGAGCAATAAACCAAAAAACAATGGTTATCACGACTCTTTCCCAGTTGGGGTTGATCCACCAAGTTATCAACTCAAACCCTAAAAGCCCCTCGAGTATAAAAATAATTAACAAAAAACATGCATGCAGTACGCCAACTACTTGAAGCCTTTTGAAAAATGTCAATTCGGAATCAACGCACATTCAACTCCTCCGCCATCTTGATTCTTACTTTTATATTTTCACACTACTGCGAGGTAATGTTGCATAAATTGGCTATAGGTGAAGACACCCACAATCCCAAATGGAATTACGCAGGAGCCACTGCACCATGCCCAGCTTTTGGCACAAAGGCTGGCTAAGCAGGCACCTGACGGTCAGGCAAAAACTGAATGACCGAATCTGAGAACGTCTGGCAACGACCACGCAAAATTCTGGGATATCGATCCCCTTCTGAAATGTTCGATGCGCGTGTTGCGTCGATCATTTGAATCCACACCCGTGACCGGGGCGCTACTGCATGTCCCTATCCAACCAGATAGTCAAGCTCGCGCCTCCAACGCTGCGTTGTACGTCTTCCCCCCCAAGCCTACGCTCGCTGAGCACGGTGATTGTGCAACAGCGCCAATGCTATTGGGTAAAAGACTTCATTCTGACGTCTGTTTGATGAGTTTTTCAAAAATAGAAAAATCACCTTTAAATGTTGCGCAGACATCCGAACCTACCCCTGGCTCCGCAAATCTGTAGCTCCAAGATACGTCAACAATTCCAGCGTCAGATCTTAAATCATGAAAACGCTTGAACAAAGATATTTCTTGCTGCATAGAAGCATTTGCTTTTAGCACAACAGTCTCCGGTCGATGCCCAACCGCATAGATAGGTTTAATCTCCGTTTTTGCACCTCTATACTTTGCAGAATAGTTAACTCCAAAACCAAATACCGACCAAGGAAGAAAGTCATAGAGAATATCAACATCACGCGATGAGATATTGTGAATCGAAACAACCACCAAACCATCCCCCATTGGCTTAACATTAATATTTACAGGACATGCTTGCGCAAATGCATTGGAATTTAAAAAAAATGCAATAATTAAATGCCTCAATTTAAAACACTTTTTCATTTTGGATATGTTCCTCGCATAACTTGGGGCAAATAAATATTTTTGATATTACTTATTTCCATTTCTATCCATTTTTTACAATATTCATCGCAATAACTTTCTTTCAATGACCTTTCGAGGCAGCGCAGTTGAGCGTTAAATGCCTTCTCCTCAGATCTCATCCAATCTTCATGACTTCCAGCGCCAACTCCAGACTTGCCTTTATTTCCTTTGCAAATCTCCGGATTAGAGCTGAATGCATCTCCCCAATGGATTGATTCGTGAACTGCGAGGCATCTTACAATTGCTGGACATTTATGAGACTGATCGATAGGTTGCAGCAATACAGTCAGCGCTTCATCATTACAATAGATGGTATTTATATGAGCAATCTCTTTAAACATCTGTCCATTTTTAATCCATTTTTCTCCACTGGAATCCATTCGCACAAGAGGATTAGCATCTACATATGCAAATACATTTAACCCTCCATCTACCCCGATAGGATCGCTCTGCATGTAAATGCCAGCAGAAGGCTGATAGTCTCTATTCAAGTTATGGTGCTTGTCGCTCTCTTTATCCCAATACTGCCCCGGAAATCTCAAATTCACTTGCACTGAATTCTCAACAACCTCAGTCGCTCCGAACGCCTCACTGACCCCTCTCCACGTAATATTTCCGGCCCTGTCCGTCGCCATATGAGGCGTCCCCAGATGATCCGTATGCAGATAGTGATAGCCCGTTTTAGAAGTCGCTAAATCACTATTAACAGCCTCTGCCTGCCAAACCGGATCCGTACTCCACAACCCCTGCTGCCCAGCAACCGGATTGAACCCATAAGCCCGTTGCAACTTGCCATCCTTGTCCAGCTCTCCCATCAGCGCCTGCTCGCTGTAGACAAAGTAGGTCACCTGTGTGGCCGCGTCTTTGGTCACGCTCTTGCTGATTCTGCGGCCGAACGGGTCATAGCGGTAATGGGCTTGCGTGCCGTCACTGCTCTCGTAGGTGATCAGTCGCTCGGCGGCGTTGTAGCGGTAGGTCTTGTTGTCCTGCCCACTCGTTTCTTGTTGGGTATGGCCCTGCGGGGTGTAGCTCACCTGGGTGTCTACCGCAGGGCTTGGGCTAAAGGGTGTTTTGCTGGGGTAACGAACCATTTGGTTGTCGGCGTTGTAGTCCCAGGCACCCGGCTGGTGCGCGCTGCTGGTGCGGTTGCCGACGGCGTCGTAGCCATATTGTTCGCTGGGCAGGCCCAGGCCCTGCAGGCTTTGGTCGGGGGTCGCCTGGGTGAGGCGGTCTAAGCTGTCATAGCCGTATTGGGTGGTACCCAGGTCGCTGTCGATCTGGGTGATATTGCCAGCCTTGTCGTATTGGTAGGCTTTGCTGGCCAGGATCTCGTTGCTGCCGTTCTGGACCTGGATGCGGGTGGGGCGTTGCAGGGCATCCAGCGCCAAGGATTTGGCAGCGCCTGGGGTTTGGATGCTGGTAGGAACGTTCCACTGGTAGTTTTGGTAGCGGATCTCGCTGCTGTTCGGTAGCGTGATGTGGGCGAGCTGCCCCTTCGTGTAGCCATAGGTTTGCGTGCTGCCGTCGGGATAGGTGTGGCTTGCCAGTTGGCCGTCACTGTTAAAGCTTTGGCCCGTGGTGAAGCTGAAGCTTCCTGCTCCTTCTACCTTGCCATACGCTGTTTGGCTTTGTGCCGTGCGCCCTTGGGCATCGGGGCTGTAGCTGGCGCTGCTGATAAGTTGGCCGTTGCCGTCTTGCTGTTCGTAGGCAGCCAGGCGCCCGTCGTTGTCGTACTGGTAGCTGGTTTTTTCATCAAGGGTGGTGCCGCCAAGTTGGTGTTGCGCCTCGGTCATTCGGCCGGCCGCGTCATAGCTATAGGCTCGTGTATTGCCGCCTGCATCGGTGCGCAAGACCAGTTGGTGGGCCGCGTCGTAGCGGTAGGCAATGGCTCCGCCCATGGGGCGGGTTTCTTTGGTCTGCTGCCCTGATTTGTCGTACTCGAACCGGTGGGTGTTGCCGTTGGCATCCGTGAGGCTTGCAAGCTGGTCAAAGGCGTTCCAGCTTTGTTGGGTGGATTGCCCTGCGGGATCGGTGCTCTGGCTCTTTCTGCCTAGTGCGTCGTATTCAACCAGCGTGGTTTTGCCTGCAGGATCGGTGCTCGCTACGGACTGGCCCAGCACATCATAGGTTTGGCTTTGTGTGCGGCTCTCCCCGCCACCCAGGTGCTGGGTGGTGGCCGTTTGCCTGCCTTGCTGGTCGTACTGGTAGGTTTCTTTGTACGTGGGGTACTGGGTTGCTATCAGCAGGCCTGCCTGCTCGGTATCATCTGCCCCGTATTCGTAGCTGGTGGTATTGCCTGCAGGATACTTAATGGCTTGGATGCGGCCTCTTTCGTCATAGGTGGTTTCTGTGACTAGGCCGCTTGGGCTGATCGACTGGATAGGCCAGCCATTGCTGTCAAACACGGTTCTGCGGCCCGCGCCTTCGCTCTCACCGGGGGCCAGGATCTCAACCACCCGGCCTCGCTGGTCATAGCGGGTGACCTGGGTGTTGCCCATGGGGCTGATGACATGCGTCCGCCGGCCTTTGGCGTCATAGCGGATTTGGGTGGCGTGGCCTAGCGGGTTGGTGGCCTTGGTCACATTGCCAGCGGCATCCACCTCCAGGCTGGTCGTGCGGTTTAGTGCATCGGTCTTGCTGATGGGCGCCCCGCGCAAGTCGTACGCCATCGTTCTCGTGTGCCCCTCGCCATCGGTTTGTGCTGTGACGTTGCCCGCGCTGTCGTACTGCCAGCTCTGGGTAATCGCATCCGCCTGGGTGGCATCCCCGGCACCTTTGGTGCTGCTGGTGAGCTGGCTATGTTGGTCGTAGGTGTAGAGGGTGGTGCGCTGCTCGGGCAAACCTTTGGCTTCCACCCATTCGATGACATTGCCTTTGCTGTCATAGCGCCAGGTACTCACAACCCCCAGCTGGTTGGTGTAGCTGCTCTGCCTACCAAACACGGGCTCATACGTGTACTTCTCCACGCTGCCATCGGGGTGGGTGATTTGCAGCGGTTGGTAGTTGCTGTCGTAGGTGGTGGTGGTGCTGTAGCCCCGGGCGTTGGTGTACTTCTGTTGGTAAGCGCCGTCCCATTGGTTAGAAGCTGCCCTTTTGCCGTTAAAAGTACGGCTGAGTTCATTGCCTTGCAGGTCGTACTGGGTGACGGTGGCGTTGCCCCGGCAGTCGGTGTAGGTGACTTCGAACACCCGGCGCTCGCGCAGGTAGTTGTTGGCGCCTGTTGATGCGCAGCCGCTTTGCCCGTCAAACTGGCCCACGCGCCCGCCGCCCCAGAGGTTGGCGAGTTTTTGCGTGGTGCCGCTGGTGCCGGTGGGGTCGATGGTGACGCCCTTCTTACCTAGGCTCAGCATGGGCTCGGGCGCAGGAATGCTTTGGATGTACTGGGCGGTGATCTTGAGGCCCAGCGGGTCAGTGCGGCTGGTGATTTGACCGTTGGCGTCGTACTCGTACTTCCAGGCGTGGCCCATAACGTCAGTAACCTGGGCCAGGCGCTGGCCCGCCCATTGGTAGCTGACGCTGCGCCCGGCCAGGTCTTCTATCTTTGTGATCAGGCCGCCTTGCATGGTGACGGTGTAGATTGTCTTGTCAAAATGGTCCAGGATGCGCGCGCTGGTCGCGCTGTCGTAGGCGAAGCTGACTTTGACGCCGCTGGCGTTGGCGTAGCTTTGGATGACGCCGTCTGCGCTGTAGTTGATGGTGTTGCCAAAGCGGTCGTACCACTGCCAGCCGGTGTGCTGGCCTGCGGCATCTTTGAGTCGTTTGATGTAAACGGGGGCGTTGCCTTTGCTCTTGGCCATGTACAGATCGCTTTGGCCGCTGCGCTCGTAGAGTACTCCTACCCGCTCTATCACTTTGGCATCGCTGCCCAGCGGATCGAGCTCAAAGCTGAGGGGCGCCCAGGCGGGGTTGAGCCACCAGCGCCCCTGGCTCCAAGAGCGGGCAATATCGAGGCTGCCTCCCAGCACCTTGACGCTCAGGTCGGTGTTGCTCTCCTGGTACTCGCCATTGATCCAGTTGATGCGGGGCTCGCCGGCTTTGGCGACTGGGGTGAAGCCCAGCTCGGTGTTGGGGACGAAGGCGCCGATGCCGGAGATTCCTTGGGCGGAGGCCACGCTGGCCAAGCCCAAAGCGGCGACCAGCAGGCTGGTGCGCAGTAGGTGCTTTGCGGGGGCACTCCCATTTGCATTAGCGAGTGCTGCAGTCTTTGCCGCAGCAGCCGCTAATCCCGCTGTGTTTTTCTTTGTCATGGTCATATCTCGTTCCCTCGTATTGCTTGGCCTGGCATGGGCTATTGCCTAGGCTTGCTGCGGCTTTGTGCGGCAGCAAGGCTTGATGGCCAGTGTTTTTTGATTGGGTTGTTCAGGGGCTGAAGGCTTAGCTACTGCCAGGGCCAGCGGGGCCAGATCCACCACCGCCTCCTCCGCCCCCGCCCCCGCCACCACCGCCAGGGCCTGAACCGGCACCTGCGCAGCACTCACCCCGGCAATGGGGCGTGCACTGTGGCGCCAGAGGCAGTTGGGTGCCGCTTCCTCCACCAGAGCCACCGCCCCAACCACCACCTCCGCCGCCGCCCCAACCACCACCGCCCGCTCCTCCAGCGCCACCTCCGCCGGTGCAGGATGTACCGGTGCCGACCAAGCGGCTGTACTGGGAGAACACCACCCGGTTCTCTCGCTCGCCGTTCACGCATTCAAACGAGCATTCGGCCGTGGCCCACACGCTGTAGGACGAGCAGCTCGATGCCTTGCTGCTGAAGGTGTTGGCAAGGGCGCGTTGCACAGCGGTGAAGTCGCCCGCCTTGGCACTGGTAAAGCCAATGCCCTTGGGGTGGAGCTTGACGGCAGTCACCCGGTAGGGGATGACTACGCGCTGCTTGGCTGCCAGCACTTTGGGGATGTCGGCCAAGAACTCGTAGCGGTAGTACTCATCGGACTGGGGCGGCTTGAAGACGACTTCCTCGGCCTGGATCAGGCCGTAGTTGGTCAAGGTCAGCTCGCCGGTGTGCTCCTCGCCAATTTGCAGCTCGGGCAGGTTGATGGACAGCGGCTCCAGCAGCACCACCGGTGCGGGCACCTGGGTCTGGAAGGTGGCTTCCAGATTGATGTCGTAAACATCGGGAATGGTGGTTTCCGTGACGCTGAAATCAATGCTGATGGTCTGGTACTGCAGGTGCACCCGCTCTGTGGTGGTGATGCCCGGGCGCACAAAGATGCGGCCGGTCTTGTCAGAATGGCGCGGGCCACTGGCACGGTAGGTGTAGGTGCCTGGTGGCAGGTCCGTCACGACAGCCTTGCCTTCCGCATCGGTGGTGAGTGTGCGCAGATAGGTGAGCACGGCATCGTTTTGCAGGCGGATGCGTGCGCCTGCCACACCCTTGATGGGCTGGTTGTCTGCGCCCAGGGTTCCAGTAAACAGATCGGTGATCTGGAAGCTCACCCCACCCTGCCCGCTTTGGGTCACCGCCACCGACACCGGAATGACGCCATCCCCGCTGTTGCCTGCGGTGACGATCAGCCTGTAGTTGTAGATGCCATCGGCCACGCTCTTGTCGGGGCTGGCCGTCACCTGGATGGGCACTTCGCCGCCCACATCAATGGCCCCGATCTGGTTGCCGCTGGCCAGGAACACCCAGGCAGGCGGCGGGTTGCCGCTGTTGTCTACCAGCTTGACCTGCACATTCTGCGCAGCCACCAGGCCCCGGTTGCCGATGACTACGCTCTCGGTGACAGAGCTTTCTTGTTGCACGCCGGTCTCGATGAACGTGGGCTTGGCAAACAGATCTGGGCGGGCCTGCACCAGCTTGTAGTTGATGCTGAATGTGCCGCGCGGCGTATCGCCTGAATCGGCTGCAAAGGCGGTGAGGACGACCGTGCCCGACTCACCTGCTGTCGCGCTGCCGGTGAACTTGATGACCATAGGCACGGAGGCGCCGGCGGCAATATTGACAGGCGGGCCTGCATCCACGCTGATGCCTGGCGGCAGGCTGCCGCTGGGCTGGTTGGCCGGCACAACGGCCCAGCGCACCCCCTCCACGCCCGTGCCGGCACTGGCACGCGCCTGGATGGTGATGCTGCTCGCAAAATCGCGCGCCGCCGTCAGGTTGTAGCTGGAGAGGTTGAAGCTCAGGCGGTTGATCGTGAAGCGCCCTTGCTCAGCGGTTGCGGTTTCATCGGGGTGAACCACCGAGACGACATAGGTGCCGTTGTCATTGGCAGCGGGTACAAACTCATAGCGGTAATTGCCGCTCGCATCGGTCGCGATATTGATGCGGCGCTTGAAGCCTGCGATATCCAGCACGATGCGCAGCGCAGCATTGGGGATTGGCTGCGCGGTATCGCGGGTGACGGCAGCGCCGGTGATAACAATGCTTTGCGCTCCATAAGACAGTGCAGGGCTGATATTGGCCACCGAGCCGGTGTATGGCGTCTTGGGCACCTCCGGCACGACGGGGGCGTTTTGCACCGTCACCACACGGGTGGCATGCGCGGTCTTGCCTGCGGCTGAGGTAGCCACCGCCTTCAAGGTATAGCTGCCATCGGCTGCCGCATTAGCCGCCCATTGCGCGCTGTATGGCGCTTGGGTGGGCGATGCCAGCAAGACATCGTTCGCGTAGATATCTACCTTGGCAATGCCTGCCTGGGCAGAAGCCACGGCGGTGATCGTGGCCGCGCTGGACAACACCGCATTGGGCGCGGGCGCCACAAAGCTGATGCTGGGTGGTGCGCTGGCATAGGTGACCGTGACCGCCGCGCTCTTGGGGCTGGTGCCGCGCGTGTTGCTGGCGGTCGCCTCAATCTGGTGTGCGCCTTCAGCGGATAAGCTGATGCTGGCCGCAAAGCTGCCATTGGCGCCCACTGCCACAGGCGCACCCGATGCCTGCCCATTCAAGAACAGCTGCAGCTGCGAGCCCGGCATCGCTGTGCCCGTCACATTCAACTGTGGCACGGCCACGGTCGTACCTGCCGCTGGCTGGGTGATCACTGGTGCTGCAGGGGCACTCAGATTGAGGGTGAAAGGAATATCCAGCACTGCCGCAATGCCATCGGCATCGGTCGCGGTGATGCTGAAGCTGTGGTTGCCATTGGGTAGCTGGGCAAAGTCCACCATCTGGCTATGGGTGACGGGGCTGGCCCGGCCATAGCTGCGCTCAAAAATCTGCACGCCGTTGACGGCAGCCTGGAGGCTGGTGACACCCACGGCACTTTCTGCAGTAACCGCCAACGTGCCTGGCTGGGTGATCGTGGCATTGGCTTGCAGTGCTTGGCCAGCAAAGCTGGCGGTGATGGCCGGGCCGTTGCCGCCTTGCTTTTGTACTTGGACGGTGCGGGTGGCGGTGTTGCTCAAGCCGGCGGTATTGGTAGCCTTGGCTTTGAGGGTGTAATTGCCATTGGGCACACCCACCAGGGACCATTGCACTTGGTAGGGCGCGGCGCTCAGCAGCGCCAGGCGTTTGTCGTTCACCAAGATCTCCACATCCCGCAGGCCCTCAGCATCGCTGGCCGTTACCGCAATGGTGGTGTCTTGCTCCAGCACCGCGTTCGCTGCAGGTTGGCTGAATTGCACCACGGGGCCTTCAGGTGCATAGGCAATGGGCTGGCTGAGCGAGAACTGGTTGGTCTTGTTCTGTGCCGTGCGGAACTGCACATACAGCATCTTGTCGCCACCGCCGCTGGACAAGGTGTAGACCACCTTGTTCGGATGGCTTGCCATCGCCTGCCAAGGCAGTGCCTCGCCAAACTGGTCCGATTCCTGGATGCGGTACTGCGCTGCCTGCGGGCACTCCAGAACCAGCTCGACATTGCGAACCCGGGTGACATAGCCCTGGGTGGGCGCCATCGTGCAGTTCAGCACCGGTTCTGCCCCCAGATAGCTGCCATAGTCCACCCCGGTGCTGACGGCATTGCCCTGGCCTGCAGGGTTGCCCACCGCATCTTTGGGACCGCTGGCATGCCCCCACCAGTTGCCGCGCGCTTGCACGACTGCAGCGGACTGGGTGTTGCGCACACCAAACTGGGTATTGGCGGAAATATCGGATTCAGCGATAGAAGGCGTTGCACCTTGCTCAGCCAACAGGCCCACCTCGTTGTGGGTGATGCGCGATGCACTGATGCTGGGGCTGCCACTCCCGATTACTCGAATGCCGATGGCATTGTGGCTGAGCTGCAAGCGGTTGAAGCTGTAAGCACCGCCATGCACGACCAGACCAGCGCCCCCGTTCATGTAGCTGGGCAAGCCCGCTGTACCACCGGCATAGCGAATCTGCAGGCCGTCCAGTTTGAGGCTGGCCGCAGGCACATCTGCGTCCACCAGTACGCCTAACCAATCACCTGCTTCTGCAGTGCCTGGCTCTGGGTTGGTGGCTGCAATGGCACTGTCATCGAACTGGCTGGTGAACAGCACATGGGCACCCGTTTGCAACTGGTCGCGCACATTGATACCAGCGCCTTCGCCAAATTTAACGACAACACCATCGGCAATACTGAGCTTGGCATTGCCTGCCGCCAGTGCGACGGCGCCGCCTGCCAGCGCGGTACCTGCCAGTGCTACCGCTGCGATGGTTTGGCTATGCCTTTTGCCCGCCATTACAGACCTGCGGCATAGTGATGCCCACGCTCGGCGGGTGAATAACGAAGTGATGTGGGAGAGTTGCATGGTCTTCTCCTTCTTATGGGTTGACGGTGATCACGCCGCTGCTCGCCGGTACAAATCCGGGGCTGCTGGCGGTTATTTGGGTGGTGCCTGGGGATATAGCAGTGAAGATCGCGCGGGCGGAACTACTCGACCCTGCAGGCCAATTCACGGTGGTTGTCACCGTTCCCACAGATGGAACCGAGCTCGAGAAAGTAATGGTCAAATTAGCAGCAGGATATTGCTCATTTGGCCAAGATGCACCAGGAACTTGTGCACGCGCATAAATATTAGAAGATTTTTGACCTACGCTCAATAATGGTGAAACACCAGATAGTTCCAACACTGGATTAATTGTTTCAGAAGTAATCACTCCTATATCAAATCCTGCAGCAGTGGCTTCTACTTGCGTCGAACCCACCTCTACACCCGTGACATATATGTTCGCCCGACTCCGTCCCGCTGGAATCGTGACTGTCGCAGGGGTAGTGCATACATCTGCCGCCACACAGCGCAGGTTCACTGTCACCGCTTCGGCACCGTTACTCACCACTCCATTGATCAAACGCTCGACATAAAACTCTGCGGAGTAGTTATACAAACCTTTGCCAACAATCAGTTTCGAGCCGTTGTACCTTGTGAGTCTTAGTCCCTGTACCGCAGCGATTACGGTTTGGACCTCGGACTTTTCCGTAGTGATGCCAACAACTTCAGCTTCTACCCTATACGTACCTGCAGACGCGGGCTGGGCTACATACGCTACCCCAGAAGATCTACTGCCTTTGCCAATTGTCAGCTGCGTTATCAAACTATTGCTGTTGTTATAGATGCCATTGACCACTCCAAGTGGATTCTGATCTTCTAACGCCAGATTAATTTGTAAAGCATTAGCTGCATATTGCTCACCTTCCCAAGTTGCTCCAGGCACTGCCAAATTAATATAAAAATCATCGCGCACGCTAGATGTTGCTCTGTTTTTATCCAGATTAATAAATCTCACCACCGGCAAAATGACATCCACCGGCATCGGAGCTGAGGGCGTAGAACCATCTGCCGTGGCTTCCACCTGCGTGGAACCTACCTCGACACCCGTAACATTGATGTTCACTCGGCTCTGTCCCGCTGGAATCGTGACTGTCGCAGGGGTAGCGCATACATCTGCCGCCACACAGCGCAGGTTCACTGTCACCGCTTCAGCATCGTTACTCACCACTCCATTGATCAAACGCTCGACATAAAACTCTGCGGAGTAGTTGTATAAACCCTTGCCAACAATCAGTTTCGAGCCGTTATATCTGACAAGTCTCAGTGCAAACTTCTGCCGAACATCCACATTTAAATTCTTACCAATCAGACCAGGCGAAGTAATACCAATGGAGGTTTTCCCTTCTGTCAGCGCCTTCACAGTGACCGGCACCGTCGCATAAATCTGCCCCGTAGGCACAAACACCTCAGCAGGACTCACAGCAGCAACCGCCGGATTCTGGCTAACGACGGACACCGTAATACCCCCCAGAGGAGCGGCCTTGCTCAACTGCACACGAACCGTGCGGCTGAGCTCTTCATTCATCACCAGATCTGCTGCAGGATCAGTGTTAAGACTGATGGCGTCCACATTCACGCTGGTCTGGCCGGACTGGTAGCCAGCAGCGGTTGCAGTCAGGGTGGTAGCGCCCAAGGCCTTGCCACTGATGCTGAAGCTCACCCGGCTTTGGCCCGCAGGGATGAGCACGGTGGCGGGGGCTTGGGCCAGACTGGTTTGCGCGACGGCCAAGCTAACGGTCAAGCCGCCTGCAGGTGCTGGCTCCGTTGCTTCCAAGGTCACCGTCGTGCTACCTGCAGGCGCCACCACCACACTGGATGGCAGTACCAACGCCTTGCCGCGCACGGCGACGGTAGCCAGTGCGCTGGCGTAGCCGTCTGCCTGCGCGGTCAAACGGCTGATACCGTCGACCAAGCCAGTCACTTCAAAATTCACACTTTGCTGACCGGCAGGCACTACCAAGCTGCTCGGGGCAGACAGCACCGCCGTGTCCGCGTTGTCCAACCGCACAGCCACATTGGCAGCAGCGGGTGCAGGCAGCGACAAGGTCATCGGATAGTTGCGATTAACCCCGACCGTGGGGCTGGCTGGGGCCAAGCCCAAGGAAGGCAGGCTGACGACTTCAATAACGGTTTCCGCCATGCCCAAAGTGGCATGGCTCGCAGTGATCTTGGTAGCGCCCAGGCTGCTGGCCTGCACCTCCAAATCGGCGCTGGTTTGCCCCTCAGGCACAGTGACCCGGGTAACAGCAGACGCAACCGAAGGAACGCTGCTGCTGACATCGATCAGTGTGCCGCCTGCGGGGGCTGGAGCATTGAGCGAGACGCGCAGCATGGCCACCACACCAGGGCTGAGCTTGAGTTTGGCCGGCTCCAGCGCCAAAGGCGCTTGGCCGATATGCACCAGACCTTGCTGCACCAGGTAAGGGATACCGACGATGCCCCAGACCACCTGCGTGCGAATGGTGCCCGCAGGCACAGCGATCGCATTGAGCGAGTTGCCATTGGCGGTGTTGCCGGTACCTACCGGAGAGGAGGCCAGGTCCATGCTGATGGCGGGCCCACTGTGGTGGTTGATGGCGGTGTTGTTGATGACGAGGGAAGCCGATTCAATCGCCACACCGCTGCCGTATTCGATAACGACATGGCCCAGTTGCGTCAGCGCCTGGTTGGTGCCTGCGGTGAAGCGCCATTGCCGCCAGTCACCGGCAGCGGGTGTGGCAGATGCCGAGGTGATCTTGATGGGAAGGCTGGGAGTGCCCACCGCCTGGAGTGCACCCCGCTTCAAAGTAAAGCTGGCCGCCGCTGCCATCTGGATGGTCACACCGGGTTCAATACTCAGGGTGGCGTTGTTGTCCACCATCACATCGCCCTGGAACAGATAGGGCGACTGCGCTGCACGCAGTGTTGTGTTGCTGGTGATCACACCCGTCACTGGTGTTTGTGCCAGGGCTGGCTGGAGCGCACAGAGCAGCGCCAGCCATAGACCCAGCATCTGCAAGCCCTGCCAGGCCTTGCGTGCCCAGGCCGCAGCTTGGAGCAGTGAAGATGGTGATTGTTGTTGGTACATGCTTCCCCCGGTATTTCTCATTTTTTGTTGGTGCTCATAAGCGTCCACACGGCGCTTGCAGCCGGTGGTTGGCGGTCTGTTGGATGGCTGCGGTCTGGGCCACTTGCTGTGCATAGGCTGGCCAGCCGCCGTTGAGCCAATAGGCGGGAAGGGTGGCCATTGCGGTACTGGTCGCACTGGCGGAACGGCCCGCTTTGGATGCGTGGGTGCTAGGCACCAAGGCCGCTTCGACCTGGGCGCGCAAGGCATCGCTGACCACCCCATCGGTGATGACCACCAGCGCCTGGGCGTAGCCCGCATGACTTGCACGCTGAAGCCTGTCTTGGTAGGCGCGCGCAATGGCGGCTACCAGCTTGGCGTCGCGCTCTTTGCCGTCGACCCGGACAGCTACCAGCTGCTCGGGCGGCACAGGCCATTGGGCCTGGGGCGCACCTTGCATGGCTTCGCTGGCGGAGATCACGGTCCAGTGCATGCCCTGGCCCAATGCGGCTATCCACGTCTGCGCATCCAGGGGCTGCAGCAAGGGCCCGCCCGCTGCTGCCCTCGCCTGCGCGGCTTGCCATGACCGGGCACCGCCCTGCACTGCCTGCAACTGGGCAAAGCCTTGTTGGCGCAGCTGACGGCAGGCCTGGTCCACATCGGCGTTGTCCATCCCTGTGCCCAGCAGCAGCACGGGCGTTTGCTGCAAAAAGCGCTTGCTGGCGATGTCGGACAGCTCCAACTGCAAAGCGCGCGCAATGGGTGCCGCGCGTTGCAGGCTGCGCGGGCGCACATCCACCAAAGTGGGGGGCTGGGTACTGGGGTGCCTAGCAGCCGCCTCAGTAGCGCTGATCCAGCAGGCCTGGTCCAACGCCACAGGCGCAGCTTGCACCGGCCATACGAGCGCAGCTGCGTTTGCAGTTGGGTCCGCATATTGCGCTGCCGAGCAGCCCAAGTCCTGGGACTGTGCTGAGGACACTGGCGCCGGTCCCCCCCAGGGGGCCGGCGGCGGGGAGACTGCAGTCGCATCTCTGGCTGTGCCACCCAGGCCCACACTGGCCAAGATGGCCAGTGCAGCGTGCGTGCCCCACCTGGGGCCGCACGCCATGTGCTTAGCGGCCATGGCCATCTCCAAGCACGCCCTTGCGTCGCAGCCCGGCCAACGCCGCCACACCGGTCAGCAGCGACAGCATCAACACCGCCAGCCAACCCAGGCCCGGCACCGGCACGGCTTGCTCATCGGTGGGCAAGGGTCCGCTTTGGATCACCGGGCCACCTGGGTCTTTGATGACGCCATTGGCCACCAGGTCGTCATCACCCAACTGACCATCGGTGATCGTGAAGCTCACGCGGTTGCCTTCCAGCTTCAGGTTCTTGGGCACATACCAGAGGCTGCGGCCACGCGAAGTGGGCGTGGGGCCGTACTTCATGTAGCTGCTCACCCCAAACAGGTTGGGCCACTCGGTGATGATGGTGACGGTGCTGCCCACGTCGCAGCCGACCAGCTCGTACTCGAACACGCCATGCGGGAAAAGCAACACATCAAACAGCGGCAGCCAGCCTTGCGCCCGCTTGACGGCGGTCTTGTCAGGATTGAAGTGGCAGCTATCGCCTCCACCCGTCACCCAGGCCTTGAGCGAGCCGGTGCCTGTTGGCGTGGGGATGGTGACTTGCTTGTCGCCCGCAGGCGCCGGGGTGTTCTTGAGGCCCAGCTTCACATCAGGCGCACCGGCTGTGGTCACCACGACTTCGTAGTCACCCACGGTGGGGTTGGCGGTGAACATCAGCGATGAGGCCAGTCCCTGTGCATCGGTGGTCCCCTGTACGGACAGCGCACCACCGGCAAAGACGGCACTGGCACCGCTGGCGGGCATGCTGAAGCTCAGCACGCGCCCTGCTACAGGCTCACCCTGGCCGTTGACCAGTTGGACCCGGATCACTTCGGCAAAGGCGGTACCCACCACCGTCGACTGGCCGCCACCGGCCACCACCTGCAGGTTCAGCACCGGCGCGGTTGCCGCTGTGTTGGTCAAGGCAAACTGCAAGCTGTCTGCCACGCCAGCGGCACTGGCCAGTGCATCAAAGCTGCCTTCAATATTGCTGGCGGTGAGCAGCGGCGAGCTGGCAAAGCCATCCGCATCGGTCTGTACCTCTACTTGCAAAGCGCCGCCTGCAAACGTGGCACTGGCTCCGCTGGGCGGCAGCTCAAAGCGGATGCTGTGGTTGGCCACGCCTACGCCTTGGCCATCCACCAGCTTGATCTTGAGCGCTTGCGCAAAGGCAGCGCCCACAGGGGCCGACTGGCCGCTGCCAGAGACGCCGAGCAGCTGAAGCACTTGCACTGGCTGCGCCGTGTTGGTGAGCGAATAGGCCAGCTCACCGGAGACACCCACCGCCGTCGCACGCGCTTGGTAGCTGCCCTCGGCACCATTGGCCATCAGCACCGGCGAGATCGCCAGGCCTTGGGCATCGGTAGTGATGCTGGCAGTTTGGGAGCCATCAGCAAAGCTGGCAGTTGCCGTGCCGGCAGATGCCGTTGGCAGCGCAAACACGACCAGCTGGCCCGCCACGGCTGCGCCTTGCGCATCCACCACCTTGGCTTGCAAGCGCTGGGCAAAGGCCTGGCCCACTTGCGCGGTCTGGTTATCGCCAGCCACCTGCTGCAAGGTCAGGATGGGGGTTGCCGCATCGCTGTTGCGCAAGTCAAAGCTGGCAGGGGTACTAACGCCATCCACACTGGCAAGCACCCGGTAGGCACCCACGACGGCATTGGCGGTGAGGGCATCGGTGCTCGCCAGGCCTTGGGCGTCGGTGCTGACTTGCAAGGCGGCAGTGCCGTTGCCAAACACCGCACTGGCGCCGCTGGCAGGTGCGGTAAAGCGCAGGGTCTGACCGGCTACGGGGGCACCGTTCTCATCTGCCAGGTGTACCTGCAGCGGCGCTGCAAAGGCAGTGCCAACCTGGGCGACTTGTTGGTTACCGCTGCTGATGGCCAAGGTCCAGTTCTTGGTGGTGGAGCCGTCGTCCTTCCAGGCGGCCGATACCAGGCCGATCCACTGCGCCACGGGCTGCAATGCCGCATCACGCCCAGCACCTTGCGGCAGCGCACGCAGTTTTTGTTGCGCTTGTACCAGTGCCGCAATCGCATCGCCCATCTTTTGCTGCTGGACAGCTTCGGCTGCTTGGTCGAACAGAGCAAGCAGCTGGGCTTTGTCTGCATCTGGCAAGCCTGCGATGGCGGGCACTGCTGCGCGTGCATTGGCCTGCGCCTGCTGCTGTGCAATGGTGCGCAGGTTGTGCGACCAGCTGTCCACCACCACCGCATCGGCGGTATTGCGCAGCTGCGATTCAAGGCTAAAGGCCTGTGCCTGCGCGGGCAGTTGCAGCCACAGCTCCACCGTCTGTGTTGCACCTGCTGCCAGGTCCAGCGGCCAGCTGAGTTGATCGCCATTGACGGCAGCCGCAGGCTTGGAAGACAGCAGCTGGGCGCCGTTGGCCAAGGCGGTGCTCAAGGTCAGCTGGCGGGCCTTGTCGTCGCCATTGTTGATGACGGTGCTCACATACACGCTGGACTGGGCCAGCATCGGGTCTACCAGTTTGGGCTTGCTCAGCGCCATCTGGGCCTGGAGCCATGCGGTCCATTCCGTGCCGCTCAGCGGCTCACCCAGGCTGTCAAAGCCCATCGCCAGTACCTGGCCCTTGCCATAGCTGCTGCGCACGGCGGCGGTTTCTCCGCTGGCGTAGCGCAGCTCAGTAGTCGCCGGCGCATCGGCCACCAAAGCCCAGTTGGGGTTGGTGAGCGGCAGCGCGTTAGTGCCCAACTGCAGAGCAGCGTTAGGCAACGGCTGATCGGCATAGCTGCCCCACATATCGGCAATGGCGCGCAGAGGGGTATCGGCAGCGCCGTCCACCACCAGCGAAGCACCACGCAGCACAGCGGCGCGCACTTCCTCCTGCAGCTTGGCGCTCAAATCGCTCAGCGGTCCGCTCAGCCACAGCAGGCTGAAGTCGCCTGCACGCAGCGCCTTTTGGAAATCAGCTGCGGTGGCGACGATCTCGGCCTCGCTGTCGAAAGCTGTCAGCACCGTTTGCGCGGTCTGGCGTTTCTGCTCGGCGCAGGCCTGGTCTGCGGCGCAGCCGATATAGGCCAGCACGCGCATACCCTGGTCTGCCGTTTGCGTGGCAGTCACTGCCTCGCTGGCCTGGATGCGGATCAAGGTAGAGGCGCTGTTGTTGCTGGTGATGTCGTCCTTGGTGGACGAACCAATACGCGCGGCCACCGCAAAGTCCTTGGCGCTGCTGTCTTTGGTTGTTTGCAACTCCAGGGTCAATATCGCGGTGGAACGCGTGGCCATATCACCCAGGGTCCAGACGCCATTGGCATAGCTGCCCACGGCAGCCGAGTGGCGGAGCAGCGCAAGGCCAGCGGGTATTTCCACATTCACTGTGGCCGCCACAGCGCTGGCCGGGCCCAGGTTTTCTGCGGTGATCATGACGGTGGATGTATCGCCGCGTTTGACCGTGGCGGGTGTGGCACCGGCAGCCACCTTCAGGTCGGCCTTGGGCTCTGGGTCGGGGTTCTCTGGCGTGGCAGCGCGCTTGGCAAACAAATAGCCGGATGCGGCGGTGCCTGCGGTCAGCTCAATGCTGCTGAACTTGCCTGCCTCACTCTGCCCACCCGCAGAGCCTGCCAGCGCTGTGCCATCCACCAGGCCATCGCTGACACCGGCTACCAGGGTGTAAACGCCCGGCTTGAGGTTGGTGAAGGTGAACGCGCCCTGCGCATCGGTATACGCCGTTTGCAGCTCGGCGGCGCCCGTGCTGGCCTGCGTGCCGCTCAGTTTGATCTCGGTCACGGAGATGCCGGGCTCGCCACTGTCGCGCAGGCCATTGGCATTGCTGTCCCGGTACACCACGCCGGCAATGCTGGCCTCGGCCGCGCCGGCCACAAAGCCAATGCTGTACTGGCCACTGGTATTGGCATCGAAGATATTGAGAAAGTAGCTCCAGCTCAGGTCTTCATTGCGCTCCTTGGACAGCCAGACGTTTTCTGCAGGAACGATATAGCCATCCGCACGGGTGACCTGCACCGGCAGCTTGGCGCCACGCGCAGGATCGGGCACCCGGGCATAGGCAAAGCCCTGGGCCACCGGGCTAAAGCGCAGGCTGGCATTGTTGCCCTGCACGGTCATCTGTGCCGATGCCGTCTGGTTCTGCACCTCGGTGTCTGCGCCATCGGATTCGTAGACCCGGTAGACGTCACCATCCTTGGCGAGGAAGTCGCGCACCTTGTCGCGCCCGGGCAGATCGACGCGCACGTCCTGGATCAGGGTATGCGTGCGCACGTCCTTGATCAGCGAGGTGACGGCGCCGCCCAAAGAATCTGCATGGGTAAAGCTGGCATTGAACTCAACAAATTTTCCTGCGAGGCTCGTAACCATGGACCAGCGGCCCATTTTGGAAGTACCAGACTCAATATCCCCAAAGTCCAAAAGCAGGCTCTTGCCTGCTGGTTGGTCGCCGACATAGCCGCCCAATATCTGAAAGCTGATCGCCAGACCCTGCCGGTTCTCCACAATGCGGGGCTGGGCCGTGTCGATCTTGGTCTTGTGAGAGGTGCCACCACCCTGGTTCTTGATTCGGACGCCCAGGGTGAAGGGCTCTGCCGCTTCGGTCTCTGGTGTGAATGCGTCATCGGCATACACATCGCGCGGCAAGAAGTAATCCAGCACCAGCTCTGGCTGGGGGCGCACCACGATGGATTCCGGCGCCACGTCAACCGAATCGTCCTTGCCATCGAGCGTGTAACTGACCTTGGCGCCCACGTAGTACACAGCGCCTTGCGGGTTGCTGCCGCCACTGCCTGCCGCGGGGATGATGAGCCAGTTGATGTTGGCCACCGCCTTGGGTGCGATGACACCGTTTTGCAGGCCGGTGATGCCCGTCACCTGGTCGGTACGGTAGAAGAAGGTGGCCCCCTGGGCATTGGGGTCCGACGTGGCAACCACCAGGTTGTTGTTGGCATCGAGGAACTTCAGCTCGATGGAGACGTTCTCCAGCTTTTGGTCTGCCAGGCCATTGGTGATGACCATCTTGGCGTCAAAGGCCTGGCGCTCCAGCGAGAGCTTTTGCTCGATGACAATTTTGACTTCTGCACACACGGCATCCGCTGCCTGCGCAAAGGCACTGCTGATCGAGTACAGCAGCCCCAGAAACAACATGCCCACCACCGTCGCCCAGCTGGTAAACAGCGGGCGGCCCCTCAATTTTTTATACATTCTCAGTGTCCCATCTGGCGGAGCTGGGCCCACTCGCAACGGAATGCCGCGCCCATCAAAACGCATCTAAATAATCAATAACTACTTATATTTAATTATTGATAGCTTTATTGCATTTGGTAGCGCATTTGAATTGACAACACTTACATGAAACTGACGAAGAGTTAGGCAGACACAACGGTCTCAAAAGGCTGCCTGAGGAACGCTTACAGTTTCACCGTAGGGCACGCAGCTGCTTTGGAGAGTGGAGTGGATGAGGGTCTCAATGCGGTCGTGAGGCGTTTGCAGCCAATGTCAACCAAGACAGCGCCATCAATGCCCAGTCCGCGCCAAGACCAGGGCAAAGCGCTGCGCAGCAGCCCCCTCAGGCCAGCCGAGGCTGCCGCAACTGCTGCATGCGGTAGATCAGTGCCTGCGGCAAACGGCGCGCCACCGCAATATCGACCGCGTCGCGGCCCTTGAAGTCGGCCACGGAGACATCGGCGCCAGCGTCGAGCAGCAGCTCCAGGGTTTTGAGCCGGCCCAGGCGGGCGGCATAGAAGACAGGGGTTTCGCCATGCTCACGCAGGTTGAGCAAGGGCCGGGATTGCAGCAGCGCGCGGCACATGGCTTCGTCATCGCGCCACACGGCGGCCCATAGGGAGTAGCTGGCATCGGCACCGTGCGAGAGCAGCAGCTTGACCAGTGGCAGGTTCTCGCCCCGGGAGACGGCAAACCACAGCGCGGTGGCGCGAAAATCGCCATTGCACTCGCCCATCGGCGCCTGGGCCTCCAGCGGCGCGCCAGCGGCCAGCAAGGTGGCCACTGTTTCCAGGCCGTGGGTATCGGCAGACTGGCTGTTGTGAGGAGATACGCCGCAGGCCACCTGCAAGGCGGTGCGTCCCTTGCCGTCCACCGCCTGGGCCCACTGAGGCGCCTGCGCCAGCCAGGCGGCCAGCAAGCGTGCATCCCAGCGCTTGGCGGCAGCAAACCATGCGGACTTCGAGGGCAGGCTCATGCAGGGCTCCTTGAGTCGGGGGACCACGCTCCAACGCGCAATGTACACCGATACCGCCAGAGACCCACCTTAACCGCAGGCAGGTTTTCCCGACCTGCGGACCACCGCCGAGAGCGTTGACCTGGCCAGGCTACTGTGCCGCCACCCAGTCGATCAGCGCATCCCAGGCAGGACGCGCCTGGGGCGCGTTGTCGCTGTTGGCCATCGCCACGACGACCCAGCGGCGCCCGTCACGGCCATTGACATAGCCGGCAATGGCCGAGGCATCGCGCAGGGTGCCGGTCTTCAGATGGGCGCCACCGGTGTGGGCGCTCTTGCTGTTTTTCATCGTGCCGTCCACACCAACGATGGGCATGGAGGCCATCAGTTCGGGCATGACGTTGGAGTTCCAGGCGACCGAGAGCATTTTGGCCAGCGAGCCGGCGGTGATGCGCGCATCGCGTGAGAGACCGGCACCGTTGTCGATGGTGGGCGCGGCCATGCCGGGCACGCGCTCGCTCCACCACTGCGCCACCGCCTGGCGGCCGCCTTCAAAGGTGCCGACCCCGGCGCGCTCCTTGCCCAGGGTCAGGAACACCTGCTGGGTCATCACATTGTTGCTGTACTTGTTGATGTCGCGCACCACCTCACCCAATGTGGGCGAGCTGAAACTCATCAGCGGCTGCACGCCGTCGGGCGTCGTGCCCATGCGCACCTGGCCGGTGACCTTGCCACCCAGCTCGCGCCACATGCCTTCAAACACGCGGGGCGCAAAGCGGTCGGGCGCGGCAGGCGCCACGGCCCAGCTGTTTTCTCCGCAGGCAGCCGGGTAGCCGCCCAGGAACTGGATCTGCGTGGCATCGGCCAGCTGCGCTTTCAGAGCGCCGCGCCAGTCACCACAGGCATTGCCCTTGGTCTTGAGCAGGGGCACGGTGCTGGGCAGGCGCAGATGCGCAACGGCGGGCTCGTAGGCGATGCGGGCCACGCCGGCGGCCGCATCGGGGATGAAGCGCATCGTCAGCGACTTGTAGTTCAGCAGCAGCGCATCGGGCACAGCGTTGTAGGGCCGGTAGGGCTCGTTGTCAAAACGTGCAGGGTCGATGGGCGGCAGCGAGAACGCCGAGCGGTCCAGCACCACATCGCCGACGATGACCTGGATGCCCTGGCCCAGCAGTCGCCGCTGCAGCAGCCAGAGGCGCTCCATCACCAGCTTGGGGTCGCCCGAGCCCTGTACATACAGATTGCCATTGAGGGCACCCTGGGCAACCTGGCCGTCGGTCGCAATGCGGGTGTCCCAGGTGTAGGCGGGGCCCAAAATTTCGAGCGCCGCATAGGTGGTCACCAGCTTCATCACCGAGGCCGGGTTGCGGCCCACATCGCTGTGCACATCGAGCAGCGGGCGCTGCGCGCCGCTGACATCCATCACCACCACGGAGACCGCATCGGGCGCTACCTTGCCCCGCTGCAACGCGGCTTCGACCTCGGCTGGCAGGCGGTCGGCAGGCCAGGCGCTGGCGGCTGCGGCAGGGGCCTGCATGGCTGCGCTGGCCGGTACCGGGGCTGCCTGGGGCGCTACAGCCACGGGCTGGGCCAGCCGGATAGGCTTGGGCGCGGGGTCGGCAGCCGGGGCGGCCGGGGTCTGGGCGCAGGCCACCTGGCTGAGCGCAATCGCGAGCGGGAGCAGCCAGCGGCCGCTGCCGCCGGACCGGACTGGGTTCAGCGCTGCCAGGGACGGAGAAAGGGGCGCCATCGGAGAAATCTGTTGCATGGGCAGCAGTCTAGCGGCTATGCCCAAGCCCGGCATGCAGCCTTGGCTTTGCCCCGATAATGGCAGGTTGCCGCCCCTGCACAGGGGCTGAAACCGGGCGCTTGCACAGTGCCCGCGCGCGCCCTACCCCATGAACCTGCTTGCCCTCGAATCCAGTACCGACACCCTCTTCATTGCCACCGCACGGGATGACCGGCGCTGGCTGCACAGCGGTGCCGGTGGCCAGCACACCTCCAGCCAGTTGCTGCCGGCGGTGCGTGGCCTGATGGCCGATGCGGGCTTGGGCTTTGACGCGCTGGATGCGATTGTGTTTGGCCGGGGCCCTGGCTCGTTCACCGGCCTGCGCACCGCCTGCGCCATTGCCCAGGGCCTGGCTTTTGTGGCCAACGGCGGCCAGGGCGTGCCGGTGCTGCCGGCCGATACCCTGATGGCGGTGGCCGAAGAGGCCCGCCTGCAATATGGTTGCACCCAGGTGCTGGCCTGCCTGGACGCGCGCATGGACGAGGTCTACAACGCCGTCTACCAGTATGCCGATGGCCACTGGCAGACCTTGGGCGATCTGCAGGTCTGCCCGCCGCAGGATGTGCAGGTGCCCCCAGGCTTTGTGGTGGCCGGCAATGCCCAGCCCATCTATGGTGATCGCCTGGCGCCCGGTGCCACCCATCTGCAGGCCATGCCCACCGCCCAGGCCTTGCTGAGCCTGGCGCCCTACCTGCTGGCCCAGGGCCAGGCGGTGGCGGCGCAGGATGCGCTGCCCCTCTATATCCGCGACAAGGTCGCCAAGACCACGGCCGAGCGCGAGGCTGAAAAGCAAGCCCAGGCGGCCGGCAGCCCAGGCAGTGCGCCATGAGCCTGCCCGCCACGCCCCAGTTGCGCTGGTCCGCGCTGCGCGCCGATGACCTGGACGCGCTGCTGGCCGTTGAGAACCAGTGCTACAGCCACCCCTGGACGCGGGGCAATTTCATCGACTCCATGGCCATGGGCTATGCGATGCAACTGCTCTGGGCCGACGAGGCGTTGATCGGCTACTTTGTCGCCATGCAGGGCGTCGATGAGCTGCACCTGCTCAATATCACCGTCAACCCGCAGCACCAGCGCCAGGGCTGGGCCAAGGTGCTGCTGGAGCAGCTGCGCAGCTGGGCCGTCAGCGTGCGGGCCCAGGCGATCTGGCTGGAGGTGCGCATCAGCAATCTGCGCGCCCAGCAGATCTACCTGCAGTTTGGATTTGAATCGGTAGGGCTGCGAAAGCGCTACTATCCGGTATCCCATGTCGAACGCGAGGACGCCATGGTCATGCGTTATCTGCTGCCTACCACCCCATGAGCCTGAACCTGGACGCCCGCCAACGCGCCATGCTGCAAGAGATGGGCCACCCGCTGTGGTGGCCCGAATCGCCCGCGCCTGCCGCCCAGACCGCGCCCGAGGTGACCCCGGCCCCAGCCCCGGTGGCCGCAGCGCGGCTGCACGCGGAGCCTGTGCCTGCAACGGGAGTGACCACTGCACCGGCAGCACTCACGTTGCCAGCAGCTGCCGTCCCAGAGACGGCAGCGCCAGCCCCTGCGCCAACGCCAGCCCCCGCGCCTGCGCCTGCAGCCGCCCGGACCACCTCGCCGCAGGCGCTGCCGGCCGATTTTCCGCGTGTGCGCTTTGCGCTGCGCGCGCCGGTGCTGCTCGATCTGCAAGGCAAGCAGCAACCGCCTGTCGCTGCCACCCAGCCTGCCTGGCTGGTAGTGGCCGAGCTGCCCGAAGGCGCGCCCCAGCAGGGTGAAGCCTGCCAGCTGCTGCTGCAGATGCTGCGGGCCATTCGCCTGACCGATGCCCCCGTCTACTGGGTGCCGCTGGCGCGCATCCCCGCCAACCAGGAAGGCGATGATGGCTTGCCCAGCTACAGCATCGATGCGCTGGTGCAGGAGTGCCAGCCTGCGATGGCCCTGCTGCTGGGCCTGCCGGCGGTGCGCCACCTGATGCCGGGCGACCAGCCCTTCTCCCGCCTGCGCCAGCAGCTCCACCAGTTGGGCGGCAGCCAGCTGCCGGCCGTGGTCAGCTACGACCCGAGCCACCTGCTGCGCACACCCCAGGCCAAGGCGGCAACCTGGGCCGATCTGTGCTTCGCGCTGGCCCAGGCTGGCCGTTAAATTTCCTCACAAACCTGCCAATTTGCCTCCAATCTGTCTCCGATGGGCCTCCAACGGGACGCCATCAGGCGAATGTAGGCACCCACTGACAGCGGCTGGCGTGGGGTGTTGACAACGCTGCAACCCCACAAAGCGCATCGTCATGCGCAGCGGATGCGGGAATGCCATAATGGCGCCCATTCACAAACCGGAGTCTCTCCTTGGATCCCTACCCAAGTTGGTAGCTTCCACCCTGGCAAGCACATGGCTGCACATGGGTCGGAAGCGCCCCCGCCCCCTTTTGCAGACCAATAACAACAAGGAAGTGAGCCTATGCTCAACATCTTTACGCTTGCCAATGGCCGTCTGGTGCAGGAAGAGATCGAATCCCTGCAGGACCTGGCCCGTTTTCAGCCGATCTGGGTCGACCTCGAGTCCCCCACCCTTGAAGAAAAGCGCTGGATCAAGCAGCACTACGGCCTGTCTATTCCCGAAGACGCGATGGACCAGGACATCGAGGAATCGGCCCGTTTCTACGAAGAAGACAATGGCGATCTGCACATCCGCAGCGACTTCCTGATCGATGACGAAGACGACCCGCGCAGCGTGCGCGTGGCTTTCATCATGAACCTGCACAATGCGTCACTCAAGAGCTATGGCGTGCTGTTTTCCATCCACGATGAGGATGTGCCGGTGTTCCGCCTGCTGCGCCTGCGTGCCCGCCGCGCGCCCGGCCTGATCGAGGACAGCAAGGACGTCCTGCTCAAGCTGTTCGATGCCGACGCCGAGTACTCGGCCGACACCCTGGAAGGCATCTACGACGACCTGGAAAAAGTCAGCACCCAGGTGCTGGCCGGCAATGTGACCGATACCCATGCGAGCGAAGTGCTCTCGGCCATCGCGCGCCAGGAAGACTTGAACGGCCGCATTCGCCGCAATGTGATGGACACCCGCCGCGCCGTGAGCTTTGTCATGCGCAGCAAGATGCTCAACTCCGACCAGTTCGAGGATGCGCGCCAGATCCTGCGCGACATCGAATCGCTGGACAACCACACCGCCTTCCTGTTCGACAAGATCAACTTCCTGATGGATGCGACCGTCGGTTTCATCAACATCAACCAGAACAAGATCATCAAGATCTTCTCGGTGGCCAGCGTCGCGCTGCTGCCACCCACCTTGATCGCCAGCGTCTACGGCATGAACTTCAAGTACATGCCCGAGATCGACTGGCAATATGGCTATGCCTACGGTATTGCGCTGATGGTGGGCAGCGCGCTGATCCCGATGCTGTACTTCCGCAAGCGCGGCTGGCTCAAGTAACGCCCCCCGCGCGCGCTACACCTGCTTGGGCCGCAGGCACCACAGCGCCGTTGCGGCCATCGAGGCGGCGAGCATCAGCACCCAGAGGGCGCCCAGCTGCCACTGCTCCAGCGCCAGGCCAAACAGAAAAGGGGCGCTGGCCTGGGTCATGCGGGCCGGCACCATCAGCAGGCCTTGGCGCTGGCCATAGCCTTGCGCGCCAAACATCGCCAGCGGCAGCGTACCAATGACGACCGTCATGATGCCGTTGCCCAGCCCAAAGGCCAACGCATAGGCCCAGGCACCCGGTGCACCAAAAACCGCCAGCAGCAAGGCCGCCAACGGATAGGCCGTCACGGCAATGCGCGCTGACCACAGCGGATGGGCGCGGCGCAGAAAAGCATAATCTGCAATGCGGCTGGCCACCTGGGCAGGGCCCACCAGCGCTGCCGCAGCCACGGCCGCCGTCGCGCTGGCGCCGCTGACCATCAGCAGGCGCGGCAGGTGCGACATCATCGAGGTGCCGATGAACCAGATCGCTGCAAAGGTCAGCGCCAGCAAGACCAGGCTGAGCCACTGGCCCCGCAAGGCAGCGGCAGGCGCGGCCGCCGGCAAGCCCGTTGGTGGTACCACCGCATCGGCGCTGGCACGCGCGGGCGCACGGGGCAGGCTCGCATGCAACGGCAGCAATACCAGCAACTGCACGCCCGCCCAGACCAGGCAGGCTTCGCGCCAGCCCCAGCCATGCAGCAGCCAGGTGGTCAGCGGCCAGCTCAAGGTGCTGGCAAAGCCGCCAAACAAGGTGATGCCGACAATGCTGCCCCGCGCTGCCTTGCCGTAGAGGCGCACCGAGGTGGCAAAGGCCGCCTCGTACAGCCCCGCTCCCATCGCCAGGCCCAGCAGCAGCCAGACCGCAAACAGCTGGACCTGGGTCTGCACCTGCGACAGCAGCACCAGCCCCAGCGCAAACAGCAGGTTGGTGGCCATCAGCAGCGGGCGCCCGCCCCAGCGGTCGATCAGCCGCCCGGCCACTGGCCCGGTGAGCGCCATCATCAGCAACGCCACCGAGAACGCCGCAAAGATGCGCGATGGCGGTATGCCCAGGCTCTCGCCCATCGCGCCGGCCAGGATGGCGGGCAGGTAGAACGCCGAGCCCCAGGACAGCATTTGCCCCAGGCCCAGCTTGCAGGTGGTCAGCACCTGGCCGGGCGCAAAGGATAGGGGCAGAAAAGGGGGCATGGTCGGCAACAGCGCATCAAGGCAGCGCGCCATTGTGACCACGCTTGCCGCGCTGCACAGTCACCCGCGCTACCGGGCCGTCGCCTAGCTGTTGGGCAAGCTCCGCACCAGGCTGCCGATGATGTGCTGCGCATAGCGGCTGGCAATGCTGCGGATGAAGCGCGGAAAGTCCAGGTGCGCGCTGTCGTCGGCCCGGTCGGAGATGCTGCGCATCGCAGCAAACGGCAAGCCGTGGTCGGTGCAGACCTGGGCGACGGCGGCGCCCTCCATCTCGACGGCCAGCGCATCCATGCCCGCTGCCCGCAAGCCGCTGCGCAGGGCCTGCACTTCGGCGGCGCTGCTGACAAAACGGTCGCCGCTGACGACGAGACCCTGGTGCATCTGCGGCGCGGGCAGGTCCAGTTCGGCCGTCCAGGCGGCTGCGCCACCGGCCAGGCATTGCTGCACGGCCACGGCCAGTTGCGCGCTCAGCGCAGCATCGCAGTCGAAAAGGGCCCGGCCATAGCCCGGCACCTCGTAGCGCGGGAAGATCGGCGAGGCGTCCAGGTCGTGCTGCGCATAGCGGGTGGCCACGACCACATCGCCCACCTGCACACCATCGCCCAGGCCTCCGGCCACACCGGTAAACACGATGCCGCGTGCGCCAAAGCGCTCGATCAGGGTCGCCGCCGTGCTGGCCGCCGCCACCTTGCCGATGCCCGACAGCGCCAGCACCACCGCCTGGCCGTGCAGCTGACCGCAGCTATAGCGGCGGCCGGCATGGTCGTGGATGCGGGCATCGGTCAGCAGCGCAGCAATGCCGGCCTGCTCCTCGGGAAGGGCGCTGAGAATGGCAAGGGTCACGTCGGAATCCAGAAAAGGCAAAGCGGAGATTGTCGCTGCAATCTCCGCTTTGCCGGGTTGGTTGGCGGTGAGGACGCTATAGCTCAGCGCCGCCTCCCTGCTCAGGCGTTGGTGCTTTGGTCGCGCAGCTCGCGCCGCAGGATCTTGCCGACCGGGGTCTTGGGCAGGTTGTCGCGGAACTCGATGTACTTGGGCCGTTTGTAGCCGGTCAGGTGCTCGGCGCAATGGGCGCGCAGCTGTGCCTCGGTCACATCGGCGGACTTGCGAACCAACACCAGCTTGATGGCCTCGCCGGTCTTCTCGTCGGGCACGCCGACCACCGCGCATTCGGCCACGCCGGGGAAGGAGGCGGCCACGTCCTCCACCTCATTGGGGTAGACGTTGAAGCCGCTGACCAGCACCATGTCCTTCTTGCGGTCGACGATGCGGAACATGCCATCGGGCTCCATGATGCCGATATCGCCCGAGCGGAAGAACCCGTCCTCGGTCATGGACTTGGCCGTCTCGTCCGGGCGCTGCCAGTAGCCGGCCATCACCTGCGGGCCGCGTATGCAGACCTCGCCGCGCTCGCCTTGTGGCACCGGCTCGCCGGCATCGTCGAGGATGGCCATGTCGGTGCCCGGCATCGGGTAGCCGATCGAGCCCGAGGCCTTCTGGCCGGTGCCGACGAAGTTGCAGCTGGCCACCGGGCTGGTTTCGGACAGGCCATAGCCTTCGACGATGGGCTGGCCAACGCGCTGCAGCCAGCGCTCGGCCACGGACGATTGCACCGCCGCGCCGCCGCCCACGACCACGCGCAGGTTCTTCCAGTTCACCTTGTCGAAATCGGGGTGGCTCATCAGGCCGTTGAACAAGGTGTTGACGGCTGGCAAGGTATGGAACTCGTACTTGCCCAGCTCGCCCAGCACCGCCTTCATGTCGCGCGGGTTGGGGATCAGCAGCACCTGGTGCCCAAGGCGCATCGACAGCAGAAAACAGACCGTGAACGCGAAGATATGGTAGAGCGGCAGCGCACAGACACACAGCGGCTGCTCCCCTTGCGGAATGGTCTTGAGCGCCGGCCCGTACCAGGCCTGCACCTGCAGCACATTGGCGCCCAGGTTGCGGTGCAGCAGCACCGCACCCTTGGCTACGCCGGTGGTGCCGCCGGTGTACTGCAGCGCAGCGACATCGTCCAGCCCGATCTCGACCGGCGAGAAGCTGTGGCGCTCGCCCTCCCGGATCGCATCGGGGTAGCGGATGCTGCGCTCCAGGGTGAAAGGCGCGACCAGCTTCTTGCTGTGGCGCACCACGTAGTTGACGATGCTGCCCTTGATCAGACCCAGGCAATCGCCCATGCTGCAGACAATGATCTTCTCGAGCTGGCGGTGGGCCGGGCAGTTCTGCACAGTGGCGCCAAAGTTCTCCAGCACGATCATCACCTTGGCGCCGCTGTCCTTGAGCTGGTGGTCCAGCTCCGAGGCGGTATAGAGCGGGTTCACATTGACCACCACGAGGCCCGCGCGCAACACGGCAGCGACAGCCGCCGCATACTGCGGCACATTGGGCATCATCAGCGCTACGCGGTCGCCCTTGGCCAGCGGCAAGGTCTGCAGGTAGGCAGCCAGCGCCACGCTGTAGTCGTCGAGCTGGCGGTAGCTGAAGCGCGCGCCCATGAAATGCAGCGCCGTGCGGTCGGCGTACTGGATGAAGGCCTGATTGAGCAACTGCACCAAGGTGGGAATGCGCTCAGGATCAATGTCCTCGGGAATCTCTGGGGGGTAAGCGGCCAGCCATGGGCGTTCGGTCATGCACAAGTCTCCTGTCGGTCATACAGCGGATGCCGGCGCCCAGTGCGCCCGGCTTGCTGTTGAGCCATGTTGTTCGATGTGACCCTATTGTGCAAATTCTGGGCCCATTCCAAGTCTGGATATACCCGTAAAAAGACAAAAAAAAGCCATGACCGAGGCCATGGCTGCTGCAGAGCAGGGGAAGCGATCAGCGCTTGGCGGGTGCGGCCGCGGCGGGTGCTGTCCCCGCAGGGGCAACCACCGACGCTGCTTTCTCCTCAGCGGCCTGCGGATTGGGCTTTTCCTTGCCAAACAGTACATCGGAGTCGTCCTGCTTGGTCTCGTAATACGGCTGCTGGTCGATCTCGTAAGGGAAAGGTGGCACGGTCAGCACGCCATTGAAGTAGCCGGTGCTCTCACGCATCGAGCGCGCCAGTGCTTGCGCCCAGCGGTCCAGCGAGCGGCCAGCGGCCAGAAAGTCCACGCTGCTGCGGATCGGCGGACGCACCAGGCGCTGGTCCACCAGCACCTGCGCTTCGACATAGCCGCCATTGCTGGTGGTGAACTGGTAGGACACATAGGCCACCGGGCGCGCAAAGTAGACACCAGCGGCCTCCAGTCGGGATGCCATCGCCGCATCGTTCTGCGCCAGCCAATCGCTGCTGTTGGCGGTGCGCTTGATGCGCAGGCAGTCCACGCGGCCAATGTTCAGGCCCTGGGTGCGCTCGACCAGCACGCCCTTTTGCTTGGGGCAGTCCTGGGTCCAGACGGTGTTCTTGTTGTTCAGGTCATCGACGTTGGAGCGCAGCGACATCACGCCCACCAGTTCGCCCAGCCTGGTGCGCATCTGCCAGAGCTTGGCCTGCAGCGGCTTGTCCTTGGCCAGGTCTTCGGGCAGCACATCGAGCACCTCGCTGTCGGTGCCCCAGTAGGTCCAGCGCAGGTCCGTGTTCTGGTCCATGGACACGAGGGTGCGGCCCACCGGCTCCACATTCGAAGGCAGCGGTGCGCAGGCGCTCAGCACCACGGCTGCGGCGGCGCACCCCAGCCAGGACAGAGAACGGGCAGCGGAAAAAGACATAGACGGATCCTGAAAACAGTGGCGGCGGCCCACAGACAGCGCGTGGCCTGTGCCACACCGCCAAGCCCTGCATCATAGCAAGGCCGTTGCGGATTCTGTCCGAGGCCGCCGGGCTGAATCAGGAGACTTCGGCAGCGAGTGTATCCAAATGCTTCACTTGCTCTGGCAACTGGCCGGCAGGTACTGTTGCGCCGCGCCATCAGCGCTGCAATGCCAGACCACCTTGCCGCCCTCGCCCTGCATCGGCTGCATCTGCAACTGGCCGTGGATGGTCAGCGCGGTCAGCGACATGTCCTCGCTGTCATACATCAGCCTGCCTTCCTGCTCGGGCGACACACCGGCATCGGACAGGGAGTCAGGTACTTCTTCATAGGTCTGGTAGTAGCGCGACAGCGCCTGGCGCACCGGCTCGGCCTGGGTCCATTCCTTCTCGAAAGCCTCCTTGCCCTTTTGCGACTGCATGCCTTGCATCAGCATATGGCTGAAGGCACCCCCACCGGCGCCGCCCTTGAGTGCCGGTATTGCGACCGCAGCAGCGATACCGATGATCGCGATCACCATCAGCAGGCCCACCGCCCCGCCGCCAGCCCGGCCGCCATAGGGCACGAACAGCGCAAACAGATAGGAGAAGGGATTGCGGCCCGGCATCTTGATGCCGGGGCTGATCATGCGCGCCACGCGCTTGGTCAGCCAGGGGTAGCCACTCAGCAGCTCGTGCAGATCGGGGAAGAAGCCCCGGTTGCTCATGGTCTGGCGCGCATACTGCACCAGATTGATGGTTTTCCACTTCTGCGCGCCAGCGGCGAGCACCGACAGCGCACGGCCTGCGGACTCCGAGCCTTCGCAGCAGGCGCGGCCGTGCAGGTCGCAGGTGTACTCCTTGGCACGCGCGTAGGCAGCCCCGACCAGCGGCAGCCACAGCACTGGCATGCGCCAGAAGTGCCCGGTCAGGTGGCCCTGCTTGATATGGCCCAGCTCATGGCCGAAGTAGAAGTTGATGCCATCGGGCAAGGCACGCATCGCGTCGACCGTGTCGCTCAGCACGATGACGAAGTTGCGGCCCAGAAAGCGGGTCGCAAAGGCATTCATCAAGCCATCGCCTTGCAGCAGATAGGCCTCGGGCGGGTCGACCAGCTCCAGCCTCTTGCAGCATTGCAGGTACTGCAGATACAGCTCGGGGAACTGCTCGTCCGACAGGCGCACGGCAGTGCCGCGCAGCCAGGCAATCAATGCCGACTGTGCAAAAAGATAAAAAATGAAACCGACGAGCAGGTAGATCAGCACCGTGCCCAGGGTCAGCAACAAGATCAGCAACCATGCCAACAGACCCAGAACCAGGGTGATGGCGCCCAGTGTCCGCTCGCGCGGATACACCCACTCCTTCATATGTATCTCCTCTGTAAAGAGCGCGTATCATGCCCGAGACACGCGGCCTTTATAGAGAGAATTTATAAGATGTTGCAAAGCAGCAACTGCCGCGATCTGAAGCTTACTTGCGGCTTACTTCGCGCAAGGTGACCAGCTCTTCGGCCATCGTCGGATGGATGCCGATCGTCTGGTCAAACAGCGCCTTGGTGGCGCCGGCCTTGAGGGCCACCGCAAAGCCCTGGGTGATTTCGGCGGCATCGGCGCCGACCACATGCAGGCCGAGTACCTTGTCGCTGGCGTCATCGACGACCAGCTTGACCAGGCAGCGCTCGCTGCGTCCCGACAAGGTATGGCGCAGCGGCTTGAAATCGCTGCGGTAGATGCGCACGGCCCCATGGCGCTCGCGGGCCTGGGCCTCGGTCAGGCCGACAGTGCCAATCTGCGGATGGGTGAACACCGCCGTCGGGATGTTGTCGTAGTCCATGACCCGTGCATCCTTGCCGGCCTCGGGGCCCCAGATATGGTCCACCCAGGCCATCGCTTCGGCCAGCGCCACCGGGGTCAGCTCCATGCGCCCCACGACATCGCCCAGCGCATGCACGCTCGGCTGGGCGGTGGCCATCTGCGCATCGACGACGATGGCGCCGCTCTTGTCCAGCGCAATGCCCAGCGCCTCCAGCCCCAGGCCGCTGACGTTGGCCTTGCGGCCGGTGGCGTACAGCACCTGGTCGGCCTTCAGGGTGCTGCCATCGGCCAGGGTCAGGGTGCGCTCGCCGCTGGCAGTGTCGCAGGCAATGGATGTCACCTCCGTCTTCATGCGCAGCTCCACCCCGCTCTTGCGCATTTCCTCGGCGACAAAGCTGCGCACCTCGTCGTCAAAGCCGCGCAGAATCTGGTCGCCCCGGTGCAGCAGGCTCACCTGGACGCCCAGCCCGTGGAAGATGCTCGCCATCTCGCAGCCGATGTAGCCGGCGCCCACGACCACCAGGCGGCGCGGCAACGTAGCCAGGTCAAACATGTCGTCGGAGACGATCACATGCTCGCTGCCGGGCAGGTCCGGGCGCACCGGCGTGCCGCCGGTGGCGATCAGGATATGGGCAGCGCGCAACGTGCGCACATCGGCGCCATCGGCAGAAACCACCACCGTGTGGGCATCGGTCAGACGGCCCTGGCCGGCAATGCGCTCCACCTGGGCATTGCGCATCAGGCCTTCGTAGATGCCGTTGAGCCGGGTGATTTCCCGCGCGCGTGCTGTCTTCAGCGCCTGCCAATCCAGCGCAATGGTCTCGGGCATTTGCCAGCCATAGCCACGCGCCTCGTCAAAGGCCTCGGCGTAACCGGCCGCATAGCTGTAGAGTTTTTTGGGAATGCAGCCGACGTTGACGCAGGTGCCGCCCATGGCCTTGGACTCCACCACCGCCACCCTGGCGCCCCGCGCTGCCGCCATGCGTGCAGCCCGCACGCCCCCCGATCCGCCACCAATCACCACCAGGTCCAGGTCCCAGGAATGGCTTGTCTGCATGCTGTGCGCTCCTTTGTTTGCGATGCATGGCATTGTGCAAAAACACCGGCCGCAGTGCGCGTGTGCGGTTATCGCCGCATCGCGTAGGCCCAAAAGCAAAAGCCTGCAATGCGGGTGCGATTGCAGGCTTGGCGGCCAGTGCCCCAGGCACTGGCAATGCAGGCAGATTTACTTGACCAGCTGGGCCAGATCGCCGGCGCTGTACTTCTTGGCCATCTGCTCCAGGCTGTAGCCCTTGATCTTGCCGCCCTGGCCTTCGCAGCCGAACTCGATGTAGCGGGCCTTGCAGACTTGCTTGGCAGCTTCACGGGCGGGCTTGAGCCATTCGCGGGCGTCGAACTTGTCGGGGTTCTCGGCCAGGAACTTGCGCACCGCGCCGGTCATCGCCAGGCGGATGTCGGTGTCGATGTTGATCTTGCGCACGCCGTACTTGATGGCTTCCTGGATCTCTTCGACGGGCACGCCGTAGGTTTCCTTCATCTTGCCGCCGTACTGGTTGATGATGGCCAGCAGTTCCTGGGGCACCGACGAGGAGCCATGCATCACCAGGTGGGTGTTGGGGATGCGGGCATGGATTTCCTTGACGCGCGAGATCGCCAGGATGTCGCCGGTGGGCTTGCGGCTGAACTTGTAGGCGCCGTGGCTGGTGCCGATGGCAATGGCCAGCGCGTCCAGTTGCGTGGCCTTGACGAACACGGCCGCTTCCTCGGGGTCGGTCAGCATCTGGCTGTGGTCCAGCTTGCCTTCGGCGCCAATGCCGTCTTCTTCGCCGGCTTCACCGGTTTCCAGGTTGCCCAGGCAGCCCAGCTCGCCTTCGACGGTGGCACCGATCTGGTGGGCCATCGCGACGACCTTCTGGGTCACGTCGACGTTGTAGTCAAAGGACGACGGGGTCTTGCCGTCGCTCATCAGCGAGCCGTCCATCATCACCGAGCCAAAGCCCAGGTTCAGCGCGCCCTGGCAGACTTCAGGCGTCGTGCCGTGGTCCTGGTGCATCACCAGCGGGATGTGGGGGTACATCTCGGCAGCAGCCTGGATCAGGTGCTTGATGAAGGGCTCACCGGCATACTTGCGGGCGCCGGCGCTGGCCTGCAGGATCACGGGCGCACCCACTTCGTCTGCCGCCGACATCACGGCCTGGACCTGCTCCAGGTTGTTGACGTTGAAGGCAGGGATGCCGTAGCCATTTTCGGCGGCATGGTCGAGCATTTCGCGCATCGAGATCAAAGGCATGGTGGTCGTGTCCGTTCTAATGCAAAGAAAGAGTGCTGCAGCGGCCACAGCAGCCGCGTCAACACCCTGGATTCATGTCTGCGGCATGGTAACCGCTTGGTAACTGCCTATTTTAGCAAGCTCAGGCCATCTGGGCGAGCGGCATACTGAGGCGGTAGCAAGTGGTATAGGGCGCCAGCGCCTGCGGCTGCGCAAAACTGCCCCCGTGCAGCGCCATGATGCGCTGCACGATCTGGTGGCCCAGCTGCAGGCTGTCCACAGGTTCGGGCACGGGCTGCTGCTGCACGCGCCCGCCATCGTCGCAGACCTGCAGCCAGCACTGCCCCCCGTCCATGCCGCCCTGCACCTCGATCTGCGTGCCCTCGGGGGTGTGGCGCAGCGCATTCTCGACCAGGTTGCGCAAGGCCACCTCCAGCAGCACGGCATGGCCTTTCACCCACAGTTGTTCAGGCATCTCTACGGCCACGCTGCTGCCCCGGCGCCAGGCCGCCTGCGCGTACTCAGCCACCATGCTGCGGGCCAGCTGCGCCAGGTCCACCGGCGCGGCCTGCTGGGTCAGCGCCACCCGGTTGCTGCGGGCCAGCGCCAGAATCTGGTTGAGCACATGGCCTGCGCGCAGCGCATCGGCATGCAGGCGCTGCACCGCCTGGGCCTGCTGGGCGGGGTCCAGCCCGCCTTGCAGGGATTGCGCATGCAGGCTGATGGAGGCCAGCGGCGTGCGCAGCTCATGGGCGACCTGGTTGGCCAAGGTCCGCTCGCGCTCCATCGCCTCGTCATTGCGGTCTAGCAAGCTGTTGAAGGCCAGGGTCACCGCCCGGAACTCCTGCCAGTTGTGGCCGGTGGACAGGCGCTGGCCCTGCTCGGGTTCGAGCTGCTCCACATCGCGCGAGAGCTGGGTCAGCGGCTTGAGGCCGGCGCGGATCGTCAGCCCCAGCACCAGGGTGACGACCGGCAGCAGCCACAAACCCGGCAGGATCATCTGCCCGGCAATGTCATCGGCCAGGTCATCGCGCTCCTGCAGGTTGACCAGTACCGCCACCTTGCGCGTGTGTTCGGTGTTCCACTGGGTGAAGGTACGCCAGACCTCATGCCTCGCGCCCAGCTGCGCATCAAAGAAACCGCTGCGTCCATCGGCAAAATGCAGGCGCGGCGCACTGCCGACGTTGAGTACCAGGTCACCGTCGGCGGTCCAGACCTGCAGACTCATCGACTGCTGGTAGTCATGCGCATGCAGCCCCGGCAGCGGCACCCGCTCGGTCGGCAGGCCGGCAGGGATTTGCGCGCTGTAAGGAATGTTGAGCACCAGCGCGGCGACGCCGGCCAGGTGCCCGTCAGTCAGCTCATCGGCCTCTTCAATACCGGTTTGGTAGGCCCAGTAGACAAAGCTGGCCCAGACAACCACCAGCGCCCCCAGAATCCAGACCAGCAGCCGGGTGCGCAGCTGCGGCAGGCGCGGGGGCTTGGCCGCCAGGTTCACGATGCCTGGTCCTGGGGCATGAAGTAGCCCACGCCACGCATCGTCAGGATGTAGTCGGCGCCGAGCTTTTTGCGCAGGTGGTGGATATGCACCTCCACCGCATTGCTCTCGACCGAGGCATCAAAGCTGTAGAGCTTTTCTTCCAGCTGCTGGCGCGACAGCACCCTGCCATGGGCCTGCAGCAGGATCAGCAAGATCGTGTAGGCCCGGGGCGAGAGCTCGACGCCTTCGTCGCGCAGCCGCACCTGGTGCAAGGCCGGGTCCAGCACCAGGTCGCGGTAGTGGATCAGCGGATTGGCGCGGCCCGCCGCGCGGCGGACCAGCGCGCGCAACCGGGCCTGCAGCTCTTCGGCATCGAAGGGCTTGGAGAGGTAGTCGTCCGCGCCCAGGTCCAGGTTTTCAATGCGGTCGTGCACGCCGTCGCGGGCCGTCAGCACGATGACCGGCGTCGCCGGATCGGGCAGGCTTTTGCGCAGGCCCGTGGGCGGCGGCGCATTGCGCAGCTGCTGCAAGAGGCGCGAGCCGTCGCCATCGGGCAGGCCCAGGTCCAGCAGCACGACATCAAAGCCCTCGGCCGTCAGCGCGCGCCAGGCCTCGGCCAGTGTCGGGCACCAGTCCACCGCATGGCCGCGCTGCTGCAGATTGGCCTTCAGGCCCTCGGCAATGCCGGCATCGTCTTCCACCATGAGTATGCGCATGGCTGGCATTGTGCATGACTTGGGCCTGCGCGCCTATGGCCTGCGCCAGGGGCCTGGGACATTAAGAAGCCCTTAAGCCGGTCGGCGCAGCATGCAATGATGCCTTCCTGCCCTCCCGTCCCCCTGACCGAACCCCGCCCCGCTCTCTACAACCCCCGCTGGCTGCTGGCCACCGTGCTCAGTTTTTTGCTGATTGCGCTCTGGGATGCCTCCGGCCAAGACCTGGCGCTGGCCCACGTCTGGGGCACCGCCCAGGGCTTTGCGCTGCGGGACGACCATTTTCTGGTCACCTATATGCACCAGGGCATGCGCAACCTGGGCTGGGTGATCGTGCTGGCGCTGAGCCTGGGCGTCTGGCTGCCCTTTGGCCTGTTGCGCAAGCTGCCCACCGCCCGTCGGGTGCAGCTGCTGGTCAGCATTCTGGCGTCTCTCGCGGTGGTGTCCATCCTCAAGCGCAGCAGCGCCACCAGCTGCCCCTGGGATCTGTCGGTCTTCGGCGGCGTGGCCGAGTATGTATCCCACTGGCGCTGGGGCGTGCATGACGGGGGCGCGGGCCGATGCTTTCCGGCCGGCCATGCGGCGGCGGGCTTTTCCTTTGTTGGCGGCTATTTTGCGCTGGCCCGCGACACACCGCGCGCCGCCCGCTGGTGGCTGGCGGTCGCCTTGGCTGTGGGCCTGCTGCTCGGCATTGGCCAGCAAATGCGCGGTGCCCACTACATGAGTCACACCTTGTGGACCGCCTGGCTGTGCTGGACCGCAGGCCTGGTCATCGACATGGGCATGGCACGCCGCCGTCTCAGCGCCTGAACGCCTGAACCGCGCCGGGGGCGCTGCCCCTCAGCCCATCAAGCGCCAGTGGTTGTCGAACATCAGCCCGGTCACTGTGTCCAGCGCAGGCACCGCCTGGTCGCTGCTGCGGCTGGTCCGCTCGGCCACCCCATGGCCGCCGCCGGCCCATAGCCGCCCGCCATCGCGGGCCACCGGGCAGACTTCGCTTTGCGGGCTGCTGCCCAGGTAGCGCGCCTGGGCGTCAAACCAGGCCATGCAGTCGGACTTGGGGCAGCTGACGACAAACCCCCCTTGCGCGAGGGGCGCGCATTCCACGCTGCCGCCGTAGCCGGCCAGCGGTGGCTGGTCCTGCGCCAGCAGCAGCCGCTGGCCGTCCCAGACGGCGAAGATGGGCGCGCTGTGGCGCCGCGCATCGCCATGCTCGGCCTGCAGCGCAATGCCCAGGCGCTGGCGCGCGCCATCCCAGGCCAGGTGCCGGATCGACAGGCGCGGGTCGGGCAGCTTCCACTGGCCCAGCAGGCGCCCATCGGCCGGGTGCAGTGCGACCAGGGACGGGTCCATGCTGTCCAGCCATTTCTTGCTGCGCCCGGTCTCGCTTTGGGTGGGAATGCCGCCATTGGCGACGACCAGGGTGCCGGCCGGCAGACTGCCCAGCGCGGCCGGCAGCACCAGCAATTCGTGCGGATCCATGCCATGGCTGCGCCATTCGGCCCGCTTCTGCAGGCTGGCGGCATCGCGCAGCCCGATGCAGCCCTGGCTGTCTTCCAGATCGGTTTCGGTGGTGAAGAGAATGCCGCTGCGGCCTGCGCCCGCTTGGGCCTGCCAGGCCTGCGCGGTGGCGGGCGCCGCCAGCGCCACATGGCCGTTGAAGCAGCGGTCCTCCTGCATCCAGGCCCATTGCAGCGCGTCCGTCTCGGGCTGCCAGCGCAGCAGCCAATCGCCGGGCCGGCGCGCGGCAAACACCAGTTGGCCGCCCGGCAGGGTTTGCACACCATGGCCGCGTGTGGGCAACGGGGTGCGCGCTGCCATGCGCCAGGCATGGCCGCCGCCTGCCTGGGGCAGCACTTCGAGCACACCGGCCCAGTCCTGCGCCATCGCACTGGGTCCATCGCGCCAGACGGCTGCGAGCCGGCTTATACCCGCCGTACTGCCCGCCGTGCTGCCCGCATCGTTGGCAAAGGACAGCTCGGCCAGGCCCAGCGCGCCCATCGCCGACGCGCCCAGCCCGCGCAGCAGCGCACGCCGGGGCAGGGATGTGGATAACACCGTCACCGTTTGCCCTCAGTCGCCATCGCTGTCGCTAAAGCCCAGCGGAATATCGAGCGCCGGCGCCACCTCGGCCTGGTACAGCGCGGTGATGCCCTTGAGCTTGGTGGCGAGCGCCAGAATCTCGCTGTTGGCCTGCGCGCCCTCCTGGGTGGGCAGCGTGCCCGGCGCCGGCATCGCGGCATCGGCCGCGCCCATGGCCTCGCGCCAGCGCTGGGCCAGGGCAATATGGCCCTTGCTGAGCAGCAGTGCTTCGATCGAGATCAGGTCCTTGCCGGGCACGGGCGGCTGCTGGCGCTGCGCCAGGGTGAGCAAGGCCTGGGCATGCAGGGCCTGCCACTGGGTCTGCCACTCGCGCCAGTTGTCGGCCATCGCGATGCGGGCAAAGGCGGGCGCCTTGTTGCTGCCCTCGACCACCTTGACCGGCTTTTCCATCTGCGCCCAGCGCAGCCGCTCCAGCCCGCCCAGCCACTGGTTGATCCATTCCTCGATCGCCGCGCCCGTCTCCTTGGCGCCGGGGCTGGCGGCATCTTCAGGCTCGCTCTCCGAGCCTTCGACGCTCCAGGTCTTGCTGCGCAGGGGCTCCAGCGCCGCCTGCAGGCTTTGGGCCTCGGCGCTGATTGCCCGGGCCACCTGCACCGCAAACGCGCACTCCGGGCTGGCCGGCTGCAGGCCCTGGCTCAGCAGCCAGTCCAGCGCGCCAAAGCCCTTGGCAGGTGTGCCCACCAGCTCCATGTCGGCGGCGGTCTGCGGGCCTTTCTTGACGGCGCGGGTGATCAGCGCCGTGCGGATCGGCGTGAAATCGATCTGCCGCAGCGAGCGGCGCTCCACCAAGGGCCCGACGCTGGGCGTTGACAACTGCAGCCAGGCGGTATGGCTGCGCTGCCACTGGCCGCGCAGCTCTGCTGCCGCCGTTTTGGCGGCAGCCGCCGGCCCGGCGCAGTAGTTCGTCAGTGCCTGGTCCTGCGCGTTGGCGGCCTGGGTAAACGCCGCCGCGCGCGCTGGCAGGTGCTGGCCATACAGGCTTTGCAGCGCCTGGGCGGCCGTGTAGTAGGGCATGGGGGTGTCCGCGGCCTGCGCCAACGGGGCAAGGCTGCCCGTGGCGGCCAGGGCCGCCAGGGCGCAGGCCCTGCCCAGCGATTGCGCGGCCGTCACAGGCCAGCGCTTGGTACCGACTTGCGTCATAGCGACTCCACAAACTTGACCAGGGCCTCGCGCTCGGAAGCCCCCATGTTCAGCACCTGCTGCTTGGCCTGCTCGGCCTCGCCGCCATGCCAGAGAATGGCCTCCAGCACGCCGCGCGCACGGCCATCGTGCAGCAGGCGCTGGTGGCCGTTCACGTCCTGAATCAGGCCAATGCCCCACAGCGGCGGCGTGCGCCACTGCTGGCCGTTGGCCAGAAAGTCCGGCCTGCCATCGGCCAGCGCCGGGCCCATGTCATGCAACAGCAGATCGGTGTAGGGCCAGATCTTCTGGCCAGCAATGTTCTTGGCCGTCAGCCTGGGGAAGGGGCCGGGGCCGGTAACATAGCTGGGCTTGTGGCAGACGGCGCACTGCGCCTGGGCAAACAGGCGCTGGCCCAGCTTGACGGCCGAGTCATTGATGTTGCGGCGGGCCGCAGGCGCCAAGGTGGCCTGGTAGAAGATCACATCGTCGAGCGTCTTGTCGTCGATCTCGGGGGCATCGGCGCGCGCCTGCGCCGCCGTGCGGCCGGCGGTGGATTTGTCCAGTCCGCCGCCATGCGGTGCGGCCAGGCAGTCCTTTTGCGCCGGGGTGCAGTTCTCGTTCGGGAAAATGCGCGAGGTGATGCCCATGTCGCCCGAGAAGGCGTTGGCCGTCTGGTGCGCGACGCTGGGCGAGTTGGCCTTCCAGCCGAAGCGGCCAATCGCCTCACGCTGGCCATAGGCATCCCAGACGCGGTTGACCTGACCCTTGATGGGGCCGGCCAGCGCCGCCTGCTCCTGCACATTGGCGAGGATGTCGGCCTCGGCAATGGCCTCGATCAGGCCCACGCCCACCACCTGGGGTGCGATCCGCGGGCTCAGCATCACATCCTTGGCCATCGGGCCGTAGCCCAGGTCGGTCAGCTCGTAGCGGGGCTGGATGAGTTCGTAGGCCGTGCCATCGGCAAAGCGGCCCTGGATCGGCGTGCCGTGGATGCGCACGATGCCCTCTGGCTTGACGCCCTGCACGGCCGCGTTGTTGAACTGGTCGCCATAGGTCGGCTCGGGCACCACGCCCGCATGCGGGTCGGCCTTGCCGGGCACCGACAGGCGGATCAGCAGCGCCACCGTGGGCTCGGGATCGGGCCCCAGCGTGCGGTGGAACTCTGGCGGCTCACCGCGCCCATCCATGACGTGGCAGCCCGCGCAGCTGCGGGCAATGAAATGCGGGCCCAGGCCATCGCGCAGCCGGGTCGAGGCCGGTGCCTCCACCCAGTTGCGCTTGAAAAACGAGTTGCCAATGACAAAGCGCGTGCGCTCTGCATCGGCCAGCGAGGCAAAAGGAAACGAGAACGCGTTCTTGCCGGTGGCAAACACCGTGGTGTCGCCGCCGGTCATCTCGCTGGGGTCTTGCACGGGCGCCACTACGGCGGCCTCGGCGGGGGCGCTGGTCTGCGCCACGCTGGCCTCCGGGCGCAGGGCCACCACCAGGGCGGTGGCCGCGCACAGACCCGCTGCTGCCCATGCCAGCCGCTGCGCGCGGCCACCGGGCTTGTTGTCATTCATCTTCACAGACATAGTGCAGCAACGGTCCTTCGTCAGGGCTGGACCAGGGTCAGCTTGGTGATGCCGATGGCATTGGCCGCCTGCACCAGCAGCTTGGACTGCTCGGTGGCGCTGTCCACCGCCGCCTGGATGCGCTTGCGGCCGGGTGCGTCGGCGCCGCCAATGATTTCGCGGTCGAACGGTGCCTGGATGCCCTCGGTCGCCTTGACCGTGCTGTCGATCTGCGCGCTGGTCTTGCCCGACAGTTCGGCGTTCTTGGCCGCCACCAGGTCGGCCAGCGAGGCCACCTTCAGGGTCGAGCCATCGCGGCGCTTGTACTGGCCCAGCCAGACGTTCTGGATGCCGGTGGCATTGGCAACCATGTCGCGGTGGGTGTTGTCGGAGAAGCAGGAATGCTCGTCTTCCTGGTCCTGCGAGTTGAGCGGCACTTCCATGCGCTCGCCCGCCAGTTCGCCGCGCGAGAGCGAGCCCAGGCCGACGATGATCTTGCGCACCGACTCCACGCCACCCTTGTCAAACTGGGCGCGGTAGTTCTTCTGGCCCGGCGCCCAGGCCTTGGTGACGTTGGCCAGATCGTCGATCAGCAGCTCGGTCACCACCTTCAGGTAGAGGCGGCGGCGGTCGGCATGGGGGCGCTTGCCATCGACATAGTCTTCAAACGAGCGGTCGCCCGGGCCGGTTTCGGACAGGTCCTGGCCCCAGAGCAGAAACTCGATCGCATGCCAGCCGGTGGCAATGTTTTCCTCGCCACCGCGCTCGTTTTGCTTGGCCAGGTTGGCCTTGGTGATCTTGAACTTGGGATCGTTGATGAAGCCGGCGTTAGGCTTGCCCTCGACATAGTCCACATAGGACTCGTCCATCGGCCAGGCATTGATCTGGCCTTCGGGGCCGTTCTCGTCATCGATCGGGCCGCCGTAGAAGCGGAAGGCTTCCGTCTGGCCATAGAACTCACGCGCGTCGAGCCAGCTCTTGCGTGCGGCTTCCAGCGTCTCTTTGGAGGGAGCTGCGAGCAAGGCGGCAATGGCCTTTTGCATGTCGCGTGCCGATGCCAGGCTGTCGCTGTAGTTGGCGTAGACCAATTCGCTGTAGCCCACTGCCACCGCACGGGCGTCCAGCTTGCCGGCCTTGGCGGCCGCCGTCTGTGCAAACGCCGGTGCAGACACGCCGGCAACTGCGCCCAAACCCAGGCCCAAGGCCAGCCCCAACACCGAACGGCGTACTAGTCGTTGCGACATAGATTCCCTCTTCCAAAAAAACATGCAGGCACAGCGGCGCTGTGCTGCTCAACAACAAGGGTTTGGCTGGGCTGCTATAGGCGTGCGTGTTGTGAATTCTTATCGCAGCAGCTTGGCTAGGTGGTCGAAAGCCAGGCGGGTGAAGCACCGGTCTGCCCCTGTCTCCGGGGGCAAGAAAGCCTGGTTTCGAATGGCTTCAGCGCAGTCCCTTGGTCCACACGGGCGTATGGGCAGGCTCGCTGAGCGGCATAGTATCGCCGCAGTCACAAATCCGCACAACCTGGGACGGATCTAGCGATCCTCTGCAGGGCCCTTGCCCAATGGGATGGACGCGGACCGGGATGCGGCGCATCGCGCCTTTTGCCGTCGAGCGATAACAGGGGCTTTGCAGCAGGTCCCCATGCGGCGCAAAAAAAGGGCGCCTGCAAGCGCCCCGGTACCGGTCAAAGGCCAGGCGGCTTTAAAGCACGCGGCTGATCTTCATCATGTTGGTGCCGCCGGGCGAGCCCATCGGCTCGCCACAGGTGATCGCATAGATATCGCCGCTTTGCACGATATCGCGGGCCTTCAGGTGCACCTCGGCCTGGGCCAGTGCGGTGTCGCGGTCGGCGCTGGTGTCCATCAGCAACGGGCGCACATTGCGGTACAGCGCCATCTTGCGCTGGGTAGCCACCTTCGGCGTCAGCGCGTAGATGGGGATCTGGGTGCGGTGGCGGCTCATCCACAGCGCGGTCGAGCCGCTGTCGGTCATCGCGACCAGGGCCTTGGCACCCAGATGGGTGGCAGTGAACAGCGCGCCCAACGCGATGCTCTGGTCGATGCGCTGGAAGGTCTTGCCCACAAAGTCGGTGTCCACATCCCAGTCGGCCGAGGCCTCAGCCTGGGCGCAGATGTCAACCATCTCCAGCACCGTCTCCAGCGGGAACTTGCCGGCAGCCGTCTCGGCGCTCAGCATCACGGCGTCGGTGCCGTCCAGCACGGCATTGGCCACGTCGCTCACCTCGGCGCGGGTGGGCACGGGGTTGGTGATCATGCTCTCCATCATCTGCGTGGCGGTGATGACCACCTTGTCCATCTCGCGCGCCATGCGGATCATCTTCTTTTGCAAGGCCGGCACCGCCGCATGGCCCACTTCCACCGCCAGGTCACCGCGCGCGACCATGATGCCGTCGGACACGCGCAGGATGTCTTCCAGGTGCGGAATCGCCTCGGCACGCTCGATCTTGGCAATCAGGCCGGGGCGGTGGCGGTACTCGGCTGCGGCCACCATGCACAGCTGGCGTGCCATTTCCATGTCGGTGGCGGTCTTGGGAAAGCTGACGGCTACGTAGTCGGCCTGGAAGCTCATCGCGGTCTTGATGTCCTCCATGTCCTTGGCCGTCAGCGCCGGCGCGGTCAGGCCGCCGCCCTTTTTGTTGATGCCCTTGTTGTTGGACAGCTCGCCACCGAGCTTGACGGTGGTGTGCACCGCGTCGCCCAGCACACCATCGACGGTCAGCACGATCAGGCCGTCGTTGAGCAGCAGCACATCGCCCGCGCGCACATCGCGGGGCAGCTCCTTGTAGTCCAGACCCACGCCCTGCAGGTCACCGGGCTCCTGGCGGGAGGCATCGAGTACAAACTTCGCGCCCGGCTCCAGCATCACCTTGCCTTCGGCAAACTTGCCGACACGGATCTTGGGGCCTTGCAGGTCGGCCATGATCGCCACTTCACGGCCGGCACGCTGCGCCGCCTCGCGCACCATCCGGGCGCGGTCCACATGGTCCTGCGCCTTGCCGTGGCTGAAGTTCAGACGCACCACATTGACCCCCGCACGGATCATCTCTTCGAGCAGGGCCGGCTCGCTGGAGGCGGGGCCCAGCGTGGCAACAATCTTGGTGGCGCGGCGGATCTTGGGCGAAATCATGGACAGGTCCCTGTGTCTTTGTCTCAAAAGTGGGGCCGGCCCTGTCACCAGATACCGGCCCGATGTAATTCAGTTCCATTCTGACACGAGAAACAGCCACTGCGAGTTACAGCGCGGTTTCATTCGATGTGCGTTTGCACAATGGCGCGGCCCGCAAAAAACACCTGCAAGACGCTAGGGATCCTCTGCAAAACCCTCGCCAAGCGGGATGGACGCGGATCGGGATGAGACGCAAGGCGTCTTTCGCAGTCAATAGCGAGCTATTGACAAGGAAGAC
>NZ_CAXYJV010000007.1:0-123044 GCF_964277875.1 uncultured Comamonas sp.
GCTATTGACTGCAAAAGACGCCTTGCGCCTCATCCCGATCCGCGTCCATCCCGCTTGACGAGGGTTTTGCAGAGGATCCCTGGAGGCTCGACTAAAAAAAGGAGACAAAGACATGCAACGACGCCAATGGTGGGCCACGCTGGCCCTGACCGCGATAGCCACGGTAACAACAGCCGCCTATGCCAGCGCGGCGCAGGGCAGCTACCCCAATGCACCGATCACGATGATCGTGCCCTTTGCCGCAGGCAGCGGTACCGATGCGGTGGCCCGGGCCGTGGGCCAGAAGCTGGGTGAGCGCCTGCAGCAGCCGGTGATTGTGGACAACCGCGCAGGCGCCAATGCGCAGATTGCCGCAGGCCTGGTGGCGAAGGCCAAGCCCGATGGCTACACCTTGTTCATGACCACCAACACCTCGCACTCGGCCAACCCCTGGCTGGTCAAAAGCCTGAAGTACGACCCGATCAAGGACTTCACGCCGATTGCCCGCGTGGGTGAGCTGCCGTTTGCGCTGGCGGTGCACCCGTCGGTGCCGGCCGATTCGGTGCAGACGCTGATCGACTATGCCAAGGCCAACCCGGGCAAGCTCTCGTACGCGACGCCCAACAGCACCTCGCTGGTGGCGTCCGAGACGCTGCGCTTTCTGTCCAAGACCGATATCGTTGGCGTGCCCTACAAGTCCAGCCCGCAGGCGCTGACCGACCTGATGGGCAACCAGGTGCAGATGTATGTGGTGGACCTGGGATCGGGCTGGAGCATGCTCAAGACCGACCGGGTGCGCACCCTGGCCGTGACCGCTGCCAAGGGCAGCAAGATCCTTCCCCATGTGCCGCCGATCGGCAAGACCTTGCCGGGCTTTGACATCACCTCCTGGAACGGCATTTTTGCGCCAGCCGGCACGCCCCCGGAGGTGGTCAACAAGATCAATGGCGCCTTGCAGGCGGTGCTGGCCGATGAGGCCGTGCAAAAGCAGCTCGAACAGATTGGCTTTGAAGTCTGGCCCACGAAGACCCCGCAGGAGTTTGCCCAGTATGTGAGCGAGCAACTGGCGTACTGGGGGCGCCTGGTCAAACAGGCCGATATCCCAGCGCAATAAGTCTGGGCTCTGTCTCCGACGCCTTTGTTAACTCTTACAGAATGACTGCCACACGATGACTTCGCGCTACCTGATCCGTGCCTCCGAGGTGGAGGCCTACAGCCCGGCCAACCATACCGGAACCTTCAACCGCCGCCTGGTGAGCCAGGCCAATGTGGGCGCCCAGCACATGGAAGTGGTGCTGGGCGAGATTGCCAAGGGCGGCGGCGCGCTGCCCCATGCCCACCCCGGCATGGAACAGGCCTGCTACCTGCTGGAGGGCACGGCCCATGTCGAGGTGGAGGGCGAAAGCTTTGAGATGGTGCCGGGCGATACCTGCTTTTTCCCGGCCGACAAGATGCATAGCTTCCAGACCACCAGCGATACGCCCGCCAAGCTGCTGGTGATCTACAGCCCGCCCTATGGCGAGAACCCCGAGCGGGTGCGCCGGCCGGCCTGAGCTGCACTGTGACCGGCGCCGTGCAAGGCACGGCGCCACTGATTGGATATTGAGGACCGCAACACCATGGATTTCGCCCTGACCGAAGAGCAGCAACAGATCATCGATGCCATCGAGAAAGTCTGTGCGCCTTTTGATGCCGACTACTGGCATGCCCGTGACAACGATGGCGCTTTTCCGGAAGACTTTTACCGTGCGCTGGCCGATGCCGGCTGGCTGGGCATTGCAATGCCCGAGGCCTATGGCGGTGCCGGCCTGGGCATCACCGAGGCGGCCTTGATGATGCATACGATCTCGGCCACCGGCGCGGGGCTGTCGGGTGCGTCTGCGGTGCACATGAACATCTTCGGCCTGCACCCGGTGGTGGTCTATGGCACCGAGGAGCAAAAGGCGCGCATGCTGCCGCCGCTGATTGCCGGCAAGGACAAGGCCTGCTTTGGCGTGACCGAGCCCAACACGGGGCTGAACACACTCAAGCTCAAGACCCGCGCGGTGCGCGATGGCGACCACTATGTGGTGCATGGGCAGAAGGTCTTCATCTCCACCGCGCAGCAGGCCAGCAAGATCTTGCTGCTGGCGCGCACCAAGCCGGTGGAGGAATGCAAGGGCACCGAAGGCCTGTCGCTGTTCTATACCGACTTTGACCGCAGCAAGATCGAGGTGCATGAGATCGCCAAGATGGGCCGCAAATGCGTGGACACCAACCAGCTGTTCATCGATGGGCTGCGCATCCCGGTAGAGGACCGCATTGGCGAGGAGAACCGGGGCTTTGAATACATCCTGCATGGCATGAACCCCGAGCGCATTCTGATTGCCTGCGAGGCCATTGGCCTGGGCCGCGCCGCGCTGGGCCGCGCCACGCAGTACGCCCGTGAGCGCGAGGTGTTCAACCGCCCGATTGGCCAGAACCAGGGCATCCAGCACCCGCTGGCCGAGCGCTGGATGGAGCTGGAAGCCGCGTTCTTGCTGGCGATGAAGGCGGCCTGGCTGTATGACCGCCACCAGCCTTGCGCGGCCGAGGCCAATGCGGCCAAGTTCCTGGGGGCGGAAGCGGGCTTCAAGGCCTGCGAGAGCGCGATCTTCACCCATGGCGGCATGGGCTACGCCAAGGAGTTCCATGTCGAGCGGCTGATGCGCGAGAGCTGGATTCCGCGCCTGGCGCCGGTGAGCCCGCAACTGATTCTGTGCTTTATCGCAGAGAAGGTGCTGGGCCTGCCCAAGTCCTACTAGGCGGCGCCATGGGCAGCGCAGTGCCGGGCCATCCACTGCGGCGTGCGGCCAGCCCGCACTGGCTGGGGCATGATACGCAGATGAAGACCCATTTGCTGCGTTATTTTGTGGTGCTGGCCGAGGAGCTGCATTTTGGCCGTGCCGCCCAGCGCCTGGCCATCACCCAGCCGCCGCTGTCGGTGGCCATCAAATCGCTCGAAGAAGATTTGGGCGTGCGGCTGCTGGAGCGCGATGCCAAGCAGGTGCGGCTGACCGATGCGGGCGCCGCTTTCTTGATCGAGGCGCGCCAGGTGCTCAGCCAGATCCAGCGCGCTGCCGATGTGGCGCGCAATGTGGCCCAGGGGCGCCAGGGCCAGCTGGACATTGGCGTGACCGGCTCGATGATCTACCGCGACCTGCCCCATGTGATGCAGGCCTTTGCCCAGCAGCGGCCCGATATCGACATCACCTTGCACGAGATGTCCACCACCGAGCAGCAGGCGGCCATTCTGCGCGGCCAGCTGCAGGGCGGTTTTGTGAACATCATCACGCCCGCGCCAGGGCTGGAGCTGTGGCCGCTGGCGCCGGATACACTCGTGTGCTGCCTGCCAGAGAACCATCCCCAGGCCCAGCAGGCCAGCCTGGACCTGCGCAGCCTCGCCCATGAGCGCTTTGTGATGTTTGTGCGCGATGTCAGCCCGGCCAATTACGACAATGTGATCGCCTGCCTGCACAACGCCGGCATCCACCCGCGCACCAGCCATGCGGTGCGGCAGTGGCTGGCCGTTATTTCGCTGGTCGCCATCGGCCAGGGCGTGGCGCTGGTGCCCTCCTGCATGCAGCGGGCCGGCATGGCCGGTGTGCGCTATGTGCCGCTGCACAGCAACCATGGGCAGACGGCGCTGACGGCGGGCGCCTTTGTCTGGCACCCGCAAAGCCGCTCGGCGGCGCTGGATGCACTGATCGACGTGATCAAGGCGCCGAGGACAGGTTCAGCCGGCTAGGAGCCCCCGGCTACGAGTACCCGGCTAGGCTTTCAAGAAGAACAGCACCGCCATGACCAAGCCAGTAATCACAATGCCGGCGCGCAGCCACTGCGGCGCAATCTTGCGTGCCACCCGGGCGCCCAGGTAGCCGCCCAAGGTGGCGGCCACCATCATCAGCAACGCGGGCTGCCACTGCACGACACCACCGGCGGCATAGATGGCCACAGCAATGGCGGTGAGCAGCGCAGAGACCAGGTTCTTGGTGCCATTCATCGCATGCAGGTTGGTCTGGCCCAGCAAGCCCAGCAGCGCAAGCAGCAGGATGCCCAGGCCGCCATTGAAGTAGCCGCCATAGACAGAGACGGCCAGCATGCCCAGCGCGGCCTTGCTGCGCGATGGCGTGGCACCATGTTGCGCGCCCATGGCCCATTGGCGCAGCTGCGGGCCAAAGGCAAACATGGCGGTGGCCGCCAGCAGCAGCCAGGGCACGATCTTGCGGAAGGCCGCCTCAGGCGTGACCAGCAGCAAGCCGGCACCCACGGCACCACCCAGCAGCGCGAGCAGTATCACCGCCTTCATAGACAGGCCGGGTGGGGCCTGCATATCGTCCTTGAAGCCCCAGGCGCCGGCCGCATAGCCCGGCAGCAGCGCGACGGTGCCGGTGGCATTGGCAACCACCGGCGGCACACCGGTAAATACCAGCGCCGGCAGGGTCAGAAAACTGCCGCCTCCCGCGACGGCATTGAGCGCGCCGGCCACAAAGGCGGCTGCGAGCAAGATGGGGGTGTCGAGCATGTCTCCTCCTGTTATGGGCGCTGCAGCAGCGGCGTGCGCTGCCTGCATGGCCTTTGTGAGGAGGATTCTAGGTAGGAATGGCGCCGAAATACCGTTTGATTAGTCGCTCAAAAGTCAGTATTGCGTTGAGGCAGAAGCGCCCAATGCGCGATGTTCATCTTTGGATGCAGCGCTGCGCTGCTTACTTCTGGTACGGATCCGCAAAGCCCAGCTCTTGCATGATGGCCGTCTCGTAGGCTTCCATCTCTTCGGCATCCTGCTCGCTGGTTTCATGGTCCCAGCCCTGGGCGTGCAAGGCGCCATGCACCAGCAGGTGGGCATAGTGCTCCTGCAGCGACTTGTTCTGCTCCTTGGCCTCGCGCGCCACCACGGGTGCGCAGAGCACCAGATCGGCCAGCACGGTGGGCTCCTGCTGGTAGTCAAAGGTCAGCACATTGGTGGCGTAGTCCTTTTGGCGGTACTCGCGGTTCAGCGCCTGGCCTTCTTCGGTATCGACAATGCGCACGGTGATCTCGGCATCATCGGCCAGCGCATGGCGAATCCAGCGCGTGACCTGGCCCCGGGGCAGGGCGGCGCGGTGCTCGGCCACGCCGTCAAAGCGGGCAAATTGCAGCGACAGGGTGAGTTGGTTCAATGCCATGTTGTTGTGGATCGGTGGGGTGGCAGAGGTGGGGCGTGTGGGCTGGGCTCAGTCGCCGCGGGCCGGGCGGCGCTGCTTGTCGTAGGCGTCCACGATGCGCGCGACCAGCGGATGGCGCACCACATCGGCGCTGGTAAAGCGGTTGACCGCAATACCCTTGACCCGCTTGAGCACGCGTTCGGCGTCGATCAGGCCGCTCAGCTGGCCCTTGGGCAGGTCGATCTGGCTCACGTCGCCGGTCACCACGGCCTTGGCGCCAAAGCCGATGCGGGTGAGGAACATCTTCATCTGCTCGGGCGTGGTGTTCTGCGCCTCATCCAGAATGACAAAGGCGTTGTTGAGCGTGCGGCCGCGCATGAAGGCCAGCGGCGCGATCTCGATGGCGTTGCGCTCAAAGGCCTTTTGCACCTTGTCGTAGCCCATCAGGTCGTAGAGCGCGTCGTACAGCGGGCGCAGATAGGGATCGACCTTCTGCGACAGATCACCGGGCAGAAAACCCAGGCGTTCACCGGCTTCGACGGCTGGGCGGGTCAGCACAATGCGCTGCACCTGGCTGCGCTCGAGCGCATCGACGGCGCAGGCCACGGCCAGGTAGGTCTTGCCGGTGCCGGCCGGGCCAATGCCGAAGGTGATGTCGTGCGCGGCGATGTTCTCCAGGTAGCCGGCCTGGTTGGGCGTGCGGGCGCGCAGATCGGCGCGGCGCGTATTCAGCACGATCGCGTCTTCGGGCGCGGCCATCAGTTCGCTGTCACCTGCCATCATCAGCTGGATCTGGTCTTCACTGATGGGGGTATCGGCCATCTCATACAGCGCCTCCAGCAGCTCCAGTGCCTCGTTGGCCACAGCCTTGGGGCCGTCGATCTTGAACTGCTCATGGCGATGGGCAATCTTGACGCCCAGATGGTTCTCGATCTGGCGCAGATGCGCATCGGCAGGGCCGCAGAGATTGGCAATGCGGTTGTTGTTGTGGGGCGTAAAGGTATGGCGCAGGATCACGCGGCAAATTCCGTTGAAAAATTCAGTATGCTTGCAGGCGGGCACGCGACGCACATCGGGGTGGCCGCAGACAAGCTACAAGGAAAGATACAAATGATAGGCCGATTGAGCGGAACACTGGTGGAAAAGATGCCACCCGAGGTACTGGTGGATTGCCATGGTGTGGGCTATGAGGTGCAGGTGCCGATGAGCACCTTCTACAACCTGCCGTCCGTTGGCGAAACCATCACGCTGCTGACGCAGTTTATCGTGCGCGAGGATGCGCAGCTGCTGTACGGGTTTGGCACGGCCGAGGAGCGCCAGACTTTCCGCGAACTGATCAAGATCACCGGCGTGGGCCCGCGCACGGCGCTGTCCATCCTCAGTGGCATGGGCGTGACCGATCTGGCGCAGGCCGTGTCGCTGCAGGAGGCGGGGCGGCTGGTGAAGGTGCCCGGCATCGGCAAGAAGACCGCCGAGCGCCTGCTGCTGGAGCTCAAAGGCAAACTGGGCGCGGACATGGGCGCCCGTACGGCGGCGGTCAACGATGCACAGGCCGACATTTTGCAAGCGCTGGTCGCGCTGGGTTACAGCGACAAGGATGCGGCTGCCGCTCTGAAGTTGTTACCTGCCGACATCAGCGTAACGGACGGTATCAAGCAGGCTTTGAAAGCGCTGGCAAAATGACTCGCGCAGAGGCGACCGGGCAACAGCTTGGTCGAGTGTCACTATCAATACCAATCAACACGGAGTGGACGAATCCATGAAATATTCCAAGTATGCAGTGCCCGGTCTGTTGTGGACCACGGGCGTGGCTGCGGCCCTGGCTTTGGCGGGCTGCGGCGGCGGCTCTGGTTCCGACGATGACGACAACGGTGGCGTGACCCAGCCCAAGGCCTATGTGCTGGACTCGGTCGTGCTGCCGGCATCGGCCATCAAATCGGCGGCGGCGGCGCCTGCATCCTTGGGTGCTGCGGTACAGACCCGCTTTGTGTTGCTGCCCGAGCTGGAGGCGGAAAAGACCGTGGCCAGCGACGACGGCCCCGCCCAGCAGATTGGCACGCAGCGTGCTGTGGCGGCCACCAGCACGGTGGCGCAGACCCAGTCGGCACTGCAGTGGAGCTCGCTGGCCAATGGCCAGCAAGTCGCGGCCATCAACATCCAGTCGACCGGCGCCTATGGCCTGCGCGCCGGCGTGCTGGTGGACAGCCTGCCCGATGCAGCGCTGCTGCGCGTCTACAGCCAGGAACACCCCCATGCGATCATTGAGCGCAGCGGCGCTGAAGTGAACGCACTGCTGGCGCAAAACCGCAAGGCAGGCGAGACGGGTGCGGCCGCCAATACCTGGTGGACGCCTGATGTTGGCGCCGGTGACACCACTGTCGAAGTGGTGCTGCCAGCCGGTACCGGCGCCGATGCGCTGCGCATCTCGATCCCCGTGGTCTCGCACATCTACCAGAACCTGTCCTTGCCGACCGAGGCCGAACTGGCAGAAACCGCCAAGGCCGATACCTCGGCCAGCTGCAACCTCGATGCTTCTTGCACCAACAGCTACCAGACCGAGCGCAATTCCGTGGCGCGCATGGTGTTCACCCGCTCTGATGGCAAGTCCTATCTGTGCACCGGTACCTTGCTGAACAACACCAAGGGTGACTTTGCGCCGTACTTCCTGACCGGCAACCACTGCATCTCGACCCAGTCCTCGGCATCGTCGATGCAGACCAGCTGGTTCTACCGCTCCAGCAGCTGCAACTCCGGCGTGCCCGGCGCCAATGCGGCCCTGCGCAGTGCAGGTGCGACTTTGCTCTACGCAACCAGCACGACCGACTCGGCGCTGCTCAAGCTCAACGAGATGCCTCCCGTGGGCGTGACCTTGGCAGGCTGGGACGCCCGCACTGCCGGCCAGGTGGGCGACGCTGTCTACGGTCTGCACCACCCCGGTGGCAACCTGCTCAAGTACAGCGTGGGTTCTGTCGTGGGCTACATGAACTGTGTTGCAGGCAGTGGCAATGCCATCACCTGCGGTACCGGTGATGCGAACAGCGGCTTCTACAGCGTGCGCTGGAGCCAAGGTACCACCGAAGGCGGCAGCAGCGGCTCTTCGCTGTTCCGCAATGGCCGCGTCGTCGGTAACCTGTACGGTGGCGGCGCCAGCTGCCTGGCGCCCAACGCATCCGACTACTACGGCCGTTTTGACAAGGTATTCAGCGACCGCATCTGGAACTGGCTGGCAAGCTGATCGCTTCCCACCGGGCCGCGGCGCTCTCGCCGCGAGTCTCTGACCGCTAAAAACCTGCCCGTGAAACGGCAGGTTTTTTTATTGGCAATTTCTTGCGTAAATTTTTCTGATTAACAGCACCTCGGAATTGGGGTGCTCTTCATTCTGAGTGCTTTACTGGTTAATGGAGATTTTTGGCTGTGGCTAATGGAAGAGCGCTCTCTGAAAGCTGGGCGTGATTTTGCTTGGTATTCAATGGGGATAATGGAAAAATAGGGGCGGTGGAAGAGTTTCTTTTTGTGGGTCGCTATTTGCTCTTGGCAAGAGTGAACGCTTGCTTCTTTAGTGGTTACCTGCCGTTGTTTAAATTACGGAGGGCACTATTGGTTTTTAAATTCGCCTTTGAAAATAAAGAGGCAAACAGCAATTCGGCAGTTTGCAGGCGTTTTTAATAGCAGTTGATATGGAGTGGATTCACCATGAAATACTCGAAATATGCAATATGTGGCCTGTTTTGCCTGACAGGCCTGGCGGTGGCGCAGCCTACGGGGTCTGGCGTGGATTCGATCGTGGCCCCTGAAGCGGCTGATGAATCAGCGCAAGCCGCTCCAGTGCCCTTGGGCGCCGCAGTGCGAACACGCTTTGTGGTGCTGCCTGCGTTGGATGAGGAAGAGATGCTGGCGGGCACGCAGGCCGCCGGACCGGCGTTGCAAATTGGTGCCGCGCGTCCAGTGGCCGCTACCAGCTCGGTGGCGCAAACCAGTTCAGCGCTGGACTGGGCTGCCTTGCCCGGCGGCGAGCTGGTGGCGGCCATCAACATCCAGTCGCCGGGCGCCTATGGCTTGCGTGCTGGTGTTCTGGTTGAGCGCCTGCCGGATGGGGCGCTGCTGCGCGTCTACAGCCAGGAGCATCCCGATGCCATCATCGAGCACGATGGCGCCGAGATCAATGCGCTGCTGGCGCTCAACAAGCAGGCCGGTGAGACGGGCGCTGCTGCCAATACCTGGTGGACGCCAGAGGTGGGTGCAGGTGATGCGACGGTAGAAGTGGTGCTGCCAGTGGGCACGGCCCCGGAAGCCTTGCGCATGTCGGTTCCGCTGGTCTCGCACATCTACCAGAACCTGTCGCTCCCGACCGACGCGGAATGGGCAGACATGCCCCAGCCGGGGACCACCCAGTCTGAGAGCTGCCAACTGGATGCCACTTGCAGCACTGCGCATCCGGTCCTGCGCAACGCGGTGGCCCGTATGCTGTATACCCGACCGGACGGTTTGTCCTACCTGTGTACCGGTACCTTGCTGAACAACACCAGGAATAATTTCGTTCCTTTCTTTCTGACCGCCAACCATTGCATTTCAGAGCAATCAGCGGCCTCCTCGTTACAGACCCGCTGGTTCTACCGCTCCACCAGTTGCGATTCCGGGGTGGCACGTCCCCATGCCACCCGGCACGGAGGCGCTACTTTGCTGCTTGCCACCGACAAGACCGATTCGACATTGCTCAGACTCAATGAGAGACCGCCTGCCGGTGTGACTTTTGCGGGCTGGGATGAAAATCTCCTTCCCATCGACGCGCCCATCCACAGCCTGCACCATCCTAGAGGCGGCTTGCTGAAGTACCACGTCGGTATGGTGGATAACTACGCCGCATGTGAGAGTGATAGCGAAACCACCTTCCAGTGCCAGGTGGGCGATGCGAACGGCGGTTATTACAGGGTGCGCATGACTGAGGGTGCCGCAGAGGGTGGAAGCAGCGGCTCAGCGCTGTTCCTCGGTGACCGCGTGGTGGGTACGCTGTGGGGCGGCTCCCATAGCTGCACCGCGCTGATGGGCTTCAATTTCTATGGACGGCTGGACCTGTTCTTTGCCGAAGGTGCATCGCGTTGGCTGGCGCCTGAAAACGCGCTGTGAAGCCTGGATGACAGAAGCCCTTCCAGCCGTTGAGGGATGCTTGTTGGCGGGGCCGCTCATCGGCAAAACCTGCCTGTGATAGGGCAGGTTTTTTCTGATCCATCGCTCCGATGCGGTGAACTCCCCATGCTTGATGGACGGTCGTGGATTCTCGGCGGGGCATCTGTGGGGGTGGGCCCCTCCTGACAGGTCAGTGCCCGGACAGGCCCCAGTTGGAGCGGCCGACTGCAAGGCTTTTGCAAATTGCAGTTCATAAGTCAAATTTAACAAATGTTTTGTTTTTGTACTAGCCGATAGACTTGTTTGATGTGAGTGCTTGCTCTAGATTGGCTTTTCTCTGATCAGTCGTTGTGTTGGTCAGGAACTTTGCTTGTCGCACAGCGGGGAGTCCATCATGTCCTGTCGCATTGTGTCCCGTTGCGAGGCCGCCCTTTCTTGTCATGGGCTGCGGCTCGTGTCGGCCCTGGTCATTGCGGGGGCCTGCGGTTGGGCCCAGGCCAGTTGGCAGGTGGATGCGCGCAGAATGCCATCCAGCCCAGGCAGTGCCCTGACCAAGCAAGCCACCGCCCTCTCGGCCTCTGCTGTCGTTCCCGTTGTGTTGCCACTCTGGCAAGGCAGCAAGGCGCTGGCGCCCGATGAGGGTGGCGTGCGCCAGACAGGCGTGGCGCGTGCGCTGGACGCGATGGATTCTGATGACAAGGTAACGCATCTGCTGCAGTGGAACGCCTTGCCGTCGGGACAGCAAGTGGCCGCCCTTCAATGGGTGGCTGCTGATGCTTATGGCCTGCGTCTGGGACTGGAGTTTTCCGCATTGCCAGCGATGGCTGTATTCCGGCTTTATGCATCGCCCGAGGCCGCTGTCAGTTATGAAGTGACAGGCGCTGCGCTGCTGGAGCGGCTGGTTGCGGACGCACAAACCGGCAAGCGCACCTGGTGGACCCCTGATGTGGGGCCGGCGCCGGTGCTGGAGATCCTGCTGCCGGCCGCGTTGCCGACCAGCAGCCTGCAATGGGCGATGCCCCAGCTCTCCCAGATCGTCGTGCCGCCCAGCGCCAGCGAGCTGCTGAAACTGTCCGATGCCGCCGTGCCGACGGAAAAGCGCCGTCCCAATGCCTGCCAGGGGGACGTGAACTGCCAGGATGCGCTGCTCGACCAGCGTGACGCCGTCATCCGAATCTTCTATGTGAACCAGGGCCGCACATTCCAGTGTACCGGCACCCTTGTCAACAACCCCCGCCAGGACCTGACCCCTTATGTGCTGACGGCTGCCCACTGTGTGGGAGACCAGGCGGCCGCATCCACCGTGCAGACCTCCTGGTTTTATTACTCGCAGTCGTGCAACAGCAACCAGCTGTTTGCGGGCCACACCGAGCGCTTCAGTGCAGCGCGCTGGCTGGCATCGAGCAGCGCCAATGATATGACCTTGCTGCAGCTCAATGAGGCACCACCCGCCGGTGCGCTGTTTGCGGGCTGGGACGCCACCGCGCTGCCGGCAGGCACTGCTGTGGCAGGCCTGCACCACCCGCACGGGGATCTGATGATGTTGGCTGCCGGCACCTCCGAGGATGACACTGCCTGCACTGTGAACGATGCCAGCAGCCGCTTGGATTGCAGCGCCCAAACGCTGAGCAATGGCGGCTTCTACCATGTGCGCTGGAGCCAGGGTGGTATCGAAGGGGGCTCGAGCGGCTCGGCCCTGTTTGTCGGTGGCCGGCTGACGGCGACCCTGACGGGCGGTGACATCTGGTGCGCCGCCAAGGACGGGCGGGCGGTGTATGGCCGGCTGGACCAGGCGTTCGCGAGCTTTGCCGCCTGGTTGGGTGCCGGCGCGGCAGTGAACAGCGATCTGCAGCTGCCCGTGTACCGCTTCCAGGTGCTGCGCTCGGGCGGAGCGTTCTATACCGTGTCTGTGCAGGAGCGTGATTGGGTGATTGCGGTGCTCTCCGATGACGTCGTTTTCGACGGCATCGCCTTCTATGCTGCGGGCCATGCGCATGACCGTCTGGTTCCCGTCCACCGCTATTTCAATCCCGAGGTGGGCGCCCATTTCTACACGACCAGCGATGCTGAGCGGCAATTTGTGCAGACCTACCACCCCCGCTGGAACTACGACGGCATTGCCTGGTGGTCGCCCGCGCAGCCGGGAGACGGGGTTGTGCCTGTCTACCGCGCCTACCAATATGTGCCAGGCGTGCACCACTACAGCATGCGGATCCAGGCCCGCGATGCCTGGCTGGCCAATGCGGGGTTGTTGTATGACGGACTGGCTTATTATGTGTGGGATGCGCCCTAGGGAACCCCTGCACACCGCCCTGGCCATGCCTGCATTGACCCATGACTATCCATACCGATTCCTTCGCCGCCGCGCCCGCTCCCCGTCCTGATAACCGCGTGATTTCCGCAAGCCAGTCCTCTTCGCAAGAGGAGGTGCTCGAGCGCGCCTTGCGCCCCAAGCAGCTCGATGAGTATGTGGGGCAGGTCAAGGCACGTGAGCAGCTGGAAATCTTCATCGGCGCAGCGAAAAAGCGCAGCGAAGCGCTGGACCATGTGCTGCTGTTCGGCCCGCCTGGACTGGGCAAGACGACCTTGTCGCACATCATCGCCTCGGAGTTGGGTGTGAACCTGCGCCAGACCAGTGGCCCGGTGCTGGAAAAGCCCAAGGACCTGGCCGCGCTGCTGACCAACCTGGAGCGCAACGATGTGCTCTTTATCGACGAAATCCACCGTCTGTCGCCGGTGGTCGAGGAAATCCTCTACCCGGCACTGGAGGACTACCAGATCGACATCATGATCGGCGAAGGGCCGGCGGCGCGTTCGATCAAGCTCGATCTGCAGCCCTTTACCCTGGTGGGGGCGACCACGCGCGCAGGCATGCTGACCAATCCGCTGCGCGACCGTTTTGGTATCGTCGCACGGCTGGAGTTCTACACCACGGAAGAGCTGACCAGGATTGTGATGCGCAGCGCCGGTCTGCTGAACACGCCAATCGATGACGAGGGCGGCCTGGAGATTGCCCGCCGCTCACGCGGCACGCCACGCATTGCCAACCGCTTGCTGCGCCGGGTGCGCGATTACGCCGATGTGAAGGGCAATGGCCGCATCACCCAGGAGATGGCCAGCCGCGCACTGGCCATGCTGGATGTGGATCCGCTGGGTTTTGACATCATGGACCGCAAGCTGCTTGAAGCGGTGGTGCACCGCTTTGACGGCGGGCCGGTAGGGCTGGACAACATCGCCGCCAGCATTGGCGAGGAGCCGGGCACGATCGAGGATGTGATCGAGCCGTACCTGATCCAGCAGGGATTTTTGCAGCGCACGCCCCGCGGCCGCATGGCGACGCAGGCGGCGTACCGCCACTTGGGCCTGGTGGGCGGTGGGCCGGGCCAGGCTGCACTGGTGTAATGCAAGAAGCCCCATTGCTGGGGCTTCGTGGCGGGAGCGCCTGGCTCAGCGCCCCCAGCGGGGTGGGGCGCCGGCGCTCGGTGCGTTCAACACATTCCGTACGCTGCAGAGGGCAAGGCCCCGGCACAACGGGCTCAAGCGGCCTTGGCGCTGCGCTTGCTGGGCGGAGCGTCGTTGCCCATGTTCTCGCGCAGGTAATCCCAGCATTCCTGGACAATGGCGCGGCGGCTGCCGTTGGCGGCGCGCGTCATCAGGCAGATGCGGCGTGACAGCAGCGGGCCCTTGAGCGGTAGGGTCACCCAGTCATCGCCATGGTGCCCCTGTGTGTACAGGCGCGAAAGCAGGCCGATGCGCAGGCCGCTTTGCACCAGCGCGTAGAGCGATTCGGTATAGCTCAGCGTTTCGGTGTGGCTGGTGCCCACGCCCTGCTGCTCGAGTACCGAGACGATCATCTCGTAGGTGCTGCCGCGTGAGAGCACGACCAGCGGCTCGTCACTGAGGTCCGCCCAGCGCAGGTCGGTCTTTTGGGCGAGGCGGTGCTTGGCGGGGATGACCGCCATCACTTCGTCCTCGGTCACGAACTGCGTCTCGACCGAAGGCGGCACAGTGAATTCCAGGCCCAGGCCGATGTCCGAACTGCCGTTGGCAACGGATGCGAGCAGGTCGTCATTGCGCATATCGTGCAGCTGCAGATCCACCATGGGGTGGGATTGCTGCCAGATCGCCAGCCAGGGGGCCAGCAGGTGGGTGGTGGACGGGATGCAACTGATGCGCACGGTATCGGCCTGGTATTTGAGCAACTGCTGCAGATCTTGCACACCTTGCACAAAGTTGTTGATCATCCACTCCACCTGCGGACGCACGGCTTCGCCGGCCGATGTCAGGCGGACATGGTGCGTGCTGCGGTCAAACAGCGCAGTACCCAGCAGCGTTTCCAGCTCGCGGATCGCAGAAGACAGCGCCGGCTGGCTCATCGACAGCGCCTGCGCGGCACGGCTGAAGCTGCGGTGCGTCGCCACTTCCTTGAAGCAGCTCAGCTGCCGCAGCGAGGGGGTAGGCAGGGGTTTACGGGTCAGCTCGGCGTCTGGCATATAACGGTCAATACCTTTTTAGTAATCTCATAGAAGAGTCATTGAACTCGTCTATAGATGGTCTCACTACTATTAATAATGATCAAGCAATTAGTGAATTCTAAAAGTAATTAAATGTCACTCGATCAGCAGTGTTTAGGAGTGAATGCTGACATACCTTGGTATTTTATCGACTCTATGGGGCATTGCGTTTCATTTGTTTGTGTCATTGCAGAAGGCCCAGCTTGGCAACCACGCGCAGCAGCGCCGGAATGGCGCCATCCGGCGGCTTGCAGTGATGCAAAAAAGTGACAAGAGGTTCGTCGAGGAGGCGCGCAGACAGCGGCTAGTGCGTGGCTTCGTCCAGCCCTTGGGTCTGTAGATGGCTGGTGTCTCCCCAGCCCACCAGCGTCAATCCGGTGTCGGGTGTCCAGAGCAGGCGGTTAACACTGGTATTGGCAAGCTCCCAGGTGCGGGGTGCTTGGATGCCCTGGCGGGTGGCCAGGCGGTAGAGGCTGTCGAGTACGCCGCCGTGGGCGACCAACGCGATCTGCTGCCCCAGGTGTTGGGCAGCGAGTTCGGCCACGACCTGCGCCACGCGGGCCTGCAGTGCCTGCAGCGATTCGCCTTGCGGCGGGGCGAAGACCGGGTCGCGTTTGCGCCAGCGCAGCGCGGATGGCGGGTCGGACGCCTCGATCTCGGTAAAACGTGCGCCCTCGTAGTCGCCAAAGCTGCGCTCGCGCAGGGCGGCATGGGTGCTCAGCGGCGCGCCATTGGCTTGCGCCAGCGCCTGGGCGGTGTGCAGCGCGCGCTGCAGATCACTGCTGTAGATGTGGGCCAGCGGGGTGTCAGCCAGCGCCTGTGCCAGGCGCTGCGCCTGGCGCTCGCCGGTGGCATTCAGCGGTATATCGGTATGGCCCTGGATGCGGGCGGCCAGGTTCCAATCGGTCTCCCCGTGGCGAATGGCAATGATCTGGGTGCTGTGCATGCGTTCCTTGTTAGGGGGTTTTGGAGCTGGACGTTGCGGGAGCGGAGCTGGCTGCAGGGGCAGCAGGGGCGGGTGCGGGCTGTTCAGCGGAGGGCGCGCCAACCGTGGTGCTGACGCGGCGTGGCCCTTGCGGCGGCTTGGGAAAGCCGTTGAGCGCCGAGTCGAACAGGATCCGGTAGATCACCTGGTCATCGACCCAGACGTCCTCGTACCGGGCCGAGGTCTCGTAGACCACCTGCTGGGTCTGGACATCGCGCAAGGTCAGCTGCACCGCACGGTAGTGCAGCGAGGGGCCGGTGTCGCGCCACATCATGCCGCCGCGCCAGCCCCATCCCCATCCCCAGCCGGGCCCCATGCCCCAACCGCCATAGGGGTTGTAGGGGCTGCCGGGCATCAGCCAGCTGTCGGGAATGTAACGCGCCTGGACATCGATCTGCGCGATCACGCTGCCCTGGCGGTCGTCGCGGCGCAGGCCCACCCCGGCCAACGAGGCTTGGGCCTGTTGCACCACGGTGTCGAACTGGGGGCCGAGGGCGATCTGGGAGGGCAGCAGCTGCAGCCGGTAGGTCGGGGGCGAGGGGACTTGCTGCAGTGTCGAGTAGCTCTGCACATCGCTGTCGATGGTGCGCACGCCAGCGCATCCGGCCAGCCAGAAGCTGGCGGAAGCGGCCACCGCGACCCCTGCCAGGCGTCGCAGCGCTCGCCAATGGTCCGCAGTGTGGATGGATGGAAACATCGTGCGATCTCCCGAAAAAAAAGCGCTGCGCCATAAGGACACAGCGCAGACGCTCAACGATAAACGCTTGGAGCGGCAGCGGCTGTCAGTCAGGGGCGACAAGCTGGGCTGCATGGCTCTCAATCAATGGATATCAACCCAATTGCACCACCTGCATGCCTGCGGGCAGCGAGGGGTTGGTGGGCAGGTCGTCGTGGTCGAAGGCCTTGTCGCCGTTTTCATCGGCGATGCCGGTGGGCTTGGCGTTCTGGAAGTCGAACAGCTTGGGGTCAGCCAGGTGGGTGGGCACCACGTGCTGCAGCGCGCGGAACATGTTGTTCACACGGCCGGGGTGCTTGCGGTCCCACTCGCGCAGCATGTCGCCAATCATCTGGCGCTGCAGGTTTTCCTGGCTGCCGCAGAGGTTGCAGGGGATGATGGGGAAGTCGCGGTACTGGGCCCAGCGCTCAGTGTCCTTCTCGGGCACATAGGCCAGCGGGCGGATCACCACATGCTTGCCGTCGTCGCTCACCAGCTTGGGTGGCATGGCCTTCATGATGCCGCCGTGGAACATGTTGAGCATCAGGGTCTGCACGATGTCGTCGCGGTGGTGGCCCAGCGCCACCTTGTTGCAGCCCAGCTGGTCGGCCACCTTGTACAGAATGGCGCGGCGCAGGCGCGAGCACAGGCCGCAGGTGGTCTTGCCCTCGGGCACCACGCGCTTGACGACGCTGTAGGTGTCCTGGTTCTCGATGTGGAAGTCGACGCCCACGCTTTGGAGGTACTCGGGCAGCACGTGTTCGGGAAAGCCGGGCTGCTTCTGGTCCAGGTTCACGGCCACCAGGTCGAACTTGATCGGCGCGCGGGCGCGCAGCTTCATCAGGATGTCGAGCAGGGTGTAGCTGTCCTTGCCGCCGGACATGCAGACCATCACCTTGTCGCCGTCCTCGATCATGTTGTAGTCGCCAATGGCGCGCGCCACTTCACGGCACAGGCGCTTTTCCAGCTTGTGGTTCTCGCGCTGGATCTTCAGGCGCTTCTCGTTGGAGGCCGATGCCTGTGCATCGTCGCCAGCGGCGTCATCGAAGTCCCAAGCGTTCGCGGCGGCAGGCTGGGGCTGGAGGAGTGCGGTATCGGTGGGGGCATTCATAGGTTCACCATTGTCCGGTTTCGGTGCGGATTGCAACTTCGCAATCGTCAAAAATCTCTAGCTTGGCGATCTTCACGCGAACGCCGCGCACATTGGGCAACTGCATCAGCCGCTGGGCGACCTTGCCGATCAGGGTCTCGAGCAGGTTGACGTGCTCTGCCGTGCATTCATCGATGATGATCTGGCGCACCTTGCGGTAGTCCAGCACGTGCATGATGTCGTCATCGCTGGGCGCCAGCGGCTGCTGGCCCATGTTGATCTCCGCATCCACCAAGATGGGTTGCGGCGCAGTCTTCTCGTGGGCAAGGATGCCTAAATTGGCATCAAAACGCAGGCCCGTCAAGCTCAGGGTTTGCAACCCGGTGTCAAATGTCGTCATAAAAGCAGCAAGGCAGCGAAGAGCCGCTACATCATCGAAAAATCGCGGTCGAACCGCATCAGGTGCTGGCCACCGTCCACCAGCAGGCTGGTGCCGGTGATCGAGCGGTTGTCCAGCGCAAAGCGCACGGTGGCTGCCACGTCTTCTGCGGTGGAAGAGCGCCCCAGCGGGCTCATGCGGTGCAGGGCCTCGAACTTCTCGGGGCTCAGGTAGTCGCTGGTCAGGGTCAGACCCGGGGCCACGCCCACCACGCGCAGGCGCGGCGCCAGCGCCTGGGCCAGCAAGGTGTTGGCCGCCTCCAGCGCCGCCTTGCTCAAGGTGTAGCTGACGAAGTCGGGGTTCATGTTCCAGAGCTTCTGGTCCAGCAGGTTCACGACCACGCCCTGGGCCTCATTGCCCCGCTGGCAGATATGCTGGTGCAGCAGCTGGGCCAGCACGATGGGTGCGGCCGTGTTGCTGCGCAGATGGCGCTCCAGTGCGGCATAGCCAAAATCGGCGGCGCCGTCGTGCTCGAACAGCGAGGCGCTGTTGACCACCGCATCGACCTGGCCGAAATGGGCCACCACCCGGGGCAGCAAGCCGCGCACCGCGGCCTCGTCCTCGAAATCCGCATCAAAATGGCCGCTCAGGCCTGACAGCGCGGCGCACTCGGCGGCAGTCTGCGCGGCCTCGGCGGCCGAGCCCCGGTAGTGCACGGCCACCTGCCAGCCATGGCGTGCCAGCCCGAGCGCAATCACCCGTCCCAGGCGCTTGGCAGCGCCGGTGACCAGTACGGTGCGTGGGGTCGAAGAAGGCATTGGCATGGCAAGCGTGCGGCAAGCGGCGACAATAGGGGGGTGAATACAGAACCCTCTAGTTTAACAATTGTGCTGGCCAGGCGCATGGCTGAGGCTATTGCCCAGGCTGGCGGCTGGATCCCGTTTGATGACTTCATGCGCATGGCGCTGTACGAGCCCGGCCTGGGCTACTACGCCAATGACCGCAGCAAGTTTGGCGTGATGCCCGAGGAGGGCAGCGACTTTGTCACCGCCCCTGAGCTGTCGCCGGTGTTTGGCGAGCTGGTGGCCGCCCAGGTCCAGGATGCCTTTGCCCATACCCAGACCAGCGAGGTCTGGGAGTTTGGCGCCGGCACCGGCGCCCTGGCCGAGCAGCTGCTGTCCACGCTGGGCCCCGCTTGCACGCGCTACACGATTGTCGATGTCTCGGGCAGCCTGCGCCTGCGCCAGCAAGAGCGCCTGGCCCGCTTTGGCGGCCAGGTGCAGTGGGCCGACAGCCTGCCCGCGCAGATGCAGGGCGTGGTCGTCGGCAACGAGGTGCTCGATGCGATGCCGGTCAAGCTCTTGCTGCGCCAGCAGGGCGTATGGCAGGAGCGCGGCGTGGTCGTCGCCAGTGCCGATGGGGACGATATCCGCTTTGGCTGGGCAGAGCGCCCCACCAGCCTGCGCCCGCCGCTGGAGCCGGAGCTGCCGCAGGAGGCCGAGTACCTGACCGAGATCCATCCGCAGGGCGAGGCCTTTGTGGCGACCCTGGCCGACCGCATCAGCCGGGGCGCGGTGCTGCTGATCGACTACGGCTTTGGCGAATCCGAGTACTACCACCCGCAGCGCCACATGGGCACCCTGGTCTGCCACCACCTGCACCAGGTCGACAGTGACCCGCTGGTGCTGGTGGGCCTGAAGGACATCACCGCCCATGTGAACTTCACCGGCATTGCCGTGGCGGCCCAGGATGCCGGCATGGATGTGCTGGGCTATACCAGCCAGGCCCATTTCCTGATCAACTGCGGTCTGGCTGCCAAGCTCGACCAGCTCGAAGTGATTGCCCGCAGCAAGGCGGCCAAGCTGATGATGGAGCACGAGATGGGTGAGTTCTTCAAGGCCATCCTGCTGAGCAAGGGCGTGGCCCCGTGGGACCCGGCCGGTTTTTTGCAAGGCGACCGCATGCACCGGCTGTAACCACTGGCGCCAGCGCAGAGCGGGGCTGGACTGGCCCGGCAGAGGCGGGCCGCAAAAAGATGGCTGCCGGTGCCAAGCCCTGACACATAACCGCTGCCGGGCGCATCCGGTCTGGTCGCGCCCGGCACTGGGCATGCAAGGCTGGCTTGTGCTGCACCGACAGACGTCGATCATCGCAGCGCTGCGTGACAGCCTCATGACGGCGCGTAACGCGGCAGCGCCCTCCCGCCCTTCATCGGTTTTCGCATAAAGATACGCGTTTTCATTCGTTTTCTGTTCGTGGCAGGGCTTCTACATTGGGCTTATCACTGGTCCGCCAAGGAAAGCTGCCATGTCCGCGCTGTTTGATGTTCTGACTGCCCACCCCTTCTTCTTCCGCCGTCCGGTGCCCGACAGCGCCAGTCAGGCGGGGGGCGCCACTGGCAGCACCCAGGCCTTCAGCCTGCGCCCGATCCAGCAGCCCGCTGGGGCCCAGACCCGTCTGGGCGTGGAGGTCGTGGGTCTGGACCTGTCCTGCCCGCTGGGCCCGGAGGATTTTGCCCGGCTGCAGCAGGCGCACCAGGACCACAGCGTGGTGGTCTACCGCAACCAGCGCATCACACCGGCTGAGCAGATTGCCTTCAGCCGCCGCTTCGGCCCGTTGCAGCGCCATGTGCTGCGCAACTACCAGCTGGCCGACCATGACGAGATCCTGATCGTCTCCAACATCATCGAAAACGGCCAGCCGGTGGGCCTGGGCGATGCCGGCGCGTACTGGCATTCCGACCTGTCCTACAAACCCCAACCGGCGATGGGATCGCTGTTGCATGCGCAGGAGTTGCCCGATGTCGGCGGCGATACCTTGTTTGCCGACCAGGTGGCCGCCTACGAGGCACTGCCCTACACCCTCAAGCAACAGCTGGTGGGCCTGCAGGCAGAGCACAGCTATCTGCTGAAATACGAGGCACTGCGCGAGCGCAATGCCTTCCGCCCCGCGCTGAGCGCCGCGCAGATTGCCGAGGTCAAGCCTGCTGTGCACCCGGTGGTGCGTACCGATCCGCAGACCGGGCGCAAGTCGCTGTTTGTCAGCGAGCATTTCACGACCCGCATCCTGGGCCTGCCCGAAGCCCGCTCTGCCGCGCTGCTGGCCGAGCTGTTCGCCCACAGCACCCAGCCGCAGTTTGTCTACCGCCACCACTGGCGTGACCGGGACATGGTGTTCTGGGACAACCGCGCCGTGCTGCATCTGGCCACCGGTGTTCCGGCCGGCCAGCGCCGCAAGCTCTACCGCACCACAATCGAAGGGGATGTGCCGGTATGAGCGCCGCCCACACCCCACAGCGCCGCCAAACGCTGTTTCTGCTGTCGCTGGCCCTGGCTGCCGCCTGTCGCTGACCGCCAGCCCAGGCCATTGCGGCCGCGCGGCCTGCCCCACCGTCAGCGGCGATTGACGCCAGCCTCCCGCAACGGCACCGCAGCCACCTGCCTCCAGGGGTGCTGCGGTGCGGACATGCGGCCCCGATTCGATCCTCCGATCCCCCTATTTCATTGAGCACCATGACCTTCCATTCACCCTGGGCGCGCAGCCAGCCGCCGGCCAAAGACTCCGTCACCCCCCACGCTGTGGCCAACCCCTGCGTTGCCAGCCAGCGCCGCAGCAGCCTGGGACAGGCTGGTAAACATGCGGCCGCAGTGCTGGCCGCCACGGCGGCCCTGTGGGGCGTAGGCGCGGGCAGCGCGCAGGCCGCAGAAGGTCAGCTGCGCATTGCCCAGCAGTACGGCATCGTCTACCTGCTGCTCAATGTGGCGCAGGACCAGCAGTTCATCGAAAAGCAGGGCAAGGCCCAGGGCGTCGATATCAAGGTCAGCTACCTGCAGTTCTCCGGCGGGCCGGCGGTCAACGATGCGCTGCTCTCGGGCAATGTCGACATCGCCGGCGCCGGTGTGGCGCCGCTGTTCACCCTCTGGGACCGCACCAGGGGCAAGCAGAACGTCAAGGGGGTGGCCTCGCTGGGCAACTTCCCCTATTACCTGGTGAGCAACAACCCGCAGGTCAAGACGATTGCCGACTTCACCGACAAGGACCGCATTGCCACACCGGCGGTCGGTGTGTCGGTGCAGTCGCGGGTGCTGCAATATGCCTCGGCCAAGCTCTGGGGTGAGCAGCATTACCAGCGGCTCGACAAGCTGCAGGTGGCGCTGCCACACCCCGACGCCGCAGCGGCCATCATCAAGGGTGGCACCGAGATCACCGCCCACTTTGGCAATCCGCCGTTCCAGGAGGTGGAGCTGGCCGGCAACCCCAATGCGCGCATTGTGCTCAACAGCTACGAGGTGCTGGGCGGACCCGCATCGTCCACCGTGCTCTACGCCACCGAGAAGTTCCGCCAGGAAAGCCCCAAGACCTACCGCGCCTTTGTCGATGCCCTCGATGAATCGGCCCGCTTTGTCCAGGCCCATCCCGAGCAGGCGGCTGACATCTTCCTCAAGAGCGGTGGCGGCGGCAAGGTGGACCGCAATCTGATCCTGCAGATCATCAAGAACCCGCAGGTGCAGTTCACGATCCAGCCGCAGAACACCGTGGGTCTGGGCCAGTTCCTGCAGCGGGTGGGCGTGATCAAGACCAAGCCTGAATCGGTGCGTGATTATTTCTTCGACGACGCCCGTATCTCCGGAGGGAGCTGATATGCGCTGGCCCCATGTCTTTGCGCAGGATGGCGATGTCGCCCTGTCACGGGGCAGCTGGCTGCGCAGCGCCGCCGAGCCCTATGCCAGTCTGGCGGAGGCCGAGCTGGCCGACCGCCTGGTCAGCCGTGCACACCCTGTCCCCTCGACAGCGCACAGCCAGGCCTTGCCCAGCCACGCCGTGAAAGCGGGCGCAGCCTTGCTGGAGGTGGACCAGGTCAGCATCGACTACGTGACGGAAGAGCGCATGCTGCGCGCCACCCACCAGGTAAGCCTGCAGGTGCATGCCGCCGAGCGCTTTGTGCTGCTGGGGGCCTCGGGCTGCGGCAAGTCGACCTTGCTCAAGGCCATGGCGGGTTTTGTGCCGGTCAGCGAAGGGGAGATCCGCCTGGGCGGCAGTCCTGTGCAAGGCCCGGGTCCGGACCGCGTGATGGTGTTCCAGGAGTTTGACCAGCTGCCACCGTGGAAGACCGTGCGCGAGAACGTGATGTTTCCGCTGCTCGCCTCGCGCCGCACCAGCAAGGCCGAGGCGCGCGAGCGCGCCGACCTCTACCTGGACAAGGTGGGGCTGGGCCGATTTGCCGATGTGCACCCGCACCAGCTGTCAGGCGGCATGAAGCAGCGCGTGGCCATTGCCCGTGCGCTGGCGATGCACCCGCAGGTGCTGCTGATGGACGAGCCCTTTGCCGCACTGGATGCGTTGACCAGAAGGCGCATGCAGGAGGAGCTGATGGCGCTGTGGGACGAGTTGCGCTTTACCCTCGTGTTTGTCACCCATTCGATCGAGGAGGCGCTCGTCGTGGGTAGCCGCGTCGCCATTCTGTCGCCACACCCCGGGCGTCTGCGGGCAGAAATCAATGCCCATGCCTTTGGCCTGGCCAGCGGCGGCAGTGCCGAGTTTGAAGCCGCGCACCAGCGCATCCACCGGCTGTTGTTCGACGAAGACCGGGCGGGCGGCCCCAGCACAGAAACCGCCAGTGCCAGCCCGCAACCAGCCCCAGCCCAGGCCTTGCGCCGCGTGGCTTGAGGCGACCAGCCGCAACCTGCCGCAACCAGGAGTTCCGCATGGCATCCACCCCCGTTTCTGCCTGGCCTGGCGCTGCCAAGGCCCAGGCCCCCGTGCGGCCCGAAGCCGAATACCCGCTGCCCGATGTACCGCAGCAGCTGACGGCGCGCCGTCTGCCGCTGGCCAAGCGCCTGCTGCAGCATCCGGCCTTGCGCAAGGCCATCATCCTGGTGGTGCTGGCCATCATCTGGGAGCTGGCTGCCCGCTGGCAGGACAACGACCTGCTGCTGCCCACCTTCAGCCAGACCGCTGCGACCTTGCTGCGCGACCTGGCCAATGGCGAGTTGCTGGGCAAGGCGGCGGTGTCGCTGGGCATCCTGCTGCAGGGCTACCTGCTGGGCGTGGCCGGGGCCCTGCTGCTGACCGTGCTGGCGGTTTCCAGCCAGTGGGGGCGCGATGTGCTGACCACCCTGACCAGCATGTTCAACCCCTTGCCCGCCATTGCGCTGCTGCCGTTGGCACTGCTCTGGCTGGGCCTGGGCCAGGCCAGCCTGCTGGCGGTGCTGGTGCATTCGGTGCTGTGGCCGCTGGCGCTAGCCACTTATGCGGGTTTCCAGGCCGTGCCCGAGACCTTGCGCATGGCTGGCCGCAATTACGGCCTGCGCGGCGCGCGCTATGTGTTGCAGATCCTCGTGCCTGCAGCGCTGCCGTCGATCCTGTCAGGGCTCAAGATTGGCTGGGCCTTTGCGTGGCGCACCCTGATTGCCGCCGAGCTGGTGTTCGGTGCATCCTCGGGCAAGGGCGGACTGGGCTGGTACATCTTCCAAAGCCGCAACGAGCTCTACACCGACCAGGTGTTTGCCGGGCTGGCGCTGGTGATCATCATCGGCTTGCTGGTCGAGACCCTGGGCTTCCACCAACTCGAACGGGTGACCGTCAAGCGCTGGGGTGTACAGCGCTGAGCAGCTAAGGGGGCTGCCTGGTCTGTGGCGTCAGCCCAACGCCGCCCCCCGTGCCAGCAGCGCTGCTGCTGTAAGACGGTGGCGATTGTTGAAGATTGGCTGATCTGCGGCATAGTATTTGCACAATCACTTATTGCATACTGATAGGTTTTGCAGTGCCTTGCCGTGCCCATGGGGGGCTGGAAGGCTTCTGCGGCGCGCCTGCGACGGACGGGGCGTGCTCCCAACGGGTATACCTATGACCAACTCTTCTCCCGATCCGGCGGTAGCGCCTGAGGCTGGCACCCCGCCAGGCCCGGGCGCACCTGCCTCAGGGCCTGCTGCGCCGGCGCCGCAGAGCAGCCAGCACTCGACCATGTCACTGCCGGTGGTGATACCGGCACTGCTGGTGCTTACCGCCTTGCTGCTCGTCTGCGTGCTCGCGCCCGATGCAGCGGACCGCCTGTTCTCTGGCGCGCAGCGCTGGGTGGTGGCCAGTTTTGACTGGTTCTATGTGATGGCGCTGAGCGCCTTCCTGCTGTTTTTGGTCGTGCTGGCCGCCAGCCGCTATGGCGATATCCGCCTGGGGCCCGATGATGCCAAGCCCGAGTTCAGCTTTGTCTCCTGGTCGTCGATGCTGTTTGCCGCCGGCATGGGCATTGGCCTGATGTACTTTGGCGTGGGCGAGCCGCTGCAGCATTTCCTCAATCCCGCCACGCAGGAGCCGGGCACGCCCGCCGCCGCCCGCGAGGCGATGGAGGCCACGTTCTTCCACTGGGGTTTCCATGCCTGGGCCGTCTACGGCACGATGGGCCTGGTGCTGGCCTATTTCGGCTTTCGCTACAACCTGCCGCTGACCATGCGCTCGGGTCTGTACCCGCTGCTGCGCGACCGCATCAACGGGCCCATCGGCCATGGCGTGGATGCGTTTGCCTTGGTCGGCACGATCGCCGGTATTGCGACGACGCTGGGCTATGGCGCACGCCAGATGGCTGCAGGTCTGCACACCCTGACGGGCTGGAACACCGACACCTCTGGGGTGCTGGTGACCATCATTGTGGTGGTGGTGACCTTGGCCAGCCTGTCGGCCCTGCTGGGCGTCGACAAAGGTGTGCGGCGCCTGAGCGAGTTCAACATGCTGCTGTCGGTGCTGCTGCTGAGCTTTGTCGTGATCGCCGGCCCCACGGCCCATATCTTCAAGGCCTTGAGTGAGAACATCGGCAACTACCTGCAGGGCCTGTTGGGCATGTCGCTGCGCACCTTTGCCTATGCGCCGTCGCGCGAAGAGGGCTGGTTTGGCGGCTGGACGATTCTGTACTGGGCCTGGTGGGTGAGCTGGTCGCCCTTTGTCGGCATGTTCATCGCCCGCATCTCGCGCGGCCGCACGGTGCGTGAGTTTGTCATCGGCGTGCTGCTGGTGCCCACCGCCTTCAACCTGCTGTGGATGACCGCGTTTGGCAACAGTGCGATCTGGACGGACACCCATGTCGCCGCCGGCGCGCTCGCGCAGACCGCGACCAATGTGGATGCCTTGCTGTTCCGCTTCTTCGAGTACCTGCCCTGGGTCAAACCGGTGTCGTGGCTGGCGGTGTTGCTGATCGGTGTGTTCTTCATCACGTCGGCCGACTCGGGCGCGCTGGTGGTCAACTCCATCGCTTCGCGCGGCAACAACGAATCGCCCGTGTGGCAACGCCTGTTCTGGTGTGTGCTGCTGGGCGTCACCTCGATCGTGCTGCTGCTCGCCGGCGGCTTGGGCGCGCTGCAGGCTGTCACACTGGTGGCCGCCTTGCCGGTGGCGGTAATCATGCTGGTGCTGTGCATCGGCCTGTGGCGCGGCATGGTCGCCGACCTGGCCCATTACTCCCCCGACCTGGCGCCTGCCACCAACTTCTGGAGCGGCCAGCACTGGCGCAAGCGCCTGGAGCAGATCGTGCACCAGCCGCTCAAGGCGGATGTGCAGCGCTTTTTGCGCGCCACCGTTTTGCCTGCGATGCATGAGGTGGCCGCCGAGATGCAAAAGCGCGGACTGCAGGCGCATGTGCATGAAAGCCTGGAGGGCGAGGGCGACAGCGAAGTACGCCTGGTGGTGCCGGTGGAGAAGCTGCGCGACTTTGTCTACGGCGTGCGTACGGTGCGCCGCGCGATACCCACCTTCACGGTGCGCGAGAGTGCGGGCAGCAAGGAGCGGCGTTATATGTACGAGCCCATTACCTTCTTTGAAGATGGGCGGTCGGGGTATGACGTGCAGTATTTGCGCAGCGAGGAGCTTATCGCCGATATTCTCCGCCAGTACGAGCGCTATCTCTCACTCAGCGCAGACAAGCGGACGCAACTCTTGAACCGAGCACCAGGACACACAGACCCGGTGTAAATGTTCTTCTCTGGCCACCTTTGGATGGCCTTTTTCTTGGCTATTTGTTGTGGGGTGACTGCTCTGGCGGCGCCTTCTTTGGCGGGGGCGTAGATAGTTCTCGTTTTGGGGTGGCGATATGGGCGCGCAGGCTTTGTTGCGGGGGCTTGCCATACAGGCGTATTGTCTGCGCCCCCGGCGTCGCGCCTGCGCGCCCATCTCGCCATTGAAGGTGGTGGTTCAAGGGCTGCGCTCGCTGCTTGGTTCGCTGTTGGGAGACCATACGGCGCTTGCGGTACAGCGGAGCGGGGCGGGTCTCCTTCCAATCGCGGACAATGGCGGCTTCTTTGCCGCCTTTGCTTTTTGCAGCTCCTTGTCATGTCCTCTTGTCTGTTCACCCACGCCCATGTTTTTACCGGCCGCAGCGAGAGCGATTTCGCGACGGCTTTTGTAGTGGAGGGTGGGGTGGTGCGCTGGGTGGGGCATGTGGGCGATGCGGCGCAGCCGGTGGCGGATCGGCAGGTGGATTTGCAGGGGCGGACGGTGGTGCCGGGGTTTGTGGATGTGCATACGCATCCCACGTTCTTGTCGCAGATCGTCGATGCGGTGCCTTGCACGGTGCCGCTGGTCGAAGACATTCCGGGCTTGATTGCGGCGCTGAAGCAGCACCCCAAGGCGGGGCTCGGGCCCAATGACTGGATTGAGGGCTGGGGCTATGACGAGTCCAAGCTGAAGGAAGGGCGCACGCCCACGCGCCATGACCTGGATCGGGTGTCGGCCACGCAGCCGGTCTATGTGGGCCGCTCCGATTGCCACTCGGGCATTTGCAACAGCCGTGCGCTGGCGCTGGCGGGCATTGGCAGGGACACGCCCGACCCCATTGGTGGCCACTTTGGCCGCGATGCCGATGGCACGCCCAATGGCGTGCTGACCGAGCTGGCGGCCAACAGTGTGGTGCAGCGGGCCAAGGCGGTGCTGGACTATCCTCAGGCCGTGGGCAGCCTGGCGCGCACCTCGCAGCGCTTCAGCGAGCGCGGCATCGTCGCGGTGACCGACATGATGGCCTTCACCCAGCCCTTCCACCACCTCGATGTCTACCGCGATGCTGCCCAAGCCGGCTTCAAGCAGCAGGCAGCGCTGTATTTTTCCTGGGAGCCTTGCAAGGGCGACCTGTTGGCAGGGCTGCAGGCCGCGCAAAAAAATGGCCGGGTCAAGATCGCTGGCATCAAGCTGTTTGCTGATGGCTCCATCTCCGGCAAGACGGCCTGGTGCAGCTGTGCCTACAAGCACACGGGCAGCCTGTTTGGCATGTCCTTGCTCAGCAGCGCGGCGCTGGCGCAGGCCTACGAATGGTCGGTGGCCAACGGCGCGCAGATGGCCGTGCATGCGATGGGCGATGCGGCCCTGCAGCTGGTGATCGACTTCTTTGCCGATAAAAAGCCCTGGCTGCCCGCCGGCGTGCCCTCCGTGCGGCTGGAGCATGCCACCTTGCTCAAGCCCGCGCAGATTGCGCAGATGAACGCCATGCCGATGCAGTGGGGCGTGGCCACGCAGATCATCTTCATGTTTGCCGAGTACGAGGCCTATACCGAAAACCTGGTGGCATCGGAGTTCGACCAGTCCTATGCGCTCAAGACCTTCTACGAGGAGATCGACCATATCGCGCTGTCGTCCGACGCGCCGGCCACCACCTGGGCCGATCCGGACAATGTCTTTGTCTCCATCCAGGCCGCCGTACAGCGCCGCGCCTACAACGGCGCCCCCATTGTGGACAGCCAGGCGCTGACCGTGCCGCAGGCCCTGCTGCTCTACACCGCACGCGCGGCCAGCCTGTCGCCGTTCGAGGGCCGGCTCGGCCAGATTGCCCCCGGCTTTGAAGCCAGCTTTGCGGTGCTGGACCGCGATATCTTCACGGTGCCCGTCGCCGACATTGGCAGCCTGCGCGTGCAGGAGACCTGGATTGCCGGCGAGCAGGTGTACTGCGCCGCATGATGAGCGCTCTGGCCCTTAACCCGATGGAGGTGCTGCGATGATCCGCTGGCTGATCGTGGTCTTCCTGGCACTGATACTGCTCAATGGCTTTGCGGCCCTGCTGCGCAAGCTGGGGCTGGGGCGGCTGCCGGGGGATTTTGAGATCCGGCTGTTTGGCCGGACCTTGTGGCTGCCGATTGCGACGACCGTGGTGCTGAGCCTGCTGGCGGCCGGGATTGCACGCTGGCTGTAAATAATTTCCCGTGGAGGTGCAGCGACGGTGCTGCGCCGCAGCATTGTCATGGTTGTAAGCGAATCCAGGGAGTGGATGCTTCGCTTTCGCTGGAGCGGCTTGTCAGCTAAGGGAAAGCTTGTAAACAAATTGTCATCCCGCTTTCATACACTGGCGCGATGTCAAGCATTGAGTTACGGCAGGTTGCCAAATCCTGGGGCAGCACCACAGCACTGCATTCGGTCGATCTGCAGATCGCGCCGGGCAGCTTTTGCGTGCTGCTCGGCCCTTCGGGCTGCGGCAAATCGACGACCCTGCGCATCATTGCCGGGCTGGAGACGGCCAGCGCCGGCCAGGTGCTGATTGGAGGGCGCGACGTGACGCAGCTGCCACCGGCGCAGCGCGGCATTGCGATGGTGTTCCAGAACTATGCGCTGTTTCCGCATCTGTCGGTGGCCGAGAATATTGGCTTTGGCCTGGCGGTACGCAAGGTGCCCAAGGCCGAGGCCGAAAAACGTTTGAAGGATGCGGCCGGGCTGCTGGGACTGGCGCACCTGCTGGACCGCAAGCCGGGCCAGCTCTCGGGTGGCCAGCAGCAGCGCGTGGCGCTGGGCCGGGCCCTGGTGGCGCAGGCCCATGTCTGCCTGATGGATGAGCCACTGTCGAACCTGGACGCCCAACTGCGCCAGGAGATGCGTGCCGAGCTGCGCGAGTTGCAGCAGCGCCTGGGGCTGACCGTTGTCTATGTCACCCATGACCAGACCGAAGCGATGAGCATGGCCGACCAGGTGGTGCTGCTGCACCAGGGCCGGGTCGAGCAATGCGCGACCCCGCGCGAGATGTACGCCCGCCCCGCCAGCACCTTTGCGGCACGCTTTATCGGCACACCGGCGATGAATTTGCTGCGGCTCAGCGATGGCGCGATTGCCGGCAGCCAGGTGCAGGTGCCGGCGCCGGCCGGTGCTGCGGCACTGGGCTTGCGGCCCGAGGCGGTGCAGTGCCTGGCAGCCGAAGGCGTAGATGCGCAGGTGATCGGCCTGGAATACCTGGGCGCCGATGTAGTGCTGCGCTGCGCGATTGGCAGCGAGCAGATCACGGTGCGCGCACCCGGCCAGCAGGCAGCGGCCGTGGGGCAGGCGCTGCGCCTGGCCTGGCGTGCGGAAGACATGCATTTCTTCGATGCCGATGGCCTGCGCATGGCCTGAGGCGACCCATTTTTCTTTGACTGGTCTGTTTGAGCAGCGCCTGCAGGCAGGCGCTCAACCCGAGGAGTGATTCCGTGCAACGCAATATGTTTTTGAAGACCCTGGCCGCATCGGCCGCCGCCATGCTCAGCCTGGGTGCGGGCCTCGCGCATGCGGCCGATCCGCTGGAAGTGCCTTTCTACTACCCCGTGGCCGTGGGCGGCCCGATCACCAAGGTGATCGACGGCTACGCCCATGACTTCAACAAGGCGCATCCGCAGTACAAGATCACGCCGATCTACGCGGGCACCTACCAGGAAACCATTGTCAAGGCGCTCACCGCCAACAAGTCGGGCAAGGCACCGGCCACCTCGGTGCTGCTGTCGACCGACATGTTCACGCTGATCGACGACGACGCCATCGTGCCGATCAACGACTTCGCGAACACCGATGCCGACAAGGCCTGGCTCAAGGGCTTCTACCCCGCCTTCATGGCCAACAGCCAGACGGGTGGCAAGACCTGGGGCGTGCCTTTCCAGCGCTCCACCGTGGTGATGTACTACAACAAGGACGCCTTCAAGGAGGCCGGCCTGGACCCGAACAAGGCCCCTGCCACCTGGAAGGAGCTGAGCGAGGCGGCCAGGAAGCTCACCAAGAAAGACGCCAGCGGCAATGTGACCCAGTACGGCATCCAGATCCCATCGACCGGATTTGCCTACTGGATGCTGCAAACCCTGACCACCCCCAATGATGTGTTGCTGGCCAACGAGGCGGGTACCAAGGTCAGCTTCGACAACCCCAAGGTGATCGAGGCGCTGGACTACTGGGTCAACCTGACCAAGGAAGGCGTGCACCCCAAGGGCGTGATCGAGTGGGGCACGACGCCGAAGGACTTTTTGGAAAAAAAGGCCGCGATCATCGTCACCACCACCGGCAACCTGACCAATATCAAGGCCAATGCCAAGTTCGATTTCGGGGTTGGCCAGATCGCCGGCCATGTGCGCAAGGGCGGCTCGCCCACCGGTGGCGGCAACTTCTACATCTTCAAGAAGGCACCCAAGGAGCAGCAGCAGGCCGCTTTCGAATTTGCCAAGTGGGTGACCCAGCCCGAGCGCGCTGCGCAGTGGAGCATGGACAGCGGCTATGTGGCCGTATCGCCTGCGGCCTATGACACGCCGGCGCTGAAGAAATACGGGCAGGAGTTCCCGCAGGCGCTGGTCGCCCGCGACCAGTTGCCCGTCTCGGTGGCCGAGTTCTCCACGCATGACAACCAGCGCGTGACCAAGGTGCTGAACGACGCGGTGCAGGCTGCGCTGAACGGCACCAAGACCTCGGCGCAGGCGATGAAGGATGCGCAGCGGGAGGCCGACCGCATCCTGCGCAGCTACCAGTAAAGCCGTAACCGGCGTGGCCCGCTTGCAGGCCATGCCGGGGCAGCGTGGGGGAACCATCCCGCCCCATTGAGAGACACCCAACGCATGAGCGCTTCTTCCTCGTCCATGGCCGGCAGCGGCCAGCGCAGCATCCACGCCTGGTTGCTGCTGCTGCCTGCGCTGGTGCTGCTGGTCGCCTTCACCCACTGGCCCGCAGTGGCGACCTTGATCGACAGCTTTTACTCCACCCCCAAGGGCGCGCGTGCCGCAGTGTGGGTGGGCATCGAGAACTACCAGGCCATGGCCGAGGACCCGGTGTTCTGGCAGGCGGTGCGCAACAACCTCTGGTTTGCGGCGGCCACGATTCCCGCCTCCATCGGCCTGGCGCTGCTGATGGCCGTCTGGGTGAACGAGCGCATCGCAGGCCGCACCTTTGTGCGCATGGCGTATTTCACGCCCACGGTGCTGCCGATGATTGCGGTGGCCAATATCTGGCTGTTCTTCTACACGCCGCAGTACGGCCTGCTGGAGCAGGTCACCGGCGCGCTGGGCCTGCCGTCGCACAACTGGCTGGGCAGCCCGTCCACCGCGCTGGGGGCGATCACCCTGGTGGCGGTGTGGAAGGAAGCCGGTTTTTTCATGATCTTCTACCTGGCAGCGCTGCAAACGCTCAACCCCAGCCTGAAGGAAGCAGCCGCGATCGAGGGTGCCTCGCGCTGGTACTTCTTCCGCCGGGTGCAGTGGCCGCTGCTGATGCCGACCACGGTGTTCGTGCTGGTCAATGCGGTGATCAATGCCTTCCGTCTGGTAGACCATGTGTTCATCCTGACCCGGGGCGGCCCGGACAATGCCACCACCTTGCTGCTCTACCACCTGTATGAGGTGGGCTTCAAGTTCTGGGACACGGCCTATGCAGCGGCCATTACCGTGGTGCTGGTGGTCGTACTGTCCAGCGTGGCGCTGTTCCAGTTTTTTGTGCTGGACAAGAAGGTGCACTACCAATGAGCCGCAGCCAAGCCCCTGCCGTCATCTACCGCCATACCTGGCTGGACACCGTTGCCGCCTGGCTGCTGGCGCTGTTGTGGATTCTGCCGCTGGCCTATGCGTTCTGGACGGCCTTCCACCCCAGCGACTACGCGATCCGCTTTGACCTGACGGCGCCCTGGACCCTGCAGAACTTCCGCAAGGCCTGGGATGCCGCACCGTTTGCGCGCTACTTTCTGAACACGAGCTTGCTGGTGGCTCTCATCCTGGCGGCGCAGTTGCTGCTGTCCACCTTGGCGGCCTTTGCGTTTGCGCGCTACCAGTTCCGGGGCAAGAACATCGCCTTTGCGCTGGTGCTGGTGCAGCTGATGATCATGCCCGACATCCTGCTGGTGGAGAACTACCAGACCATGGCCAGGCTCGGTCTGGTCGATACCTTGTTCGCGATTGGCCTGCCGTACTTTGCCTCGGCCTTTGCAATCTTCCTGCTGCGCCAGACCTTCATGGGCATCCCCAAAGAGCTGGACGAGGCCGCGCGTGTCGAAGGGGCCAGCACCTTGCAGATTCTCTGGCGCGTCTATGTGCCGCTGGCCCGGCCGGTCTACACCGCCTTTGCGCTGGTGTCGGTGAGCTTTCACTGGAACAATTTTCTCTGGCCGCTGATCATCACCAACAGCGTGGAATCGCGCCCGCTCACCGTCGGGCTGCAGGTGTTCTCCAGCGTGGAGCAGGGCGTGGACTGGTCCACCATCACCGCGGCGACTTTGATGACCTCGGCGCCGCTGCTGATCGGCTTCATCCTGTTCCAGCGCCAGTTTGTGCAGAGCTTTATGCGGGCAGGGATCAAGTAAGGCGGCGCTCTTGGGGGAAGTACGTTCCAGCGAGCCGTCAATGTCCGCAAAGGATCGGGCTGGCAAACGCCTGCCGGCCTGGGTGGCGCTGGCATCTGCGGCATTGCAGCTGGGGCGATAGGCCCCCGCTTCTGCCGAGAGCGCCGAGCGCATCCGCACAAGAACGCCGCGCCATCACGCCGCCTCCGTGGCGCGAGAACGCGGCGCTGAAATTTCTTGTCGCCCTACCTTCGCTGGCCGGTGCGGGCACCATCGCAGGCAGCCTGGGCGGCGCGCTGCTGCAAGCCGCTTGGGCGGTGCCGGGCTTTCGCGCCTGCAATGCGGTGGACGGCGAGGGCCATGTCTTCCCGCTGCGCGGCGATGCCCCGGCGCTGGTGTAGCCGGGGCAGGCGCGGTCCCACTCAGGCCGGCTGCTGCTGCGTGGTGCAGTGGATGCCGCCGCCGCCCGCCGCAATGGCATCGATATTGAGCTGCAAAATCTCGCGCCCGGGAAACTGCTCACGCAAGATGGCGCGGGCATTGCGATCAGCGCAGCTGTCGCCAAACTCGGGGCAGATCACCGCGCCATTGCAGACATAGAAGTTGATATAGCCGGCCGCAAAGTCCTTGTTCGCATATTGCGGCCTGATATTGTCGGGCCCCGGCATGCGCAGCACCTGCAAGCGGCGGCCACGCGCATCGGTCGCCTTGCGCAGGATAGCCAGGTGGCGCTCGGTGACGGCATGTTCCGGCGAGGACGTATCGTTGTCAAAACCGGCAACCACGACCCCGGGCGCGCAGAAGCGGACGTAGAAGTCGGTGTGGCCATCGGTGATGTCGAGGCCGGCAATGCCGGGCAGCCAGATGACCTTGTCGATGCCCAGCACCCTGTGCAGCTCCTGCTCGCACTGCGCCTTGCTGGCACCCGGGTTGCGGTTGGCATGGAGCACGCAGCTCTCGGTGATGATGGCGGTGCCCTGGCCGTCCACCTCAATGTCGCCGCCTTCCAGGACCAGGCTGCTTTTCAGCAGAGGCACCGCTGCCATACGGGCGACAAAGGCCGCGACCTGGGCATCGTTGCGGTGGGATTGCTTGCGGCCCCAGCCATTGAAGTTGAAATCGACCCCGGCGAGCCCGCCGCCTGCCTTCCTGACAAATACCGGGCCGGTGTCACGCATCCACAGGTCATCGATGTCTTGCACCAGCAACTGGACCTTGCTGCCGCACAGCCGCGCGGCCAGGTCGTAGTCTTGTGCGCTGACCAGCATCTGCACGGGCTCCAGCTGGGCAATGGTCTGTGCGATCAGCGCCAGGTTGGACTGTGCACCCGCCTTCAGCCGCCGGCCCCAGATCTTGTCACTGGCACCAAAGGCCATCCAGGTGGCTGTGTGGCGATCGCCTTCATCGGGCATGCGCCATGGGCTGTCTGCCGCAGACGCGTATTGCGCTGGCATGCCCACCGCGCCTCCGGTGACCAAGCCGGTGCCGGCCGAGAGAAATTGTCGTCGTTGCATGGTGTTGGCTTCCATGGGGGCGTGCGCGCCATTGCGCATTACATCTTGACCTGTCTTCATCACTTTTCCTGTGGCCTGTCTGGAGCTTTTGCCGAAGGTTCGGACCAGGTCGCATTGTGCAAGGCGGCAGCTATGAGATCAAATGATAAGATTTGCGCTGATTCATTAATATCTCTCATATGTCAGCGCCGCGTATTCCGTCGATGAAGCTGTTGATGGGCTTTGAGGCCGCTGCCCGGCTCGGTAGCTTTTCGCGTGCAGCGGAAGAGTTGCATGTGACCCAGTCTGCCATCAGCCACCAGGTGCAGCAGCTGGAAGAACAGCTGATGCAGCCCTTGTTTCGCCGCGCAGGGCGGGGCGTGGAGTTGACCGTTGCGGGCGAGGTACTGCTGCGCAGCGTGCAGCGCTCGCTCAGCGTGCTGCGCAGCGGCGTGGAACGCATTGGCACCTACCTCGATCCCGGCCTCGTGTCCCTGGTCTGCCCCGCGCCGCTGTTGCGCGGCTGGCTGCAGCCACGGCTGCCCAAGTTGCATGCGCTGCTGCCCGGGCTGAGCCTGGTGCTATCGGTCGATGAGAGCGCCCGCTTTGTCGATGAGATCGATGTCGATATCGCCATCAGCAACCGGCCGCTGTTGCAGCCGGGCTTGCAAGAACTGCCGATGCTGCAAGACGAATGGCTGCTGGTGGCCGATGCAGGTACAGCCCAGAAGCTGGGCCGTATTCCGCAGGCCCAGCAGCATCTGCATGCGGATGTGGTGTGCCTGGAAGAGAGCCTCACCGCAGAGGACACGGCGCCGCTTTTCCTGGGGCCGCTGGCAGCCTTTCGCAAGCGCGCCATTTACGACGATGTGCGGCTGGTGCTGGATGCCGTGTTGGCAGCGCAAGGTATCGCTTGCTTGCCCAGTCTGCTGGTGGAGGGCAGCGTGGCCAGCGGGCAGCTGCAGGTACTGCCGGGCTACCCGCGCTTGCCGGGCAGCACCTGGTGGCTGTCGGGTGTCTCAGGGCCTGCCCGCTCAGACATGGTGTCGCAAGTTTTCCAATGGTTGGGTGCACAAGGCACACCACGTTGACCGGATGCAGGATGTTGTCGGCTGCGCGGCATTCACCCTGCGGCACGCAGGGTCAGGGAATTATGCATGATGAGAATCATGCGAAATGACACTTCCAACACCCGGGCAGCTGCCAAGCAGGCGACACATGAGCGCATTGTGTCCGTCGCAGCGCGCGCCATCCGCCGCAGCGGCTATGGCGGTACGGGCGTGGCCGACATCATGAAAGAGGCCGGCCTGACGCATGGGGCCTTCTACGCGCATTTCGCCTCGCGCGAGGCGATGCTGGCCGAAGCTGCCGGTCTGGCGTGTGCAGAATCTGCTGCCGTGGTTGCCGATGTGGCTGCGCAGGCGGTCCCTGGCCAGACCTGGGAGGCCGTGCTCCGCGCCTATCTGTCCAAAGCCCATGTGGCGCATCCCGAGCAGGGCTGCCCGCTGGTCGCCTTGGGCTCCGAGACTGCACGCCAGGCCCCGGAAGTGCGCCGCGTGACCACCCAGCACATCAAGGCAATGGTGGACCTGATCGCCCGCCAATCGCCCGATTGGGGCCAGGCCCAGGCCCACGAGCGCGCGATGGTGAGCTTGTCCACGATGGTGGGCAGCCTGCTGCTGGCCCGTGCGGTGGACGACCCGGCGCTGGCGGACAGCTTGCGCGAAGCGGCGCTGAAGCAATTGCTGCCAGCCGATCGGGCAACGGAGCGCGAACCTGACAGCGGCGCCTAGCAGCGCGCTGCTTTTTTTTGATTTTTAATATGATGAGCATCATGCGAAATACGAATTGCAAGCGCTGGCGCTGGATCGGCATGGCAACAAGAGCTGGCCGCTGCTGGCAGCTGCGCGAGATCGCCGCGCTGATCGAGTCCGGCGCCATCCGTCCGTTGGTGGATCGTGTTTTCCCTTTCGGATGCACCCCGGAGGCATTGGCCTCTGTTGAGGCCGGTCATGCCGTCATCCAGCGCCAATGAGCGCTCTCTCACCCTCACAACCATGTGGAGATTTCCATGAAAATTGCTGAAGCTGTCGTTCTTGTCACCGGTGCCAACCGGGGCATTGGCCAGGCCTTTGTGGGCGAGTTGCTCGCCCGGGGTGCCCGCAAGGTCTATGCAGGCTCACGCGATCCCGCCCATATCAGCCCCCAGGCGGGGGTGCATCCGCTGCGGCTGGATGTCAACAACCCCGAAGATGTAGCGGCTGCGGTGGCGCAGGCGCCCGATGTGACCCTGGTCATCAACAACGCGGGCATTGCCCAGACAGGCGGATTCCTCGCCGAAGACAGCGAAGCGGTGGCAAGGCGCATGTTCGAGACCAATTTCTTTGCGGTGCTGCGCATGAGCAAGGCCTTTGCGCCGGTGCTGGCGGCCCATGGCGGTGGTGGCTTGCTCAATGTCTTGTCGATTGCTTCCTGGGTGAATGGCAGTGAGCTCGCCGCTTACTCGGCAAGCAAGTCTGCCGCCTGGTCGCTCACCAATGCGCTGCGCTACGAGCTGGCACCCCAGAAGACGCAGGTGCTGGGCCTGCACATGGCCTTTGTCGATACCGACCTGACCCGAGGGCTGGATGCCCCCAAGTCCAGCCCGGCCGATATCGTCAGCCGCACGCTCGATGCGCTGGAAGCCGGGCTGGACGAGGTACTGGCCGATGATTTGACGCAGCAAGTCAAACGCGGAATGACGGCGGACAGGCCCAGCTACCTGCCGCAGCGCGCCTGAGGCCTGGTGCTTGGCGGTGCGTATCAGCCGTGCAGCACCAGCTGAAAGCCCTCCGCCGCAGACGGTGCCACAAAGTGCTGGCTGATCAGGTCAAACTGCGCATCGCTGGTTTCAAACGGATGCTCGCCCGACGCATTGCGCGCCCGCAGGCGGCGCTTGCATTCGTCGTCGGGCAACTGCAGCCAGTGCAGCACATGCGGCGCCCCTGCTGCTTCAAAGATGCTGCGCGCCCAGGCGCGGGTGGCGGTGGTGTTGGACGGGAAATCCAGCACCACCGAAGTGCCGGCTTGCAGCAGCGACACGATATGGGGCTGCATCGCACCGCGCAGCCTGGCGGACAGCAGCACATAGTCCTGGATCGAGACCAGTGCATCCGGGTAGAGCTGGGCAAGCCAGGCATCTTCGCTGACCAGCACGGTGCGGGGCTGCGCCGCCAGCTGCCGGGCCAAGGTGGATTTGCCGGACGCGATCTTTCCGCAGAGCAGGTGCAGGGTGCCGCTAGGGCTACCGGCTGGGGTATCAGGCGCTTGGGTGGTGTTCATTCCATCTCCTTGAAGGGAACCCCAGAGACGGAAAACCCACCTCCAGGGTGGGTTGCATGCTTGCGTGGCCGCGCGCTATCCCACCGTCGGTTCGACGATGCGAATAATTCGGGGGGTGGTGCACAGAGCCATCAGCGCAATGTAGCAGAAGCCCGGCCAGCCTGCAGCGGTGTGCGGCGTCAATCGCGCCGCTTGGTCAGGCGAATATCGCCATCGCCGATATCGCTCTCGTTGCCCCAGCCCAGGTGGCGGTAGAGGCGCGCGGCGCGGCTGGTTTTGGCTGTTTCCAGCCAGGCCACTTCATGCTGCGCAAACAAGGCCTGCTCGCAGACCTGGCACAGGGCGCTGCCCATGCCCCGGCCTTCGTGGTTGCTGCGCACAAACAGCGCAGACAGGCAGGCGCTGTCCAGGTCCACCATCGCAAAGCCGGCGACTTCGCCTTCGGTCGTGGCGACCCAGGCGCAAGGCGCGCTGCGGATGGCCTCGGCAATGGAGTCGGGGGTTACGCCGACGGCGGCCAGCGCGTCACGGTTCAGGCGGTTCTCGGTGACGGCCAGGCGCACCTGGAACATGGCCGCGACATCGTCCACGGTAGCGGGGCGGATCTGAAAGGAATCTTGGTGCTTGGGCATCGTCCGACTATAGGGGCGCTCGGGCCTGGCTTGGGGCGCTGACACGAAAAACGCCTGGCCCCTGCTGCACAATGGCGGGCGATGGCGCCAGCGGGCGCGGCTATCCACAGAGTTTTCCACATGCAAATACTGACCTGGAATGTGCAATGGTGCTGCGGCCTCGATGGCCTGGTTGACCCGGCACGCATCGTGCGCCATGCGTTGGCGATGGGCGAGGACGCGGGCACGGGCGGCATCGATGTGCTTTGCCTGCAGGAGGTGGCTGTGGGCCACGGCGGGCTGGCGGGCGCACCGGGCGACCAGGTGGCGCAGCTGCAGGCACTGCTGCCGGGCTGGCAGCTGTTCTTTGCGGCCACCACCGATGGGGTGGATGCCAGCGGCCAGCGCCGCAGTTTTGGCAATGTGGTGGCCACCCGCCTGCCGGTGGCCGAGGTGGCGCAGCACCGCCTGCCCTGGCTGGCCGAGGCCGCTGTGGTCAGCATGCCCCGGGGTTGCCTGGTGGTGACGGTGCGCGACCCGGCCCTGGGCCTGGTGCGGGTGATGTGCACGCATCTGGAGTACCACAGTGCGCGCCAGCGCATGGCGCAGGTGCAGGCGCTGCGGGCAATCCATGCGGAGGCGCTGGCGCAGCTGCAGGCCCTGCCCGGTGCGGCAGCGGCGGCCACGCCTTACACCACGCCAGTGCACACCCCGCATGCGGTGTTGTGTGGCGATTTCAACATGCACGCCGGCGAGCCCGCCTATGCCGCGCTGGTTGCAGCGCAGACCGACGGATCCGCGCTGTGGCATGACAGCTGGCCCTTGCTGCATGGCAGTGCGCCGCAGCCGCCCACCTTCTGCCTGTTTGACCGCACCTGGGGGCCCGCGCCAGTGGCCTGCGATTTTGCGCTGGTCAGCGGCAGCCTGAGCAGCCATGTGCGGGCCTGGCACAGCGACAGCGCCACGCAGCTGTCCGACCACCAGCCGGTGCTGCTGACCCTGGCTTGAAATATGCGGCCTTGGCCTGCACCTGCGCCTCCTGGGTCTGCCTATGATGGGCAGCAGGAGAGTGCCCCATGACGGAAGACAGCTTGCACATCGTGTGCCCCCATTGCCATACCACCAACCGCGTGCAGCGCGCGCAGCTGGCCCAGCAGCCCGATTGCGGCAGCTGCCACCAGCCCTTGTTCACCGGCGAACCGGTCGCGCTGGATGCCGACAGCTTTGCCAAGCAGCTGGGGCGCAACCACATCCCTGTCGTCGTGGATTTCTGGGCGCCCTGGTGCGGCCCCTGCCTGCAGATGGCCCCCGGCTATGCACTGGCCGCCAAACAGCTGGAGCCCCGGCTGCGCTTTGCCAAGCTCGATACCGAGGCCTATCCGCATGTGGCCCAGCCCTTCAATATCCGCAGCATTCCGACCATGGTGGTGTTCAAGGGCGGGCAGGAGGCCGCACGCATCTCCGGCGCGATGCCGCCCGGTGAGATCGTGCGCTGGCTGCAATCGGTCTTGTAGTCGCGCAGGGCCATGAAAAATGCCATCCGTCCGGATGGCATCGTTGTCTGTAAAGCGCGTGCGCGCGTGGCCACGCGCACGCTGTGGGCAGATTACAGCTTCACGGCTTGCGGCTTGCCGGTCAGGTAGCCGACCGAGGCGCCAAACTTGTTCTTGTAGTTGGCGTTGATCAGTGGATCGAGCTGGTCCTTGATCTTGGCGTGCAGCGCGCTCCAGTCGCCCGGGTGCTGGAAGTTGCTCATGATGTAGGTCCAGCCGTTGGCCTCGTCCACAGCGTGCAGGCCGGTGGATTCGGCGCCCGCCGGGGTCGAGAGGATGCGCGACAGCTGCTTGGTGTCCGCGTTATAGGCCCACAGGAAGTTGTTCACGTGGTTGCCGCTGTCTTCGCCGATGAACAAGGTGCGCATCTTTTCGGAGAACTTCAGGTTGTCCGGGCTGGCGATCTTGTCGGGGTTGGAGGTGTTGCCCAGTGCGTCCGCGGCAATGTCCTCGCCCATCATCAGCATGTGCGACTGCTGTGGCACCCATTCGCTGTTGATGGTGGCGCCTTGGCGGTCCTTGATGCCGCCGCCCAGGTTGTGGGCCAGCACGCCGCCGGCCTTCACGGTCTTGGGGAAGGTCACGTTGTGCTTGGCATTCCAGGCCTTGTCACCGTTGATCATCGAGGTCTGGATATTGGCCAGTGCCGAGTAGGCGACCTTGTCCTTGATGTTGACGGTGGTGCCTTCCATCTTGGTGAAGGCCATCGAGCCGCCAACCAGGTTGGCGTAACGGTGGGTTTCCAGAAAGGCGGCCGCCTTTTCCATACCCGGCTTGAGCTTGAGCCAGGCGGCCTTGCCGTCCAGGAACACCGCGGTGTAGCTGGGGTCCTGTGGGTCGGCGGTCAGCGACTCCATGATGTCGGTCGGCTTGAGGCTGTTAGCGAGCGCTTCGATCTCGGCGCTGGTGGCATGGCCCAGGTGGATCCACTCCATCTTGGCGGTCGAGGTGTCGGTCAGCACATCGGTGTAATGCGCGACGTACAGGTTGCCGGCGGACAGGTCTTTTTCCTTGTCGGCCACGAACATGAACAGGCCGCCATTGGTGTAGTCATCGCCCATCAGCGCGGTGCGGTTGTCGGGCATCACATGGATCAGCTCGTGCGAGATGCGGCCCAGGCAGTAGTGCTTCTTGACCGTGCCGGTGCCGTCCTTGTTGACGGTGATCTCCGGCAGGTGGCCGTAGTGGTAAGGGTTGGCCGTGGTCTCGTTGCCGTACACATGCTTGCTGAAGGCCTTGAACTGGGCCGAGCTGGCAGCGGTGAACGCATCGGGCTCGTACTCTTCGCTGGACAGGTGGGTGTTCCACGGCGAGAGGCTGGCGCCGCAGGTGATCCACAGGCCGTGGGCCTTGGACATGTCGACGTTGTGGTACTTGACCAGGCTCAGCTTGCCCGTGTCCTGGTCCTGGTCCAGCGTCAGCACGGCGATCGGCGAAGGCAGGGTGCCGTAGGCATCGGCGCCGGACTGGTCCTTGGAGGTGTACTCGAACTGCACGACGGCAAACACGGGCTTGCCCTTGACGCCGTCCACCTTGGCGTCGGCGACCTGGATGATCGACGAGCCATCGGGGCAGTCGGAGAAGAACTGGCGCTCGCTGCCCGCCACCGATTTGTCGATGATCGGCTGGTTGTTGATGTCGTAGTAGCCGCCGGCCAGGATCTTGCCGCCCTTGCCGTCCGCCACCATGTCGCCGGTGACGAAGAACGATTCGTAGGCCAGCGCCACTTCGCGCTTGCTGTCGTCGGCGTACAGGATGGTCATCACGGCGCTGGTCGAGGTGGTGGCCATCGCTGCGGGGGTGGTCAGGTTGGGCGCTGCCATGTTGGAGAAGCTCACCGACTTGAACGCCGCCGTCGGGCCATCGTCGTCGCCACCCCCGCCGCAGGCGGTCAGCAGGCCTGCAGCCGACAGGGAGCTGGACAGAGGCAGCAATGGTGCGCTGCCCAGAAATTGCAAAAGACGGCGACGCGAGGTCAGCACTGCGCTCATATCGGTAACTCCGTGGGGTGTTATGTCGTGTTGGATGCACCACAGAGGCCCATGAGAGATCCGGGCGAACATGCTCTGTGGTGCGCACGGAGTATCGGCGGCGCCGATGGCAGGGGTGTGACGCGGGTGTGTCGTTTTTATGACGATAGGAGCGGGCCGTCTTGCCGCCTTCAGCCGCCAAGCGCCGCTGTGGCCTGCACGCATGGCGCGAGGCGGAGCGGCGCCGCTCGAGGGGAAGCCTGCCCTTTACGGGCCAGCGCAGGCAGTGGCCCCGTAACCAGAAATATTGCCTGCATTGTGGTCATCCGTGTGTAGGAAAAGTGATCTGGTCAAAGCGCCGCTAAGGTGCTAAAACCAAGTCACGATAACGGTTGCCTAGGGAGGTTCTGCAAAACCCTCGCCAAATGGTATGGATGCATTGCGGCCATGGCAGAGAGTTTTGCAGAGGGGTCCTAACAAGTTTGCGGCACGGTCAGCCCCTTGGGTGCCGCCACGGAGGTCGTATGGATGTCATCAGCAACTCTGCCGCCCGCTACGTTCGTCTGCGGGAGGAGGAAATGTCGCTCGACGAGTTTCTTGCGCTGTGCCAGCGTGACCCGATGGTCTATGAGGGGGCGGCCCACCGCATGCTGGCGGCCATCGGGGAGCCGGAGATGATCGACACCCGCAACGATCCGCATCTCTCGCGCCTGTTTGCGAACAAGGTAATCCGCCGCTACCCTGCATTTGCCGAGTTCTACGGCATGGAAGACTCCATCGAGCAGGTCGTGAGCTTTTTCCGCCATGCTGCCCAGGGCCTGGAAGAGCGCAAGCAGATCCTGTACCTGCTGGGCCCGGTGGGGGGCGGCAAGAGCTCGATCGCCGAGCGCCTGAAATACCTGATCCAGAAGGTGCCGTTCTATTCGCTCAAGGGCTCACCGGTCAATGAATCCCCGCTGGCGCTGTTCGATCCGATCGAGGACGGACCGGTCCTTGAAGAGCAGTTTGGCATTCCGCGCCGTTGCCTCAACCATGTGCTCTCACCCTGGGCTGTCAAGCGCCTCGATGAGTACGGCGGTGATATTCGGCAGTTCCGCGTCGTCAAGCGCTACCCCAGCATCTCGCGCCAGATCGGTATTGCCAAGACCGAGCCGGGTGACGAGAACAACCAGGACATTTCGAGCCTGGTCGGCAAGGTCGACATCCGCAAGCTGGAGAACTATGCCCAGGACGACACCGATGCCTACAGCTACTCGGGTGGCCTGTGCCTGGCCAACCAGGGCCTGCTGGAGTTTGTCGAAATGTTCAAGGCGCCGATCAAGGTGCTTCACCCGTTGCTGACGGCCACCCAGGAAGGCAACTACAAGGGCACTGAGGGCTTTGGCGCCATACCCTTCGACGGCATGGTGCTCGCCCACAGCAACGAGAGCGAGTGGAAGGCCTTCCGCAACAACCGCAACAACGAGGCCTTTCTCGACCGGGTCTACATCGTCAAGGTGCCGTATTGCCTGCGCGTGTCCGAGGAGGTGCGCATCTACGAAAAACTCATCCGCGAGTCCTCGCTGGCCAGCGCGGTCTGCGCGCCCGGCACCTTGAAGATGATGGCGCAGTTTGCGGTGCTCACCCGCCTCAAGGAGCCCGAGAACTCCAGCATCTTCAGCAAGATGCAGGTGTATGACGGCGAAAGCCTCAAGGACACCGACCCACGCGCGAAGAGCTACCAGGAGTACCGCGACTATGCTGGCGTGGACGAGGGCATGTCCGGCATCTCCACACGCTTTGCGTTCAAGATCCTGTCCAAGGTCTTCAATTACGACAGCACCGAGGTGGCAGCCAACCCGGTGCACCTGATGTATGTGCTGGAGCAGCAGATCGGGCGCGAGCAGTTCCCTGCAGATGTGGAGACGCGCTACACCAGCTACATCAAGGAGTACCTGTCGCCGCACTACGCCGAGTTCATCGGCAAGGAAATCCAGACCGCCTACCTGGAGAGCTACAGCGAGTACGGCCAGAACATCTTTGACCGCTATGTCACCTATGCCGACTACTGGATCCAGGACAGCGAGTACCGCGATACCGACACCGGCGAGGTGTTTGACCGCAATGCGCTCAACGCCGAGCTGGAGAAGGTTGAAAAGCCGGCCGGCATTGCCAATGCGAAGGATTTCCGCAACGAGATCGTCAACTTCGTGTTGCGTGCGCGTGCCAACAACCAGGGCAAGAACCCCAGCTGGACCAGCTACGAGAAACTGCGCCTGGTGATCGAGAAGAAGATGTTCTCCAACACCGAAGAGCTGTTGCCGGTCATCAGCTTCAATGCCAAGGCCAGCGCCGAGGATGCGCGCAAGCACGAGGACTTTGTCACCCGCATGGAAGCCAAGGGCTACACCCCCAAGCAGGTGCGCCTGCTGTGCGAGTGGTACCTGCGCGTGCGCAAGAGCAGCTGAAGCAGACCGAACGGCGCGCCGGCACCGGACGCGCCGCTTCATGGATGGGGGCACAGATGGCATTGCAAATCATCGACCGCAGGCTCTCCGGCAAGAACAAGTCGGTGGGCAATCGCGAGCGCTTCGTGCGCCGCTACAAGGCGCAGATTTCCGAGGCGGTACGCCGCGCCGTTGCCAACCGCGACATCCGCCACATCGAGCAGGCCGAGACTATCACGATCCCGCGCAAGGACATCCAGGAGCCGGTGTTCCACCACGGCCCTGGCGGTGTGCGCGACACCGTGCATCCGGGCAATACCGAGCATGTGCGGGGCGACCGCATCGCCCGGCCCCAGGGCGGGGCCGGCGGTGGTGGTGGCTCGCAGGCCAGCGATGGGGGAGAGGGCGAAGACGACTTCACCTTCACGTTGACCAAGGAAGAGTTCATGGAACTGTTCTTTGAAGACCTGGCGCTGCCGCGCCTGCTGCGCACCCACATTGCCAGTACCTTGCAATACAAGACGCGCCGCGCCGGCTACAGCCATGACGGCACCCCGCACAACCTGGCCGTGCTGCGCACGATGCGCGGCGCGCTGGGCCGGCGCATTGCGCTGACCAAGGCGCCCAACCGTGAACTCAAGGCCCTGCAGGATACGTTGGCAGACCTGCTGGCGCAGGACGATGGCACGAGCGAAGTGGTGGCCGAGCTGCAGCAGCGCATTGCCGGGTTGCAGGCGCGCATGGGCAAGGTGGCCTTTCTCGACCCCCTGGACCTGCGCTTTCGTAGCCGCACCAAGGTGCCCGAGCCGAGCAGCCAGGCGGTGATGTTCTGCGTGATGGACGTGTCGGGCTCGATGGACCAGTCCCGCAAGGACCTGGCCAAGCGCTTCTTCATCCTGCTGTACCTGTTTCTCACCCGCCACTACGAGAAGATCGAGATCGTCTTCATCCGCCACCACACCCAGGCGGCCGAGGTGGGCGAGGACGAGTTCTTCCATTCCACCGAAAGCGGCGGCACCGTGGTCAGCAGCGCGCTGGTGCTGCTCGACCAGGTCATCCGCGCACGCTACCCGGTGGCGGACTGGAACATCTACGTGGCCCAGGCCAGCGACGGCGACAACTTTGGCGACGATGGCGGCAACTGCCGCAACCTGCTGGCCGACAAGATCCTGCCGCTGGCGCGCTACTTTGCCTATGTGCAGGTGGCCCCCGACGAGCAAAGCCTGTGGCAGGAATACAGCCAGTTGTTGCCGCTGTTCCCGCATTTCGCGATGCGCAAGGTGGCGGAGCCCGGCGATATCTACCCGGTGTTCCGTGACCTGTTCAAGAAGGAAGGGGTCACGGTATGAATCCGTCGCAATACCCCGTGCTTGCACGGCGCAAGGGCTCCCCGCATTGGAAAGTGCCATTGTCCGCTGACCGCTCGCAGCGCGATGTGCCCGCCACGCCCCGGCCTGCGGGCCAGCGGCCCCGGCAGCCGCTCCCCGACCCCAGCGACTGGACCTTCGAGCTGATCGAGCGCTACCACGCTGCCATTGCGCAGACCGCCGAGCGCTACGGGCTGGACACCTACCCCAACCAGCTTGAGGTGATCTCGGCCGAGCAGATGATGGACGCCTATGCCAGCGTTGGCATGCCGGTGGGGTACCGGCACTGGAGCTATGGCAAGGAGTTTCTGGCCACCGAGCGCCGCTACCGCCGCGGCCATATGGGCCTGGCCTACGAGATCGTCATCAACGCCAACCCCTGCATCAGCTACCTGATGGAGGAGAACACCACCGCGATGCAGGCGCTGGTGATTGCCCATGCGGCCTATGGGCACAACAGCTTTTTCAAAGGCAATTACCTGTTCGGCATGTGGACCGATGCGGGCAGCATCATCGACTACCTGGTGTATGCCCGCGACTTCATCGCCCAGTGCGAGGAAAAGCACGGCTTGGATACGGTGGAGCAGTGGCTCGATTCCTGCCACGCGCTGGCCAACCTGGGGGTGGACCGCTACCGCCGCCCGTCCAAGAAAACCCTGGCGCGCGAACGTGCCGAGCGTGAGCAGCGCGAGGCCTATGCCCAGCAGCAGGTCAACGAGCTGTGGCGCACCTTGCCTGCGCGCCCCGACAAGAACAGCCCGGTGCAGCACCATGAGCGCTTTCCGAAGGAGCCGGAAGAAAACCTGCTGTACTTCATAGAAAAGAATGCCCCGCTGCTGGAGCCCTGGCAGCGCGAGGTGGTGCGCATCGTGCGCAAGATTGCCCAGTACTTCTACCCCCAGCGCCAGACCCAGGTGATGAACGAGGGCTGGGCCACCTTCTGGCACTACACCTTGCTCAACACCTTGTACGACGAGGGCTGGCTCACCGATGGCGTGATGATCGAATGGCTGTCGTCGCACACCAATGTGATCTACCAGCCGCCTGCCGGCCACCGTGCCTACAGCGGCATCAACCCCTATGCACTGGGCTTTGCGATGTACCGCGACATCCAGCGCATCTGCGAGCACCCGACCGACGAAGACCGGCGCTGGTTCCCCGATCTGGCCGGCACGCCCTGGCTGCCGGCGCTGCACCATGCCATGCAGAACTACAAGGACGAGAGCTTCGTGGGCCAGTACCTGAGCCCCAAGCTGATGCGCGACATGCGCCTGTTCTCCATCCATGACGATGCCAGCGAACGCGAGCTGCTGGTCAGCGCGATCCACAACGAGGATGGCTACCGCAACCTGCGCCAGACCTTGTCACAGCAGTACGACCTGGGCGCACGCGAGCCCAATATCCAGGTCTGGAACGTGAACCTGCGCGGCGACCGCTGCCTGACCCTGCGCCACACCCAGTACCAGGGCCGGCCGCTGGCCGACGATGTGCAGGAAGTGATGAAGCACGCGGCGCGGTTGTGGGGCTTCGGCGTGCAGCTGGAAAGCGTCAATGGCGATGGCGATGTGCCGGTGCTGCTGCATTCGGTGCCGGCACCGCCGGCTTGAGGAATTAGCCGAGGGCGGGCCAATCTCGCAGCAGTTTTTGAATATCTTCCTCGCCTGCCAGGGGGTCAATCAGATCCACCTTGCGGGCGCCACAATGCTCACCGAGCTCGCGCCAGGCGCGTTGCTCGACCTGGGTCATACGCCCAACCGCCTGGGCAGGCGAAGGGCAAGGGTGCAATAGCAAGTGTGCTGAAGGGCTGAACCAGCGCTGTGTACGCTTGCGGTAGGACCGTATGGCATATTTCAGAAACACTTCAGCCACCAAGTAATCGCTGATCAGGCAGCGTGGGTGAACAAAAGGTTCGCACAAAAACGCACCTGCAGTTTGTGTCACGGCCAATCTTGCTGTCGCTCCCAGGGCCAGGATCTGGGTTTTGGGGCTTGCAACCAACGCAATGATGGCCTCATCGCTCCATACCAGAGCGCTGTTGCTGCTGCGGATCTCTACCGCATCAGGGGCAATGCGCACATACAGCGCAGGTACCCATCTGTCGCCAAATGCCATCAGGCCTCCACGGCCAAGGCCTGTGCCACTGCCTGGCAGCGCGCCTCATGCACCATCGCGCCAATCTCGGCGCCTTGGCGGCCGGTGCGGGCGGCGCGTTCTGCCACTTCCTTGGTGCTGACGGCTTGCGCGGCGGCCAGCAGGCGCAGCAGCTGTGCGCGTTGCGGGTAGGGCTTGTCTTCCAGCCCCAGCCGCCCCTGCGCATCGCACTGGCAGGCCAGCAGCGCCTGCGCAAAGCGATCGGGTTTGCGGAACGCGTCGCAGCGCTCGAGCAGGCGCACGACGGCAGCGGCTGCAATGCCCGGGCTGCGGTGGATATTGCCGTGCTCGGCGGCGACCACCAGCGCCAGCTCGGCGCAGTCACTGGGCACGCGCAGGCGCTGTTGTACCTGGCGGGCCAGGTCGACGCTGCGCTCCTCATGGCCGATATGGCGGGGCAGCACATCGGCTGGCGTCGTGCCCTTGCCCAGATCATGCGCCAGGCAGGCCCAGCGCACGGGCAGTGGTGCATCCAGCTGGGCGGCGCGGTCCAGCACCATCATCACGTGGATGCCGGTATCCACCTCGGGGTGGTAGTCGGCGCGCTGGGGCACGCCCCAAAGGCGGTCCAGCTCGGGCAGCAGGCGGGCGAGGGCGCCGCAATCGCGCAGCACCTCGAACATGCGGGAGGGCCGGGCTTCCATCAGGCCGCGTGCCAGCTCCTGCCAGACGCGCTCGGGCACCAGCGCATCGACCTCGCCGTCGGCCACCATCTGGCGCATCAGCGCGACGGTTTCCGGGGCGACGGTGAAATCATGGAAGCGCGCGGCAAAGCGCGCTAGGCGCAGTATGCGCACCGGGTCTTCGCGGAAGGCCTCGGTCACATGGCGCAGCACCCGGGCCTGCAGATCGGCCTGGCCGCCATAGGGGTCGGTCACCGGGTCGCTGCCATTCCAGCCGACGGGGGCGGCCATCGCATTGATCGTCAGGTCGCGCCGGGCCAGGTCCTGCTCCAGGGTCACATCGGGCGAGGTGGCGATGCTGAAGCCCCGGTAGCCCCGGCCGGACTTGCGCTCGGTGCGGGCCAGCGCATATTCCTCATGCGTGCGGGGATGCAGAAAGACCGGGAAATCCTTGCCGACCGGCACAAAGCCCTGGGCCAGCATGGCCTCGGGCGTGGAGCCCACGACCACCCAGTCGTGGTCATTCACCGGCAGTCCCAAGAGGCGGTCCCGCACTGCGCCGCCGACCATATATGTTTTCATCGCACAAGTTTACTTGCGTACCGGCTGCACATAGACGCCGCTGTCGTGCAGCTCGCCCTCGGCCGACTCGATGCGGGCCACCGCCTGCGGCCCGGCGCGGCTGACCAGCACCTCCAGCAGCGATTCGGACAGCGCCTGGGCAGCGGTGACGGAGGGAAAGAAGGAGGGGCTGTTGACGGCAAACAGCAGGGTTTCATCGGCCGCCAGGGACAGCGGCGAGGCCAGGCTGTCGGTCAAGGCCAGCACCTTGCAGCCTCGCGCACGGGCCAGTTCCACCGCATGCACGGTCTCCTGCGAGTAAGGCGCAAAGCTGATGGCGACCAGCACATCGCCCTGGTCGATCGCGCGCAACTGCATCTCGCGCACGCCGCCCATGCCTTCGAGCAGATGCACCGAGCGGCGAAACAGGCGGTAGACATAGACCAGCGAAAAGGCTACCGGAAAGCAGGCGCGCATGCCCATCACATGCACCTGGCCGGCCTTTTCCAGCAGCTTGGCGGCGGTCACCAGGCGCGCTGCGCTGTGCTGCTCGGTCAGGTCGAGGTTGCTGCGCTGCATCGCAAACATCTCGGCGGTGAGCTGCTTGTCGCGCGCGCGGCCCATCAGGCTGCGGGCCCGCTCACCATACTGGTTGCCCGCCTCGCTGGCCAGGCCCATGTCAGCGGTCAGCGCCTGCTTGAACGGGTTCCAGCCCTCAAAGCCGCAGGTCTGGGCGAAGCGCACCAAGGTGGTGGGCGGCACCTGCGCATGCTGGCCGACGGTGCGCATCGATTGGGTCACCACATCGTTGGGGTGGTCGAGCACATAGCGCGCCACTTGCTGCAGCGAAGGGCTCAGGGAGGCAAAGCGGTCTCGCAGTTGGTCGATTACGCCCATGGCGGCGGGTCTTTCTTCAGATTTAGGGAAATCACGGGTAGCTATTGTGCGATATGGAACATATGATCCAAAAAAAATAAAAAAGGAGCAAAAGTTCTGAAACGCCGCAAGGCACTGGCCGGTACCAATGGGGTGCCAGGAGGATGATGGTTATGCAAGGAAAAATGGGTGTGAAGCGCGCGCTGGCACTGGCGGCGCTGGCGTGTGCGTCCGTGGCGGCGATGGCGCAAAGCAGCAGCACGCTGGACAAGATCAAAAGCTCGGGCGCCATCACGCTGGGCTACCGCGAGGCCTCGTTCGGCTTCTCCTACCTGGACGCCAACCTCAAGCCCATCGGCTACAGCATGGACATCTGCGCACACATCCTGGAGGCGGTCAAAACCAAGCTCCAGCTGCCGGCGCTGAAGGTGAACTACCAGGCCGTCACGTCGGCCAACCGCATTCCGCTGGTGCAAAACGGCACGGTGGATCTGGAATGCGGCTCGACCACCAACCTGGTGGAGCGCCAAAAGCAGGTGGCCTTCTCGCCGGACATCTTCCGCTACAACGTGCGCATGCTGGTCAAGAAGAGTTCGGGCATCCAGAGCATTGCCGATCTGCAGGGCAAGTCGGTGGCCACCACCACCGGCACCACGTCGTTCCGCCTGCTGCGCCAGGCCGACCGTGCCAGCAAGCTCGACATCACCAATGTGCCGGGCAAGGACCATACCGAGTCCTTCCTGCTGGTGCAGGGCGACAAGGCTGCCGCCTTTGTGCTGGACGATATCCTGCTGGCCGGCCAGATCGCCAATGCGCGCGATCCGCAGAACTACGAGATCGTTGGCGAGAGCCTGCGCACCGAGAACCAGGCCCTGATGCTGCGCAATGACGACCCGGCCTTCAAGCAGCTGGTGGACGAGACCGTCACCGGCCTGATGCAATCGGGCGAGATGGAAAAGCTCTACAACCGCTGGTTCATGTCGCCGATTGCACCCAAGGGCATCAACATCAACTACCCGCTGAATGCCGAAACGCGTGATGCCTTTGCCAACCCCTCATCCAAGGGAATCTGAGCGTCCGTTGGCGATTGAACACGGGCCGCGATGAAGCAAGAGACCAGGATCAGGGGCCAGTCCCCTGGTCTTTTTGCGTTATTGCGGCACCAAGCCAGCGGCCTTGACCAGCTGTGCATGCAGGCTGATCTCCTGCGCAATGGTTTGCTGGAACTGCTCCGGCGTCGTGGGCGCCACTTCCATGCCCACGTCCTGCAGTTGCTGCTTGATGTCTTCGCGCAGCAAGATGGCCTGCACCTGGCGGTTGAGCGCATCGACAATCGGGCGCGGCGTGCGCGCCGGGGCCAGCAGGCCGATCCAGGTCTGCATCACCATGTCGGGAATGCCGGCCTCCGCCATCGTTGGCACCTCGGCAATCAACGGCGAGCGCTTGTCGCTCATCAGCGCCAGCGCCGTGAGCTTGCCCGATTTGAGGTGGGGCAGGGCTTCGGGCAACGGCGCAAACAGCAGGTCCACATTGCCGCCGAGCATGTCGTTGATGGCGAGGGCGCCGCCCTTGTACGGCACATGCGTCATCTGCAGCTGTCCCCGGGTCTCGAACATCAGCGCCGCCAGATGCTGGGGGCTGCCTTCGCCCGAGCTGGCATAGGTCACGACGGTGGGCTGGGCCTTGGCAGCGGCCAGCACGGCAGCGGCGTTGGGGAATTTCTTGCGGTCCCTGACCACCAGCACCATGGCCTGGTTCGCCAGTTTGGTGATAGGCGCAAAGTCGGCCTGCGGGTCGTAGGGCAGGTCCTTGAAGATGCTTTTGTTGGTGGTCAGAAAGGACGCCGGCGAGGCCATCAGGGTGTAGCCATCGGGGCTGGCCTTGGCAACGGCCGGCAGGCCGATGCGGCCTGAGGCGCCCGCGCGGTTGTCGACGATGAAAGGCTGGCCGGTGCCGGCCTGCAGCTGCTGGCCCACCAGGCGCGCGATCATGTCCACACCGCCGCCTGCGGGCAGGGCGACCACCACTTTGACGGGGTGGTTCGGATAGCTGGCAGTCTGCGCCTGCGTGCTGAAGGCCAGCAGACCCAGCGATGCGGCCAGGCTGATAAGGTGGAGACGACGATGCATGGTGAACACTCCTGAAAAGTCAATGCGTGCAGACCGGGGCGGGATCGGCTTCCTGCAGGTAACGCGCGAGCCGCAGGCGGCTGATGGCCGCAATCTCGTTCAGCGCCAGTTGCAGCTCCCTCTGCCGGGTGTGCCCCAGGCGCTGCTCGAACACAAGCAAGGCCGATGCCAGGCTGTGCTGGCGGATGCAGAGAATGAAGGGAAAGCCAAAGCGCTCACGGTAGGCGCGGTTCAGACCATCCCAACGCTGGGCCTCGGCGGCCTGCAGCTGACCCAGGCCCAGGCTGGCCTGCTCGTCGGTGGATGCGGCATTCATCGCCCCTGTTCGGGCCAGCTCGCCGCCCAGCTCCGGGTGGCCCGCATAAAAGCGGATGCGCGCCGGTTCATCCAGACCGGCGACCACGGCCAGCATGGCGCTGTGCAAGGCATCGGCGCTGGCAAAGGGGCGCAGCGCCACGGTCTGCGCTGCCACCCAGGGCGCATGCTCCCAGATGTCGGCCATCGCTGCGCAGAAGTCGTCGGGGCTGCAATGGTTGAGGTAGTCAAGGCGTTCAGCAGGTGTCATGCAGGCCATGCTAGGGCTGCAGAGCATTGCCGTCCATCATAGGTTTGGCAATGATGCATGCGCAAAATTAGTACAATCGCGGCATTCCGGAGAGACCCCTTATGCGCCATTCGCTTGTACCTACCGCGCTGCGCTATGCGGACCAGGTGGCCCGCTCGGGCTCGATCCAGAAGGCTGCCCGCGAGTTGCATGTGGCTGCCTCCGCCATCAACCGCCAGATTCTGGCGCTGGAGGAGGAGCTGGGCGTTCCGCTGTTCGAGCGCATGCCGCGCGGCATGCGGCTGACGGCCTCCGGTGATGCGCTGATCACGATGGCCCGCCGCTGGCGCCAGGATGAGACCCGCATGGTGGCCGAGGTGCGGCGCATTCAGGGCATCCACCAGGGCCATGTGTCGCTGGTGGCGATGGACAGCCATGCCACCGGCGTGTTGCCAGCGCTGGTCGAGGCGCTCAATGCCGAGCACCCGCTGGTCAGCCTGTCCGTCGAGCTGAGCACCCCCGACGACGCCGAGACCGCGTTGATGACCGGCAAGGCCGACCTGGCCGCCATCTTCAACCTGGCGCCACGCCGTGAGCTGCTGGTGCTGTGGAAAGCCCAGCTGCCGCTGGGCTGTGTCGTGGCTCCGGGCCATGCGCTGGCCGGGCGCAAGACGGTCAGTTTTCAGGAGGCCACCGCCTACCCGATCGCGCTGCAAAGCCGCGCCATCACCATCCGTCGCCTGCTGGAGGCGCAGTTCAGCTGGCTGTTCAAGGATGCGCGGGGCTTTGTCGAAAGCAATTCGCTGCAACTGGTCAAACAGCTGGCGCTGGGCGGGCAGCGCCTGATCTTTACCTCGGAGCTGGATGTGGCGCCCGAACTGGCGGCCGGTGCGCTGGTGTTCATCCCCATTCGCGACCAGGGCGCCGAGCCGCAGGACATCAGCGTGGCAGTGGACGCCACCCGGCCGCCGGGCCCGGTGGTCAAGCTGGTGGCCCAGCAGCTGATCGCGGCCTTGCAGGCCAGCCTGGACCAGGCCCGCCAGCCCCGTCACTCCAGCACTTCGGTCTAGGAACCCGTTCAAAGTCTGCAGGGCGCTCAGCGCCATGCGCTGCGCTGCGCGGTTCGCTGCGCGCCGTTGTCGCCGATCCCGCCGCAGGGGCCGAGGGGCTTGCAGACGCTGCTTGAGCCATGATGTATTCACCCACCATATAAGCTCTTTGCATTAGCAGCACTTCCTCGCTATGCTGCCGGGCTGGCCTCAGAGGCCGATCCAACATATGACAAAGAGGGAGGGGGGGTTATGTGGACAACCATTGGCGTGGTGCTGGTGACCATGGCATTGACGTTTGCCGGTCTGTGGGTGCTGCTCAAGTTCGGCATGCGCTGGTATTTTTCGCGCATGCTCAGGCACGCCCAGGCGCTGGGCAGCGCCCCGCAAGGTGTGGTGGCGCGCATCACGATGCAGTTGGACAAGCTGCAGTTCAGCGACCCGCAGGTGCGCAAGGTGATAGAGGAATGCAAGGCCCTCGGTTATGCATCGGCCGGGCGCTACACGGTGGATGAAATGCCTGGTGTCAAGATCTGGGCGGGCACGCATGCGCAAAACGGCAGTCTGGCCTTGGTGCTGGAGCTGGCGGACCGCTATTTCTCTGCCGATGTGATCCGGTTTTATGGGGAGGGCGCCGCGCTGGGGGCGGGCACCAACCCGGTGTTCCAGGCCGACCACTATCCCCGCCATGTCCAGTACCGCCAGTTTCCGCGCGATACGGCCATGCAGGAGCTGACGCAGTGGCTGGAGGCCCAGCCTTCGCCCTCTGCGGTGGTCGCTGCCACCCCCAAAAATCTGCGCCAGCTCAATGCCCGCATGTATGCGGAGATGATGGATTTTCAACTGGCGCAACCCATGCCCGGCCTGGAGGCCTGGAAGCGCATGGCGTTGCAGGATGCCGCTGCCGTGGGCAGTACCGTGCCGACCTTGACCGAGCAACAATGGCAGGCCGTCTACGATGCACAACGGGAGAGCCAGCAATCAGCCACCGAAGAGGCGCTGCAAGACCATGTGCTGCGCAGCGGGCAGGTATCGGCCGCGCAGTGGCAGGCGATGGCCCATGGTCTGGTCTATGTCTATGCGCACCTGCGTGCAGACGAGGTCGCAGAACGCGCATTGCGCCGCAGTGCGTGGACGGCCGATGTGCCCCAGGTGCAAGCGCTGCTGCGCCAGAACCTGGCGCATGCCGAGCTGTTTGAAGCGGTCCAGCGTTTGCTGCCAGAGGACGAGCGTTTTGCGTACCTCATCAGCGTCAATGCCCCGCTGAATGCGCGGGTGTACCGGCCGCAGGCTTTGTGACACCACGGAGAGGCTGGCGGCCCTCAGCGCTCGGCGCGGTAGGGCTCGTCCACCGCGACAAAATCCTGCTCGGCCAGCGCCGCATCGATCCAGGCCTTGACGCCGGGCAATTGGTGCACGCGCTCGATATAGGCGGCAATCTCGCCGGGGACCGGCAACTGGTAGGTCTTGAGGCGCGAGCACACCGGCGCGTAGTAGGCATCGGCGATGCTGAATTGGTCAAACAGCATGGGCCCGCCATGCTGGGCCAGCAGGTGGCTCCACATGCTGCACAGGCGCTCGACGTTCTTGCGCACGGCGGCGTTGTCGCGCCAGACGATCCGGCCGACCTCGGCCAGATCGGCTTCGATGTTCATCGGGCAAGCGCTGCGCAGTGCGGTGAAGCCCCCGTGCATCTCTGCGCAGATGCTGCGGGCGCTGGCGCGGGCAGCCTTGTCCTGGGGCCAGAGCTGCTTGTCCGGGAACTGCTCGGCCGCGTACTCGGCAATCGCCAGGCTGTCCCAGACGCTGATGTCGCCATCGCGCAGCAGCGGCACCGTACCGGTGGGGCTGATGGCCGTCATCGTGCGCTTGAACTCGGACTGGCTGTCAAAGCCGTCAAAGCGGATCAGCTTTTCCTCGAACGGGATGCCTGCCTGGCGCAGCAGCACCCAGGCGCGCATGGACCAGGAGGAGTAATTTTTGTTGCCGATATAAAGCTGCAGCATGATCTCAATTGATTAATGGATGAAAACGTCCGGGGCCCTGTGCAGAACTCCCGCCCCATGGAACGAGTGCAGAGCATCCGCTACCGCGCTCAGACCCCGGCAGGGGATGTGCAGAGGGTGCCAGGTTTGACACCGCAGGCACAGGACCCCAAGGAGCGTAGCAGTTCCTAGGACGCGCCCAGCGGCCACACCACGCCGTTGTCATTGAGGATGGCATCCAGCGGCAGGTCATGGGCTTCGGGCTCGAAGTCGTCGACAAAGCCGTTGGTAAAGCCCAGGCCGACGGTGAAGGGGCGTGGCTCCAGCGCGGCCAGCGTGCGGTCATAAAAACCGCCGCCGTAACCCAGGCGGTAGCCACCCGGGCCATAGCCCACGCAGGGCACAAACAGCAGGGTCGGCACCACCAGTTCGGTATTTTGCGGCTTGGGGATGTCGTAGGCGTCCATCTCCATCGGGCAGCCGGGGTACCAAGCATGGAAGCTCAAGGTCTTGTGCTGCTTGTTGACGACGGGCAGGGCGATGCGGCGCAGCTTGGGCTCGTCCATCAGCGCACCGTCTTCCTTCCAGCGGTGCAGCGCTGGCAGCGGATCAAACTCGCCTTTGATCGGCCAGTAGGCGCCGATGACGGCATCCTGGCGTTCCATCAGCCAAAAACGCAGCACTTGCTGGAGCTGTTCGGCGCGCTCCAGACGATCGGGCATATGCAGACGCTGTTCGATGAGCGCTTGGCGCACGGCTTTTTTATCCATTGCAAATATCCCTACAGAAACACGCTGGGTCAGCCATTCTGACACCCAAAACTGCTGCTCCCGGCAAATGGGTTACCGTGAAAACCAGGTATCGTGGGGACCGCTTGGGGTGGATTCGGTAAGGGCATGTAAGCGGATGCCTCGGATTGCCGACCTTGTGGCTGCCGGCGGCGGTGGCGGTGTGTATGATTTTAGGGTTCACCTGGGCGCCGCTGGATAGCGCCGCCGTCTTGCAACCTGGAGCGGCTATGCGTCGGAATGTTTTCACCCCCTTGATGGCGGCCTTGCTGGCCTGCAGCGCCTGGCCGCTGGCTGCGCAGACGATTTTGCAGGGCGCGACGGCCGCGCAGACCTCGGTGCAAACGCCTGTGCAACTGCAGTCAAGTCCGTCGGTCAGCAGCGGCATGGTCAACGACGATGTGATCGTTGACATGCAGCAGGCCTTCCGCAAACGCGAGAAGAACAAGCTCACCCAGCTGCTGCCCAATGCGCGCGGCCATGTGCTGGAGCCCTGGGCCGCCTACTGGGAGCTGCGTGCCCGCCTGAACGAGGCCACGCAGGACGAAGTGCAGGCCTTTCTGACCCGCTGGGCCGGCACCTACCAGGAAGACCGGCTGCGCAACGACTGGCTGCGCCTGTTGGGCCAGCGCCGCGACTGGAGCAATTTTGATGCGATGTACCCGGCGTTCCGCATGGGCGACGACCGCGAACTGCGCTGCTATGCGGCAGTGATCGATCTGGCCAAGGGCGGCGAGCGCGAGGCGCTGGCCAACACGGTCAAGAGCAATTGGTATGCGCAGCGCGATTCGGAGGATGGCTGCAACCTGGCGGCGTCCGAGCTGTTTTCTGCCGGCGGCCTGCAGGCCGATGACATCTGGCGCAGGGCGCGCCAGACGATGGAGGCGGGCCGCCCCCGCGCCGCCCGCGCTGCGGTGGAAGTGGTCGCCCCCATGCAACTGCCCGCGTTTGCCACGATGCTGCAATCGCCCAGCAAATTCCTGACGGCCCAGGCCAAGACGTCTTCGAAGGAGCAGCAGGAGCTGGCCACGTTGGCGCTGATCAAGCTGGCCGCGGACAACCCTGATGGCGCAGCGACCTTGATGGAGGCCCGCTGGAACGAGCTGCTGACGCAGCCGCGCCGTGACTGGGTCTGGGGGGTGATCGGCAAGACCCAGGCGACGCGGCTGTCGCCCGATGCGATGACCAGCTTCGCGAAGGTCGGCAAGGATGCCCACCTGAGCGACGACCTGCTGGCCTGGAAGACCCGCGCCGCGCTGCGGGCCGGCCAGTGGCAGCAGGTGCGCAAGAGCATCGAGGCGATGAGCGCCGAAGAGCGCGAAGACCCGACCTGGATGTACTGGCAGGCTAAGGCCTTGCAGGCCGGGCGCATCAGCGAGGCGCAGACCCAGCAGTCGCGCCAACTGCTGCAAAAGATTGCCGGGACGCAAGGCTTCTACGAGCAGCTGGCGCAGGAGGAGCTGGGCCAGCCCATCGTCATCCCGGCGCAGCCGGTGCCTATCGATGCGCAGGCGCGTGAGTCGGTGCGCAGCAATGCGGGCCTGGCACGTGCGCTCTATGCGATCCAGCTGGGGCTGCGCAGCGAAGGCGTGCGCGAGTGGAACTACATGACCAATCTGCACCAGCGCGGCGGCATGGACGATGCCCAGTTGCTGGCCGCTGCCGAGCTGGCCTGCCAGCGCCAGATCTGGGACCGCTGCATCAACACCAGCGAGCGCACCAAGACGGTGGTCGATGTGGGCCAGCGCTACCCGATGCCGTTCAAGGAAGCCGTGGTCAGCCGCTCGCGTGAGATCGGGCTGGATCCCGCCTATGTCTACGGCCTGATCCGCCAGGAAAGCCGTTTCATCATGGATGCGCGCTCGGGCGTCGGTGCCTCGGGCCTGATGCAGATCATGCCGGCCACCGCCCGCTGGACCGCCCGCAAGATCGGCATGACCGACTTCACGCCGGCCAGCATCAATGACCGCGACACCAATATCACGTTGGGCACCGCCTACCTGAAGCTGGCGCTGGACGATTTCGACGGCTCGATGGCGCTGGCTGCCGCTGGCTACAACGCCGGCCCCGGCCGGCCGCGCAACTGGCGCAACGGCCCGGTGCTGGACGGTGCCATCTGGGCCGAGAACGTGCCCTTTGCCGAGACGCGCGACTATGTGAAAAAGGTGCTCTCCAACACCACCAGCTACGCGGCCATTCTGACCGGCCAGCCCCAGTCGCTGCGTGCGCGCCTGGGCTCGGTGGGCCCCAAGCCCGAGGGCGAGCCGGACCTGTCCAAAGAGCTGCCCTGAGAGCGAAGAGGCTTACTGGTTGACCAGCAGCATGCCTTCGCGCCGCGCAGCGCCTGAGCGCTCCAGGTCGGCCACCAGCGATGCATGCCACTGCGCCAGGTCCTGGTCGGCAAAGTAGCGCTGGTGCAGCAGGCCGTAATAGGGCGTAGCGGCCAGCCAGGCCTGCACTTGTACCAAAGGCAGCTGCTGCCATTCCAGCAGCTTGTACTTGAGCAGCACCTTGGCGGCATAGAGCGCATGGCGCTCGGGGCTTTGCACAAAGCGCTCCAGCCGCTGGCGCGCGGTCTGCAATGCGGTGGCCACATCGCTGAACGCACTGCCATGGCCGGGCAGCACCAGGCGCGGCTGCAGGCGCTCGATCACATCCAAGGTGGCAGCCACCTCGTCAAAAGCTGCGGTGCCCTCGATCTCCGGAAAGACCACGCCAAAGCCGTTCTCCCAGAGCGCGTCGGCCGAGATCAGGGTGCGCGAGGCGGGCTCGAACAAAATCACCGAATGCGGATCATGGCCGGGCGCGGCATGGATTTGCCAGTGCTGCTCGCCCAGCGGGGTATCGGTGCCGGGCTGCAGCACCTCGTCCATCCGGAAACGCGGGCAGTCCTGGCCGGTGGGGCGGTAGCTCAGCTGGTGCTCGTCCCAATCGGCGACGGCCTGCGCATGGCCGGGTGCAATGCCGGTGCGGGCCTGGGGCCAGCGCTGCTGCAAGGCGGCATTGCCGCCGCAGTGGTCGCTGTGCAAATGGGTGTTGACGATGCGCTGCAGCGGCGCGCCCTGCAGGCTGGCCTCGACCAGGCTCACGGTCTGCTCGGCATGGCTGCAGTAGCCGGTGTCGACCACCGCCGTGACGCCGCGCACAAACACGGCATTGTTGGCGGACAGCCAACCACGCTCAAGGAACTGGAGACCGGCGGGCAGCGACAGGGCGGAGGCGGGCATGGTGGGTCTGGCGGCGGGGGTGAACATGGTCTGACCCCCCAGCCTAGCAGACAAGCACCGGCGGCGCATGGCCGGCTGGCACCCAGGCGTCAACGGGGCCGCTGCGCAGCAGTGGGGGCCAGCATAAAGGGCTGGCCAGCCTGCTCGGGCGCGGCCAGCGTATCGGACTCGTCCTTGAGCTGCACGCCCGAGAGCTGGCGCTGGCGCGCCTGCTGCATCAGGTAGTGCAGCTTGTGCACCGCCTGCGCATAGCTCAGCCCCTGTTCGCGCACATTGGAGATGCAGTTGCGCGACTCGTCGGTCATGCCCGGGCGGGGCTGCCAGGTCATGTACAGGCCCATGCTGTCGGGAGAGCTCAGGCCCGGGCGCTCGCCGATCAGCACCACCACCAGCGAGGCGCCCAGCGCCGCCGCTATCTCATCGCCCAACGCCACCCGGGCATTGCGCACCACGCTGATCGGGCCGATGCGCCAGTGCTCGGCCAGTGCCGGCAGCATCTGGCGCAGAAAGGGCCGCGCATTGCGCTCGATCGCCAGCGATGACAGGCCATCGGCGACGACGAACACCACATCGGCCGGGGCGCCCGGCAGGCCCTGGAGCAGGCTGCGCGACGCCGTGTCCAGGCGCCGGCCCAGATCCGGCCGCTGCAGGTAGGTGGGGCGGTCCTGCGCGGCGCTGTGCAGGCGCAGGACCGGCTGGCCCGGCGGTGCCAGTGTCTGCAGTTGCTCAGCCAGCTGTTCCATATCCACTTCGGTATGCACGGCCATGCGCGCCTGGGCATGGGCCAGCGCAAAGTCCAGATGCGCGCGCGTAGGCAGGCTGGTGCCGGCGCGGCCCAGCGCAATGCGGGCGCTGGTGAACTGGCGCAGGCGCTCCCAGGGGTTGGGGGTGACGGTCGCGCTCGCGGGCTCGGCGGCGGCGGGCAGCGCTGCGGGGGCGGAGGGGCGTGGGGACATGGGCAGAGGTCAGTTGAGCTGGGCCAGCGCTTGCGAGAAGGGGGCGGGCAGGCCATCGGCCAGGCGCAGGCCTGGGCCCCCGGACTGGGCAATGCCCATGGTCTGCAACCAGGCTTCGAACTCCGGCGTGGGCCGCAGGCCCAGGGTCTTGCGCAGGTAGAGCGCGTCGTGGAAGGACGTGGTCTGGTAGTTCAGCATGATGTCGTCCGAGCCCGGAATGCCCATGATGAAGTTGATGCCGGCCACGCCGAACAAGGTCAGCAGCACGTCCATGTCGTTCTGGTCGGCCTGGGCATGGTTGGTGTAGCAGATGTCGCAGCCCATCGGCAGGCCCAGCAGCTTGCCGCAGAAATGGTCCTCCAGCCCGGCGCGGATGATCTGCTTGCCGTCGTAGAGGTACTCGGGGCCGATAAAGCCGACCACGGTGTTGACCAGCAGCGGCTGGAACTTGCGCGCCACCGCATAGGCACGCGCCTCGCAGGTCTGCTGGTCCAGCCCATGGTTGGCGCCGGCCGACAGCGCGCTGCCCTGGCCGGTTTCAAAGTACATGGCGTTGTTGCCGACCGTGCCGCGCGCGAGGCTCTGCGCCGCGTCATAGCCTTCTTGCAGCAAGGCCAGGTCAATGCCAAAGCTGCGGTTGGCATCCTGCGTACCTGCGATGGACTGGAACACCAGGTCCACCGGCACGCCCCGGCCGATGGCCTCGATGCTGGTGGTCACATGGGTGAGCACGCAGGACTGCGTGGGAATCTGGTACTGCTGGATGACCTCGTCGAGCATGAAGAGCAAGGTGCTGACGGCGGCGATGCTGTCGCTGGCCGGGTTGATCCCGATGACGGCATCGCCATTGCCATACATCAGGCCGTCGAGCAGGCTGGCGGCAATGCCAGAGGGGTCATCGGTGGGGTGGTTGGGCTGCAGGCGGGTGGACATGCGGCCGGGCAGGCCGATGGTATTGCGAAAGCGGGTGACAACGCGGCATTTCTGCGCGATCAGGACCAGGTCCTGGTTGCGGCAGAGCTTGGAGGTGGCGGCCACCATCTCCGGGGTCAGGCCCGGTGCCAGTGCGCTCAAGCTCGCCTCGTTGGCGGCATCGGACAGCAGCCAGTCGCGAAAGCCGCCCACCGTCAGGTGCGCCACCGGGGCAAAGGCGGCGCGGTCATGGGTGTCGATGATGAGGCGGGTGACTTCGTCGCTCTCATAGGGCACGAGTGCCTCTTGCAGGAAGTGGGCCAGCGGCAGATCGGCCAGCGCCATCTGCGCGGCGACGCGCTCGGTGTCATGCCGGGCCGCGACCCCCGCCAGGTTGTCGCCCGAGCGGGCCGGTGTGGCCTTGGCCATCAGCTCGCGCAGCGATGCAAACACATGGCGTTCGGCGCCAACGGTATGGGAATGGGGCATGGTTGCAGCGCTTCCTCAAGGGGTTGTCTCGCCGGGGGCGTCGGCCACCAGGTGGTGGCGGCTGTACAGCGCAAAGTAGGCGACGAAGACAGCGTATACGATGACGGCGCCAATGAGAACCCGGGGATCGACCAGAAAACCGGCCACCACGGCGATGCAGGCCAGCACCAGCGCGATGCCCGAGGTGAACACGCCCCCCGGAGTCCGGTAGGCGCGGGGCAGGTTGGGCTCCTTGATGCGCAGCCAGATGTGCGCGGCCATCATCATCACGTAGGAGATCGTGGCACCAAACACCGCAACGAGGATCAGCAGATCGCCCTGGCCGGTCAGCGACAGCGCAAAGCCGATGGCGCCGGGCACCAGCAGCGCGAGGTAAGGGGTCTTGCGCTGGGTGGTCAACGACAAACCCCGGGGCAGGTAGCCGGCGCGGGACATCGCAAACACCAGGCGCGAGTAGCCGTAGATGATCGAGAAGAAGCTGGCAATCAGCCCGGCCAGGCCGACAAAGTTGACGAAGCGGCTGATCCAGCTGGGGCCACCCAGCACCTTGCTCGATTCGAGCGCCTCGACCAGCGGGTTGCCCGAGTTCATCAAGGCCGCTGCACCGGCGCCGCCCGGTGCCAGCACCAGGATCAGGCCGCAGAACAGCACCAGCACGGCGATGGCACCGATCAGGCCTCTGGGCAGATCGCGGCGCGGGTCCTGCGCTTCTTCGGCGGCCAGCGGCACGCCCTCCACCGCCAGAAAGAACCAGATGCCGTAGGGAATGCAGGCCCAGATGCCCAGGTAGCCAAACGGCAGGAACTCGCTCGCGCCCCAGGCGTCGGTGGGGGCGATGTCGAACAGGTTGCTGACCTGGAAATGCGGCACCATCGCGGCGATGAAGACCACCAGCGCAACCACCGCCAGCGCGGTAACGGCAAAGATCAGGCGCAGGGCCTCGCCGGCGCCATAAATGTGGATGCCCAGAAAGACGGCATAGAAGCCCAGGTAGACCATCCAGCCATCGATGCCGAACAGCGACTGGCAGTAGGCGCCGATAAACGTGGCGATGGCCGCCGGTGCAATCGCGTACTCCATCAGGATTGCTACGCCGCAGAGAAAACCGCCCCAGGGCCCAAAGGCGCGCCGCGCAAAGCCGTAGCCGCCACCGGCCGTGGGTGCGATGGTGGCCAGCTCGGCGAGTGCAAAGCACATGCAGGTGTACATCGTGGCCATCAGCGCCGAGGCCACCAGCAGGCCACCCCAGCCGCCGGTCTTGAGGCCGAAGTTCCAGCCGGCATAGTCGCCCGAGATGACATAGGCCACGCCCAGGCCGACCAGCAGCAGCCAGCCGGCGGCGCCGCGCCGCAGCTGGCGCTGCTCGAAATAGTTGCTCGGGTGCGCGGCGCTGGCGCCTGCAGGGGGTGCGTTATCGGCCATGGCCTACCTCGTGAACTGTGGTGCTTCCCATGGTGGCAAGAATGCGGGCTGCGCTCTATCCGATTTCGGCAAATCTGGATCAGGGGAAGGCTGGGTTGACCTTGGTCCGCTTTTTGCATGACCATGCCGGTATGCCTCGCCACGCCACAGCGCCTCCATGTCCTTGAGCGCCCCTTGTCCATCGCCCACGCTGAGCAGCCGCCGGGCGGAGCACAGCGCCGCTGCAGGCGCGCCAGCGGCGCAGGTGGCGCAGACCTGTGATGTCGACGAGCAGGCGGCCCTGCTGCAGGGCTGGAACCAGCGCTATGAGCAGCTGTCAGCGGGCAGCTTCGAGGGCCGGGTGACCAGCCTGCATCTGGGGCCCATCCAGGCCTGGCGCGAGTTCTCCAGCCAGGCACTGCACCAGACCGGGGCATTGCGTGCCGGGCAACTGGCCATCGGGCTGCCCAGCAGCATTCCGGGCAACACCATGTTCTGCAACCGCTCCTGCAGCGAAGGGCATGCGATTGTGTTTTCGGGCGATGGCCCCTTCGAGTTTGTCTCGCCGGGTGGCCTGGAGATCATTGATTTTGTCGTGGAGCAGGGAAGCCTGGAGCCCTACCTGACCGCCAGCGAGCGCGAGCAGCTGCAGGCCCAGCTGGCGCAGCCGCATCTGCGGCCGGTGTCGGCCCATGAGCGCTGGCGCCTGCCGATTCTGCTGTCCGACATGCAGCAGTGCCTGGCGCAGACGGCGCCCGGGGCCTTGCCGCCCCAGCAGCTCGACGAGATGGCCGGCGATGTGCTGGCCGCCATTGCCGCCGTGCTGCGCGATGGGGTGGGCAGCGAGGCCGATGAACAGCTGTCGTACCAGCGGCGTGCGCATATCGTCAGCCTGGCGCGGGAGCGGGTGGTAGCGACCGGTGCCGATGGCTCATTGACGGTGGAAGACCTGTGCCAGGCGCTGGCGGTGAGCCGCCGGGCCTTGCAGTACTCGTTCCAGGAAGTGCTGGGCATCTCGCCGCAAAGCTATCTGCGCGCGGTGCGCCTCAATGGTGCACGCCGCGCGATCAAGCAGGGCAGCAGCGTCTCCGACGCCGCACTGGCCTGGGGCTTTTGGCACTTTGGCCGCTTTGCGCAGGAGTACAAGGCGCTGTTTGCCGAGCTGCCGTCCCAGACCTGCAAGCGCTACCGCTGAGCGGCGCGCGCCTGGTATCAGCCGCGCGCGTCTGCTGCCAGCTCCGGCAGGCCGCGCAATGCGGCATACACGGGGGTGAAGTCGCCTTCGGTCATGTCAAACAGCTGCTGGAAATCGTCGATGACGAAATAGGTCTGCTGGTACGTGTCGATCTTGTAGCGGGTGCGCATCGTGCGCTCCAGCGACAGCGGCAGGCGCTGGGGCAGCGGGCTGGTGACGGCATGCTGCAGCTCACCCGATGAGCTCAGGATGCCGGCGCCATAGGCGCGGATCTCCCCTTGCTCGCGGATCAGGCCGAACTCGATCGTGTACCAGTACAGGCGGCTGAGCATTTCGCAGGCACCCAGGCGCTCGGCCTTGAGCCCGCCCTGGCCGTAGCGCTGCACATAGTCGGCAATCACCGGGTTGAACAGCAAGGGCACATGGCCGAAGAGGTCATGGAAGATATCGGGCTCGACCACATAGTCGAACTCTTCGGGCTTGCGGATCCAGTCGGTGACCGGAAACTTGCGGTTGGCCAGCAGGCTGAAAAATGGCACCTCGGGGATCAGGCCCGGTACGGCCACGATCTCCCAGCCTGTCGCCTGGCGCAGGCGCTGGTTGATGTCTTCAAAGCGGGGAATGCGGTCTTCAACGCCCAGCGAGGGCAGCGCATCGATGAAGGCCTGGCTCGCCAGCCCCGGCAGCAAAGCCTTTTGGCGCGCATACAGACGCCGGTAGGTGTCGTGGTCGGCCTCGGTGTAGGCGGTGTAATCTTGCGCGCAGGTGTAGTCCTCCTGCGCGCGGCTGTAGTCGCCGCGGGGTGGGCGGTCGGATTGTCCATAAACCACAGGTGCTTGTCCCATGCTGTGCTCCTTCATTTTTTATAGAGACCAGCCGGGCACCCGCAGTTGATGGGCTGCAGGTGCTCAGTTGGCCTTGATCTTGATCGTGTTGATCAGAAACTGAAACTTGCGTCCTTCCTGCGAAACAAAGTGCGACAGCTCCTTGAGGCGCATGTCTTCCGGGCCAATGCCCATCTTCAGGTAATCGGCCTTGAAGCGCGGGTCGGTCAGCGCACCTTGGAACGCGTAGGCGTACTTCTGTGCTTCCTGGTCAGGCAGGCTGGCGGGCGCAAATACCCCGAACCAGGTGGACACATCAAAGCCCGGCACCGCTTCGTTCACCGGCGGCACCTGGGGCAGGGCGACATTGCGGTCCGAGGTCGTCACCGCCAGTGCCAGCAGTTCGCCGGACTTGATCAGCGGCAGGGCCGAGGCCAGGTTGTCGAACACCACATCGATCTCGCCACCCAGCAAGGCCTTCTGGGCCGGTGCGGCGCCGGCATAAGGCACGCTGGGCATCTGCAGGTTGGCCAGCGACTTGAGCATCTCGCCGGAGATATGGCCGATACTGCCGTTGCCGCCCGAGCCCATCTTCAACGTGCCGGGGTGGCCCTTGATGTAGGCCACCATCTCCGAGGTGGTCTTGATGCCCAGCTGGTCGGCGCGGCTCTTTTTCATCACCAGCACGTTGGGCACGCGCGCTACCAGGATCAGCGGCTTGAAGTCCTTCTGTGCGTCGTACTGGGGGGGCGTGCCCAGGTAGGGCAGCACCGCATGCGTGGCCACCGCGCCCATCAGCACCATGTTTTCCTGGGGCTTGGCATGGGCCACCAGTGCTGCGCCGGTGGCGCCGCCCGCGCCCGGCTTGTTGGCCACCGTGATGGCGCCCAACTGCTTTTCAGCACCCTGGGCCAGCAGGTGGGCCGAGGTGTCCAGCGGGCCGCCGGCGGGGTAGGGGACCACGAAGGTCAGCGGCTGACTGGCGTTCTGCGCGCTGGCAGCCAACATGAAACCAGACAGAATGGCGGCGAAGGTGACGGAGCGTTTCACAATTGTTTCCAGATTGATAAATCGCTCCGCAGTATAGAGAGGCCGCATGGCAAATTAAGGAATATCAATGCTGCGACCGTTCAATTTTTCCTATAGCACCCCACGGCGCATCTGATCGAGCTCAATGCTCTCGAACAGCGCCTTGAAATTGCCATTGCCAAAACCGTCGTCGCCCTTGCGCTGGATGAACTCGAAGAAGATGGGGCCGAGCTGGTTTTCGCTGAAGATCTGCAGCAGCAACTTCTGGCCGGTGCCATCGATCAGGATCTTGCGCTTTTTCAGCTCGGCCACGTCCTCGCCATGGTCGGGCAGGCGCTTGTCGACCAGCTCGTAGTAGGTGTCGATGGTGTCGAGCAGCTTGACGCCGCCGGCACGCAACCGGTCCACGGTTTCATAGAGGTTGTCCGAGCCCATCGCGATGTGCTGGATGCCTTCGCCGTTGTACATATCCAGGTATTCCTGGATCTGGCCGGCCTTTTCCTTGCCCTCTTCGTTGATGGGGATGCGGATCTTGCCGCAGGGACTGGTCATGGCCTTGCTCTTGACGCCGGTGACCTGGCCTTCAATGTCGAAGTACTTGATCTCGCGGAAATTGAACAGGCGCTCGTAGAAGCCGGCCCATTCGTCCATGCGGCCACGGTGCACGTTGTGGGTCAGGTGGTCGATATAGGTCAGGCCATGGCCATGCGGGTTCAGCGCTTCCTCGGCGCTGACGCCGGGCAGCGGCTCGAAGTCCACATCGAAGAAGCCGATGTTGCCGATGTCACCGGCTTGTGCGCCGTTCTTGCCGCGCCAGCGGTCCACCAGGTAGATCAGGCTGTCGCCAATGCCCTTGATCGCGGGGATGTTCAGCTCGCCCGGGCCGGCCTGGCCGGCATAGCCCCAGGCGCCCAGGCCCAGTGCGCGTTCGTAGGCGGCCTTGGCGTCCTGCACGCGGAAGGCGATGGCACAGACGCTGGGGCCGTGGAGGCGGGCAAAGCGCTGGGCAAAGCTGTCGGGCTCGGCGTTGATGATGAAGTTGATCTCGCCCTGGCGGTACAGGGTCACGTTCTTGTGGCGGTGGCGCGCGACGGGTTTGAAGCCCATCGATGTAAAGACCTTGCCCATCGCGACCGGATCGGGTGCGGCATATTCGATGAACTCGAAACCGTCGGTGCCCATGGGGTTGTCCCAGGTCGTGAACTCAATGGTCTGGTGGGGAATGGCGGCGGTCATCGCGGGTCTCCTGTGGATCGTCTCTGGTGGCGCCAGCATCGGCTGGCTGCTGTGGCTCCACTGTACCGGCCTTGGTGCGCAGCATTTTGGCGATTTATCCCAGTCTCATCGCATGTAAAGCCTGTTTTATGTGATCTTGCCGGAAATCAAGCATTAAAATTGCGTGATCCTGTTGTGTCGCGCTGCTGCGGTGCAGCAAAACCATCCGGACCGTTGCCATGACCACCACTGCCTACCCCCTGGACAAGCTTGACCGTGCCATCCTGCAGCGCCTGCAGCTCAATGGCCGCGAGACCTATGACGTCGTGGGCGAGCAGGTGGGCCTGTCGTCCAGCGCGGTGCTGCGCCGGGTCAAGCGCCTCGAAGAGGTGGGGGTCATCGAGCGCTATGTGGCGCTGGTCAAGCCCGAAGCGGTGGGGCTGTCGATGACGGCCTACCTCAATGTGCGGCTGGAGAAGTTCACCGAGGCGAGCAAGCGCAACCCGCTCGATCTCTTCCGCGCCAGCGTGCAAAGCTGGCCCGAGGTGGTGGAGTGCGTGGCGCTGACCGGCGACATGGATTATCTGCTGCGCGTGGTCGTCGCCGACATGGCGCACTACAGCCGCTTTGTGTTGGACACCTTGCTGCGCCACCCTGCCGTGCAGGATTGCAAGACCAGCTTTGTGCTGGACCGTGTCAAGCTGACCACAGCTTTGCCAGTGCTGCCCGGGGTCTGAGACCTGTTACTTTTTGCGCCAGCGCAAACCGCGCTGCAATCGCCAGGCCGTTGAGCGGCCCGTTGAAACTGCATGCCCCAGTGCCCGCGCCCAGCGCAAAGCCGCATGGCTGCGGGCATTGAATACCCTTTGTAAGCGCGGGGTAAGCCATAGGCACGAAATATGCTGCATCGCAGCATGATTGATAATACACGGGTTAACCCGTATATTTACCCCATGATCACGACGAAAGAATGGTTCCCTTCATCCGTTGCGAACGGCATGATGGCGTTTTTCCCCTTCTTTGGCCGGTGGGGCGAGAGCCCGCAGCTGCCCGACGGCAAGAAGCCACGACCTTCCGCCTCTATGGTTCCTATCCGCGCCCTCAGCGAGCGTCACCGCCCACGCATCCTCGCCCACCTGCTGAGCCTGGATGCGCAGGACCGCTATCTGCGTTTTGGCTACCAGGCCAGCGATGCGCAGATTGAGCGCTATGTGGACGGGCTCAACTTCGAGCGTGACGAGATCTTTGGCATCTACAACCGCAGCCTCAAGCTGATTGCGATGGCCCATGTGGCCTATGCGCCACCGTCGTCGGACATGGCCAGCTGCGCCGAGTTCGGCGTCTCCGTGCTCAAGTCCGGCCGGGGCAAGGGGCTGGGCAGCCGCCTGTTCGAGCGCGCCGCGATGGACGCCCGCACCAAGGGCGTGCAGATGCTGTTCATCCATGCACTGTCGGAGAACACCGCGATGCTGAAGATTGCCCGCAAGGCCGGCGCCACCGTGGAGCGCGATGGCTCCGAGTCCGAGGCTTATCTGAAGCTGCCGCCCGCAGGCTTTGACACGCGCATGGCCGACCTGGTCGAGGACCAGATGGGCGAGATGGACTACCAGTTCAAGAAGCAGGCGCGCCAGTTCTGGGATTTCCTGTCCACCGTGCAGGAAGTGCGCCGTGACGTGCAGCAAGGCAGGCACAAATCGGGCCAGTGAGCGCCCGCGAGGCAGTGGTGGGGGTGCTGCGGTGCTGAATAATTCGGCAGCGATTTCGGAGGAAATCCGCAATCCGTTATGCTGATCGCTTGTTTCACTACCGCACGTCCTGCATTCCAAGACAGTGTCAGACCCCCATCCCTCGCGCTTCCCTGACAAGGAAGACAAACGCACCTTTTTTCAGAAGGTCGCCGAACTGATTCACCCGGCTCCGGACTCCCCGGACGAGTTGATCGAAACCCTGGCCGAAGCCGAAAGCAACGATGTCATCAACGCCGACTCCCGCGTGATGCTGGAGCGGGTCATCCGCATGGAAGACATGACCGCAGGCGATGTGATGGTGGCCGCACCGCGCATGGACCTGGTCGACATCGAGGCCGACTATGAGTCGGTGCTGCACACCGTCATCAACACCGCGCATTCGCGATTTCCGGTGTTCCAGGGCGAGCAGGAAAACATCATTGGCATTCTGATGGCCAAGGACCTGCTCAAGCTGCAACGTTCCCCCCAACTCAATCTGCGTGCGCTGCTGCGCCCGGCGGTGTTTGTGCCCGAGAGCAAGGGCCTCAACGACCTGCTGCGCGAGTTCCGGGGCAACCGCAACCACCTGGCCATCGTCATCGATGAGTTTGGCCGTGTTGCCGGCTTGGTCACGATTGAAGACGTGCTCGAGCAGATCGTCGGCGAGATCGAGGACGAGTTCGATCTGCCCGAAGACGAGGGCGACATCTTCGCGCTGGCCGATGACACTTTCCGCATCTCGGGCGATACGCCGGTCGAGCGGGTGGCCGACGAGTTCAACGTGGTGCTGGAGAGCAGCGACCCCGATGAATCGTTTGAGACCATTGGCGGCCTGATTGCCCATGAGCTGGGCCATGTGCCCAAGCGCGGCGCCCACATCATGCTGGGTGGCCTGCACTTCGAGGTGCTGCTGACCAAGGGCGGCGCAGTGCGCTGGTTCCGCGTGCAGCGGGCCGCGCCGGTATCGGACCCGGCCGCAGACGCCTGAGCCAGCGCCGGCCAGGCGCCCATACCGCCTGCAGCCAGGCAGCCAACCATGGCAGCGAATCCCGGTTCGCTGCCATTTTTCATGGACGCTCGCTGGGCCTGCGCGGTGTTTGGCCTTAGGGACTGGGCTGTAGCACAGCCTCCCTAAAATGCTGCACCATGCCCACGATTGCACAAGCCCCCACCTCGGCGCCTGCCGCTGACCCTGCCGCCAAGGCCGCCCAGCCGGTTTGGCCGGCCCTTGCCGCCCCGCATGCGGCGCCCCAGGACCACTGGATTGAACAGCTGGGCCGCCGCCGCAATGATGACTTTGCCTGGCTGAAGTACATCCCCGAGACCGGCACGCGCAGCATGGACCAGCTGCCCGAGCTCTTGGGCAGCCTGCTGCAGGCCGAGCGCGAATATGCGCAGCAGATGCTGGCGCCACTGGCCGCACCGGCGCAGCGCTTTTACGATGCGATGGCCGCCCATGTCTGCAGCACGGAGCTGGTGCCGCCTGCCGCGCAGCAAGGCTGGGCTTACAGCAGCCGGCCAGGGGCGGGCGGCCAGCGGGTGTTTGTGCGCAGCCATTCGGATGGCCGGGTGCAGACCCTGGTCGACGAGGCCGTGCAATCGCAAGGCCATGTGTACTACCGCGCGACCGACCACCAGGCCAGCCCCGATGACCGCTACTACGCCTGGGCCGAAGACCTGATCGGCAATGACCGCCACCGCATCTGTGTGCTTGACACCCACACGGGCCAGACCCAGGTGCTGGTAGAGGGCGACGCCTTTGGCTATGGAGGGCTGACTTTTTCGCCGTCGTCGCAGGACCTGTTCTGGATCTGGCGCGATGCGCACAGCCGGCCCTCGCGCCTGTACCGCAGTGCGCTGCAGGGCGGGCAGCCGGTGCTGGTGCATGAGGAATCAGACCCGGCGCTCTTCATGCGCGTGGTGCGCACAGCGGCCAACGGTTTTGTGGTGCTGAGCCTGTTCGGGCCGGACACCAGCGAGGTGCGTCTGATTGCTGCTGGCCAGGAGCATGCCGCGCCCCGCGTGCTGCACCCGCGCGAGCGCGGCATCCGCTATGAGGTCAATGAATGGGATGGCAGCCTGGTCGCGCTGACCAATGCCGGGGGCGCCACCGACCGCCAGATTCTGCGGCTGGACCCGGCGCAGCTGCAGCCGCAGCACACCTTGGCCCCGCACCGGCTGGGCGTGCCCATCACCATGATGCAGCCCTTTGCCAGCACCCTGGTGCGGCTGCAACGCGTCGATGGCCTGCCCCAGCTGGTGCTGCTGCAGCGTGACGGGACGGAGACCACCATCGGGTTTGACGAGCCCGCCTACAGCCTCGAACTTTTGCCCGGCCAGCACTGGGATGCCAGCCATGTGCGCATCAAGCACCAGACGCCGGCCCAGCCGCCGCGCTGGCTGGACATCCGCCTGGCCGACGGCCAGATCACCGCCGTGGGGCGCGAGACCTGGAGCGGGGTGGATCCGGCGAACTACCGCATCGAGCGGCTGCAGGCCCGTGCCGATGATGGCCAGTGGGTGCCGCTGACGGTGCTCTCGCGCAAGGACATCGATGCCAGCCAGCCCCAGCCGCTGCTGCTGACGGGCTATGGCGCCTATGGCATTGCGCATGAGGCTTCGTTCTCGCTGCCGGCGCTGGCCTGGGCCGATGCCGGCTACCGCTATGCGATTGCCCATGTGCGGGGCGGCTCCGAGAAAGGCCATGGCTGGTACCAGGGCGGCTGCCGCGCGCACAAGCGCAACTCGTTGACCGACTTCATCGCCTGCGCGCAGCATCTGCAGCGGCTGGGCTACAGCACGCCGCAGCAGACGGTGGCGCACGGCATATCGGCCGGCGGCCTGCTGGTCTGCGGCGCGATGAACATGCGGCCCGGGCAATGGGCTGGCGTGATTGCACAGGTGCCTTTTGTCGACATGCTCAATACCATGAGCGATGCCGGCCACCCGCTGGTACCGCTGCTGCGGCCGGATTGGGGCGATCCGCTGTCCGATCCTGCCGCCTATGACTACATCGCCGCGCTGTCACCCTACGAGAACGTGCGCGAGGCGTCGTATCCACCGCTGCTGTGCACGGCGGGCTTGAAGGATGACCGGGTGCCTTACTGGGAGCCGGCCAAGCTGATCGCCAATGTACGCCGCCGCTCCACCAGCACGGCACCGGCCTTGCTGCTGCTGAACCCGGACAGCGGCCACCAGGAAAGCGACCAGCAAGAGAGTGTGCTGGGCCAGGCGGCGCGCCTCTGGGCTTTTGCCCAGCACTGCGCGTTGGCCGGCAAGCCGCCAGCCGTTTAGACCGGGTCGCCCGCCCGGGGGCGGTTGCGCTGAAACAGCGCCCAGGCGCACCAGGCGGACACCAGCAGCGCCGGCACTGCCGTGACCGAGATGGCACTGAGCAAATGCCCCTGCACCACCCAGGTGGAGATAAAGCCCGCCAGCAGCGGGCCCAGCGCGCTGAACACCGAGACCACAAAGCTCCACAGCGCAAAGATGCGGGCGCGCAATGCGGCGGGGGTGAGGTCCTGCAGCATTGTCGGCACCAGTGCATTGGCGGTGCAGGTGATGAAAAGAAAGAGCCCCACCACGACAAAGGCCTGCGGCAGCGATGCGGTGGAGAACAGCATCAGGATGGCCGGGATGGCCAGCAGCGCGCAGACGCCCATGACGAGCGGGCGCACCGCCTGGCCCAGGCGCCGGGCGAGCCAGCGGTCCAGCCCGGCCACCACCGGCAGGCAGCCCAGGGTGCTGACCAGCAGGATCGGGCCCATCACCTCGCCAATATGGGCGGGCGTGGCCGCAAAGCGCCGCTCCAGCGCCAGGGCGATCAGCTGGTTGAGGCCTTGCACGGCAATCATCAGGCTGCCGGCAATACCGACAAAGAGGCCGATGGGCTGCCAGCGCGCACGCAGGAACTGGCGCAGCGAGGCACCGCTGGCCCCATCACTGCTGGCGATGTAGCGCGGCGGATCGGCGGTGAACAGGCCTGCCAGCAGCAAGGGCAGGCCGGCCGCCGACAGCAGCAGGAAGGCCTTGCGCCAGGCGTCCAGGTCGCCTGGAATGAGTGCGACGGCCGCACTCTGGATGCCACCGGCAAAATAAAAGCCTGCGCTGGCGCCGCTGGAGACCAGGGCCGCAAAGCCCAGGTTGGCCAGCACGCGGTGGCGCTGCGGTGCCAGGTCGGGGATCATCGAGTAGACCAGCGGCACCATCGCAAACTCGGTGATACCGGCGGCCGAGCGGCCGAGAAAGAAAAGGGGGAAGTTGGGCGCCAGCGCACTGAGCACCATCATCGCGGTGGAGGCGGCAATCAGACAGAGCAGCACGCGCTTGCGCGAGAAACGGTCAGCAAACCGCGCCAGCGGAATCGCCAGCGCACTGCCCACCAGCACACCGGCGAGGCCCTGCAAGGCGCCAATGGCGGCATCGCTGATCGCAAAGCTTTTCTGGATGGCCGACAGCGAGATGGCCTGCAGGCCATAGTCGCTCATCTGCACCCCGGCGGTAAGGCCCAGAAAAACGACCGTCAGCAAAGCGCGAACGGACCACTGCGCGGGTCCGGTGCCGGCGGCAGAGGGGGCGGCACTGCCGGAAGAAGTCGTCATGGAAAGGGAGGCAGAGAAGAAGCCACATCCAGTGCCGCGGGCGCTGCCCGCAGCACTGGCACGATGCATTCCATCTTAGTGGCTTACTTCCACTGGTACTGCAGCTGCACATCGACGGTGCGGCCACCGCCGTAGTAGCAGTAGAAGTCACAGCCGCTGACATAGGTCTTGTCGGTCAGGTTGCGGGCATTGAGTTGCAGCGCCCATTCGCGGCTCAGGTCGTAGCGCACCATCAGGTCCAGCAAGGTGTAGCCGGAGATGCGCTTGCCAGGGCTGTAGCGCTGGTCTTCGGTCTGGCCGTTGTAGCGGGCACCGGCCGCCACCGTCAGCTTCTGGCTGTTGGCCAGGCTCAGGCTGTGGCTCAGCCACAGGCTGACCTGGTTGTCCGGAATCAGCGGTGTGCGCACGGTCTGCGTGGTCGAGATGTCCTGCTTGGAGTTGTTGTGCGTGTAGGCCGCCTTGACGGCAGTCGCCGCACCCAGCTTGAAGTCGCCTTGCAGCTCGATGCCCTTGTTGGTGCGCTTGCCCGATTGCGTCTGGATGTTGGAGGCGTCCGAGATCAGCGCGTTCTTTTCCTTGATGTCAAAGTAGGCGAGGGTCAGGGTGCCATTGAGCCAGGTGGGCTCCATCTTCAGACCGATTTCGCTTTGCTTGCCTTCGTAAGGCTTATAGGTCACGCCTTGGCTGTCCACACCGGCGATGGGCTTGAAGGATTCCGAATAGCTGATGTAGGGCGAGACACCGAAGTCGGTGATGTACATTGCGCCCAGGTTGACGCTGTTCTTGCTGACGTCGTAGGCCGCATCCGAGCCGCTGACCGAGCCGGTGTTCTTGGCTTTGTCATGGCGGAAGCCGAGGTTGAAGTTCCAGTGGCTGCCGACGCGCAACTGGGTGGAGGCATAGGCGCCCCACTGCTTGGAGTGCAGGCCATAAGGCGTACCGGTGATGTCGAAAGGCGCGCCGTAGACGGGGTTGAACATGTCCAGCCCCGGCACGAAGCCGAAGCCGTTGTTCAGGCCATCGGTATCGGACTTGAGGTAGTCGATACCGAAGGTGGGCAGCAGCTGGATGCTGTCGGACAGCTTGAGCTTGCCGGTGATGCGGTTGTCCAGGTAATGGCTCTTGGAGGTGCCGTCGGTGTAGGTGTAGCCGCGCGACAGCGTACGGTCGCCGTCCGAGCCATAGGCAAAGGTGTTGACCTGGTCCAGATCGAGGTGGGTGTATTTGTAGTTCTGCGTGAACTTCCAGTCGCTGTTGATCTGGTGGCTCAGCAGCCAGCCCAGGCTGGACTGGGTGCGCTTGAGGTGGTCCACACCGGGCTCGCCTGCGTTCAAGCGGCGGTCGATGCGGCCATAAGGCGTATCGGTGATGGTGCCGTAGGCGGGCAGGAAGCCGTTGGTGGGGCGGCCATCTTCGCGCTGCACGCTGCCCAGCAGGGTCAGCGAGGTTTGGGGCGTGAACTCCATCGTGACGCTGGGCGCCAGGTAGTAGCTCTTCATGTTGGTGTCACGCTGCTGGCCGTCTTCGCGGCGTGCCTGCGCTACCAGGCGGTAATACACGGTGCCATCGGCATTGGCGATGTCGTTGTAGTCGATGCCGGCGCCCAGGCGCTTTTGGTTGCCGACTTCGGTGTTCAGCTGCAGTGCGCGTTCCTTCTTGGGGCGCTTGGTCACCAGGTTCACAACGCCGCCGGACTCGGATGCGCCGAAGACCAGCGAGTTGGCGCCCTTGACGACTTCCACCGTTTCCACGCCGAAGATTTCGGGCTTCCAGACAAAGTAGCCATTGGGCGATGTGGGGGTGCCGTCCAGCGACACCGAGGCGTCAAAGCCACGGATCTTGAACCACTCGACCTTGTTGTCCGCGCCAAAGGGCTCGCTGACCACGCCGGCCTGGTACTGCAGCGCCTGGTCCAGCTTGCGGGCACCCAACGCGTCGATCTGGTCCTTTTGCAGCACGGCACTGGAGTTGGGCGCATAGAAGTCCAGGCTTTGCAGATCGTTGACCGAGCCGATCACGGTCACGGTCTCCAACGTGGTACTGGGGGCGCTGGCCTGGGCAGAGGCTGGCGCCGTTTCTGGGGTGTCTGCGGTTTGTGCCAGCGCAGGGGCGGCAAAGCCGATAGCGCCGATGGCCAGCAGAACGGCGTGGACCACCGGGGTGTAGCGTGCGTATTGCATGGTGTTCGGGAGGGGAAGGGGAACGGGAGGAGGATAAGCAGTTTGTAATTTTATATTGCAATCGATAATTATTCTCAAATGCATTCTCTTTTGTCGCTAATTCGCCGCATTTGCCTCTTTCTATCAGGTGTTGCCGCGTGGGGTGGCTGCCGCCTGCGCGGGGCCCGCTGCGGCAGGCACTACGCAGGGGGATCGCGTATAGTGCGCCCAGCGGCCGTGCCCGTAGAGCGCGCGGTGGTGTTCCCTGCCAACCCTGATCGACCTGTGCCCGCTTCCTATTCTTCCTATTCCCTGTTTGAGTCACCGCGCCGCTTTCCGTGGTGGTGGGTCTGCCTGGCCTTGATGGCCGGGGTCCTGCAAGCCTGGTCGTTGGCCTGGCCCTGGCATACCGGTGGTTTTCCGGGGCATCATGGCCAGCCGCTGTGGTGGCTGCAGTGGCTGTCGCTGGCGGTGCTGCCTGCCGCGCTGCTGCGTGTGCAGCGGCCCTGGCATGGGGTGTTGATCGGCTGGGCCTTTGCCTGCGCCTGGCTCTGCGCCACCTTCTGGTGGCTGTTCATCTCGATGCATACCTACGGCGGACTGCCGGCACCGCTGGCGGTTCTGGCGGTGCTGGGCCTGGCCGCTTTTCTGGGGCTCTACTACGCGGTGGCCTGTGGCTTGTTCGTCGCTTGGCGGGGTGAGCGGCTGGCGGGTGCGGTGCTGCTGTTTGCAGCGCTGTGGTTGCTGGCCGAGCTGGCGCGCGGCCAGTGGTGGACCGGATTTCCCTGGGGCGCGGGCGGCTATGCCCATGTCGAGGGACCGCTGGCCAGTCTGGCGCCCTGGATGGGGGTCTATGGCATTGGCGCGGTCGCATCGGCTGCTGCGATGTGGCTGGCCGGTCTGCGCGGCGCGCATATCGCCCGTTGGCCAGGCTATGCCGCGCTGTTGGCAGTGGCCGGGGTACTCTGGCTGGCCCAGCGCCTGCCCCAGGCGCCGGTGGCGGCGGCGCCCAACAAGCCGGTATCGGTGGCCTTGCTGCAAGGCAATATCTCGCAGGGCGAGAAGTTCCAGGCCAGCTCGGGCATTCCGATGGCGCTGGCCTGGTATGCCCAGCAGCTGCAGCAAAGCCAGGCGGACATGGTGATTGCGCCCGAGACCGCCATCCCGGTGCTGCTGCAGCAAACCCCGCATGGCTACTGGCAAGAGCTGCAGCAGCGCTTTGCCAGCGGCCAGCAGGCCGCGCTGATCGGTGTGCCGCTGGGCGATTTTGAGCAGGGCTATACCAACTCGATGGTCGGCCTGGTGCCAGGCCAGCCCGAGGCCTACCGCTATGACAAGCACCACCTGGTGCCGTTTGGCGAGTTCATCCCGCCGATGTTCCGTTGGTTCACCGATTTGATGCAGATTCCGCTGGGCGATTTCAACCGCGGCGGCATGAGCCAGCCCTCGCTGCCCTGGGCAGGCGAGCGCTGGGCGCCCAATATCTGCTATGAGGATCTGTTTGGCGAAGAGCTGGCCAGCCGCTTTGTCGACAACGCACAATCGCCGACGATCATGGTCAATGCCAGCAATATCGCCTGGTTTGGTGATTCGATCGCGATCGACCAGCATTTGCAGATCAGCCGCATGCGGACCCTGGAGTTGGCGCGGCCCATGCTGCGTGCCACCAACACAGGCGCCACCGCCGTGATCGACCGGGCTGGCGTGGTCCAGCAGATCCTGCCGCACCAAAGCCGGGCGGTGCTGCAGGCGCAGGTGCAGGGCGTCGATGCAGGCCCTACCTGGTTTGCCCAGTGGGCGGGCCGGTGGGGGCTATGGCCGCTGTGGGGCCTGGGTGTGCTGGTGGTATTGGCGGCCTGGCTGGGCCGGCGGCGCCGGTAACGCACGCGGCACCGTGCAGATGCAGATGCCGTCTTAAGAAAGCACGTTACCAGCAGATGGCGGCACCTCTCCAGGAGGCTTGCCGCCCCGGCACTACCCCAACGGGTACCCGTTGCAAATGTAACTGCTGTTAAAAAACGCAGATAGCCGGGGTTTGGTGGACAAAGCACAGCGCACTCCACGGCTTTGTCTCGCACGTTCGGGCCCAGAAGCGGGATAATGCGTACCTGCAGGTAATGGTGCCTGGGCACCATCAGAGAAATGCGGCGGAGTGACCGCCACCAGAAGTTGGACTGACAATGGCTGAATCTTTTTCCTATGAACAACTGATTGCCTCCGGTGAGGGCAAGTTGTTTACCCCTGAAAGTGGCCGTTTGCCACTGCCGCCGATGCTGATGTTCGACCGCATCACGGAAATCAGCGAAAACGGCGGCGCGCACGGGCTGGGAAAAATTGTGGCCGAGCTCGACGTCAATCCCGACCTGTGGTTCTTCAAGTGCCACTTCCAGGGCGACCCGGTGATGCCGGGCTGCCTGGGTCTTGACGCCATGTGGCAATTGATCGGCTTTTACCTGACCTGGCTGCGCCTGCCAGGCCGGGGCCGCGCCCTGGGTGCCGGTGAGGTCAAGTTCACCGGCGAAGTCGGCCCCGACGTGAAGCTGGTAACCTACGAAATCGACATCAAGCGCGTGATCAAGCGCAAACTGAACATGGCCATTGGCGACGCACGACTGCTCGCCGACGGCAAGGAAATCTATGTCGCCAATGACCTGCGTGTGGGGTTGTTCCTGCGCGAGGGCGACGGCAAGGAAAACGCAGCATGAAGCGTCGGGTGGTTATTACAGGGGCCGGCATCGTCTCCTGTATCGGTGTGGGGCTGGAGGCCGTGGAGACTTCGCTGCGCGAAGGCCGCTCCGGCATCGATCACATGCCGGTGTTCAAGGAAATGGGCCTGCGCAGCCAGGTCGCGGGCATTCCGCGCATCAATGTTGAAGACTTCATTGATCGCAAGCAGCTGCGCTTCATGGGAGATGCTGCCGCCTACGCGCAGATCTCGCTGCAGCAAGCGATTGCCCAGGCAGGCCTGTCACCCGAACAAATCAGCCACCCGCGTACCGGATTGATCATGGGCTCGGGCGGCGGCTCGCCGGCCAACCAGATCGAGGCGGCCGATACCCTGCGTGAAAAAGGCATTCGCCGCGTCGGCCCCTACCAGGTCACGCGCTGCATGGGCTCGACCGTGTCGGCCAACCTGGCGACCAATTTCAAGATCAAGGGCATCAACTACTCGATCACCTCGGCCTGCTCGACCTCGGCGCACTGCGTGGGCGCAGCCGCCCAGCAGATTTCCTGGGGCATGCAGGATGTGATGTTTGCCGGCGGCGGCGAAGAGCTGTCCTGGGGCCTGGCCATCCTGTTCGATGGCATGGGCGCGATGTCCAGCAAGTTCAACGACGACCCGACCAAGGCCTCCCGCCCCTATGACACCGACCGCGATGGTTTTGTCATTGCCGGCGGCGGCGGTGCGCTGGTGCTCGAGAGCCTGGAGCATGCCCAGGCCCGTGGCGCCACCATCCTCGGTGAGATCGTCGGTTTCGGCATCTCGTCGGACGGTGAAGACATGGTGGCGCCTTCGGGCGAAGGTGCGGTCGCCGCGATGGCCCAGGCCATTGAAGGCCTGGACGCCCCGATCGACTACATCAACACCCATGGCACCTCCACCCCGGTGGGTGATGTGCCCGAGCTGCACGCGATCCGCAAGGTGTTTGGCGACCGTGTTCCGCCGTTCTCGTCGACCAAGTCGCTGACCGGCCACTCGCAGGGCGCCACCGGCGTGCAGGAAGCGATCTACAGCCTCATCATGCTGATGAAGGGCTTCATCGCCGGCTCGGCCAATGTGGACCATCCCGATCCCGCCGTCGGTGATATGCCGCTGGTCACGAAGGCGCGCGTGGCGGAGTTGAAGCAGGTGCTGTCCAACAGCTTCGGCTTTGGTGGCACCAATGCCTGCCTGGTGCTCAAGCGCTGGGATGCAGCCTGACCGGCTCCCCTCCACAACCCCTCTGACCAAGCGCCTTCGGGCGCTTTTCTTTTGCGGGCGCAACAGTGCCTGGGCTGCTATCAAAATGAGATCGCTGATGCAGCGCAGGCGCGGCGCCAGCACCCGCCAGCGTGGGCGGCCTGCGGCGCCCGGCGGTGCTGGCCCCTGGTGCGCTCGGCTATCGCCGCCCAGAGCGCGGCTGAAAGCACTAAAATCAAATGTTTTTGACCGCTTTGCTGGTGCAGACAGGCAGCAAGGCATGCATGCAGTCCGATCTTGCCGCTGCGCGCCCACTTCGCGGGCCGCCAGCAGCAGGCTGCGTCCACCACCAGACTCTCCATGTTGAATTTCCAACAAATCATTTTGAAGCTGCAGCAGTACTGGGCCGACCAGGGCTGCGCGCTATTGCAACCTTATGACATGGAGGTGGGTGCAGGTACCTCGCACACCGCCACCTTCCTGCGCGCCATCGGCCCCGAGCCCTGGAAAGCCGCCTATGTGCAGCCCAGCCGCCGTCCCAAGGATGGCCGCTACGGCGAGAACCCCAACCGCCTGCAGCACTACTACCAGTTCCAGGTGGTGCTCAAGCCCGCGCCGGCCAACATCCTCGACCTGTACCTGGGCTCGCTCGAAGCGCTGGGCTTTGACCTGAAGAAGAATGACATCCGGTTTGTCGAAGACGACTGGGAAAACCCGACCCTGGGTGCCTGGGGTCTGGGCTGGGAAGTCTGGCTCAACGGCATGGAAGTGACGCAGTTCACCTATTTCCAGCAAGTGGGCGGTATCGATTGCAAGCCCGCGACCGGCGAGATCACCTACGGTCTGGAGCGCCTGGCCATGTACCTGCAAGGCGTGGACAACGTCTACAACCTGCAGTGGACCGACGGCCTGACCTATGGCGATGTCTACCACCAGAACGAGGTGGAGCAGTCCACCTACAACTTCGAGCATTCCGATGCGGAGTTCCTGTTCCAGGCCTTTGGCGCCCATGAAAAGCAGGCCAAGCTGCTGATGGAGCAGCAACTGGCGCTGCCCGCCTATGAGCAGGTGCTCAAGGCCGGCCACACCTTCAACCTGCTCGATGCGCGTGGCGCCATCAGCGTGACCGAGCGGGCCGCCTACATTGGCCGCATCCGCAACCTCGCGCGCGCCGTGGCGCAGAGCTACTACGACAGCCGCGAGCGCCTGGGCTTCCCGATGGCGCCGCGCGAGTGGGTGGCGCAGATCCCGCCCAAGGCTGCCGCCTAAACCCCCTGCCGCGCTGCCCATGCCCACGATCTTCACGCATGTCGCCGTACCGGTTGCCGCAGCGCTGGCGCTGGGCAGCCGCCGTGTGCCGCCCAGCATGCTGCTGGTGGGCGCGCTGGCCGCGATTGCGCCTGATTTCGACGGCATTCCCTACCAGTTCGGCAGCGCCGGCAGTGGCATCTGGGCCCACCGCGGCATCACCCACACGGCCTTGTTTGCACTGCTGATGGGCCTGCTTGGCCTGGGGCTGGCCCGCTGGTGGAATGTGCCGCGCCTGGCCGGCTTTGCCTGGGTGTTTTTCTGCACCTTGTCGCACCCCTTGCTGGACATGATGACCAGCGGCGGCAGCGGCATTGCCTTGTTGTGGCCGTTGAGCTCCGAACGTTTTTTCAGCCCTTGGCGACCGATTGCCGTCTCGCCGATCGCTGCAGACCGCTTTTTCTCGCAGCGCGGTGTGCAGGTCCTGGTCAGTGAACTCTACAACGTATGGTTCCCGCTGCTGACCCTGGGCCTGTCCATCTTCGCGCTGCGCCATACCCGGAAATCCTGATGACTTCCTCTCCCAATCTTCTGGTTGAACTGTTTGTTGAAGAGCTGCCCCCCAAGGCGCTCAAAAAGCTGGGCGATGCCTTTGCCCAGGTGCTGCTGCAGCAATTGCGTGCGCAGGGCTTGGCCGGTGACCGCTCGCAGCTGACGGCCTATGCCTCGCCGCGCCGCCTGGCTGCACTGATCAGCGATGTGCTGCCGCGCGCCGCTGACAAGCAGGTCTCGCAAAAGCTCATGCCGGTGGCCGTGGGCCTGTCGGCCGATGGCCAGCCTACGCCGGCCCTGCTCAAGAAGCTGGCTGCGCTGGGCGCGGACGCCTCGGTGGTGCCGCAGCTCAAGCGGGCCCAGGACGGCAAGGCCGAAGCGCTGTTCTACGACAGCACGGCCGCTGGCGTCAGCCTGGCCGAAGGCCTGCAAAAGGCGCTGAGCGAGAGCATCGCCAAGCTGCCCATCCCCAAGGTCATGACCTACCAGCTCGAAGGCAACTGCGAATTGCCCGGCTGGAGCAGCGTGCAGTTTGTGCGCCCGGCGCACGGTCTGGTGGCCTTGCATGGCACCGAAGTGCTGCTGTCGATCGAAGCGCTGGGCCTAAAGGCCGGCAACACCACGCATGGCCACCGCTTTGAAGCGCTGGTGGATCCGCTGGTGATCAGCGATGCCGACAGCTATGCCAAGACCCTGGCCGAGCAGGGCGCAGTGATTGCCAGCTTTGACGAGCGCAAGGCCGAGATCGTGCGCCAGCTGCAGGCCGCAGCCGAGCGCGTGGGCGGCGGCGTCAAGCCGATCGACGACGAAGCGCTGCTGGACGAGGTGACCGCCCTGGTCGAGCGTCCGCATGTGCTGGTCTGCGCCTTCGAGAAAGAGTTTCTCGACGTGCCGCAAGAGTGCCTGATCCTGACGATGAAGGCCAACCAGAAGTACTTCCCGCTGCTGGCCGCCGACGGCGCGCTGACCAACCAGTTCCTGGTGGTGAGCAACATCAGCCCGGCCGATGCATCGGCGGTGACCGGCGGCAACGAGCGCGTGGTGCGCCCGCGCCTGGCCGATGCCAAGTTCTTCTTTGACCAGGACCGCAAGAAAACGCTGGCCTCGCGCGTGGACGCGCTGGACAAGGTCGTCTACCACAACAAGCTGGGCACCCAGGGTGAGCGCGTGCAGCGTGTGCGCGCCATTGCCAAAAGCATTGCGCAGCAGCTGGGTGCCACCCAGCTGGGCAAGCAGGTGGACCAGGCCGCGCAGCTGGCCAAGACCGACCTGATCACCGACATGGTCGGCGAGTTCCCCGAGCTGCAGGGCACGATGGGCCGCTACTACGCGCTCAACGACCAGCTCGACACGGCAGTGGCCGACGCCATTGAAGACCACTACAAGCCGCGCTTTGCCGGCGATGTGCTGCCCCGTGGCGACGTCGGCGTGATCGTCGCGCTGGCCGACAAGCTCGAAACCCTGGTCGGCATGTTCGGCATTGGCAACCTGCCCACCGGCGACCGCGACCCGTTTGCGCTGCGCCGCCATGCGCTGGGCGTCATCCGCATGCTGGTCGAGAAGGACCTGCCGCTGGACCTGGACACCTTGCTGGTCAGCACCTTGCCCGCCTTTGGTGACAAGATCGAAGATGCCAGCGCCGCGCTGTCCGACTTCATCTATGACCGCCTGGCCGGCAGCCTGCGTGAGCAAGGCTTTGGCGCCCAGGAAGTGGACGCCGTGCTGGCCTACCGCCCCCAGCGCCTGGCCGACGTGCAAAAGCGCCTGGAAGCCGTGCGCGCCTTTGCCGCACTGCCCGAGGCTCCGGCACTGGCCGCCGCCAACAAGCGCGTGGGCAATATCCTGAAGAAGGCCGATGGCCCGGTTCGTGCCCATGTGGGCGAAGCGCTGCTGCAAGAGCAGGCCGAGAAGGACCTGTTTGCCGCGCTGCAAACCGTTGCGCCCAAGGCCGATGCCCAGTTTGCCGAAGGCGATTACACCGCCAGCCTGCAGACCCTGGCTGCGTTGCGCACGCCCGTCGATGCCTTCTTTGAGCATGTGATGGTGAATGCCGAAGACCCGGCGCTCAAGGCCAACCGCCTGGGCCTGCTGGCGACCCTGCATGAGGCCATGAACCGCATCGCCGATCTGTCGCGCCTGGCCGCCGCCTGATAAGCTCGATGGACGCGCAGCCATCGCGCGTGGCTGCCGCCCGCCAAGGCCAAGGGCCGCAGCCTGTCTTCTGAGGGAGCCTGTGATGAAACTTGCGATTCTCGAGCGCGACGGTATTGTCGGCCAGCCCGTGCCGGGCCAGCTGAGCGGTCACCAGGACTGGCAGAGCATGCCCGATGCGGCCATCAGCATCGCCCGGCTCAACCTGTCTGGCTGGCATGTGGTGCTGGTCGCCAACCAGCCTGGTCTGGGGCGGGGCCTGTACGACTGCGCCGCGCTCAACGACTACCACCGTCAGATGTACAAGGAGCTGGCCACCGTCGGCGCCAAGGTTGATGCGGTGTTCTTCTGCCCCCATCCACCCGATGACCACTGCGACTGCCTGGACGCCCAGGCCGCGCTGCTGCGCCAGATCCTGGACCGCTTCAACATGGAAGCGGGCAAGGTCGCAGTGATCGCCCGCAGCGCCAGCCTGCTGCAGGCTGCAGCCGGCCTGGGCGCGCGCCTGCACTGGGTCTCCGTGCCCGGCGGGCCGGATGCCGAGACGGCGCTCTGCCCATCGCAGGAGGCGCAGCAGCATGCCAGCATGGTCCAGTGCACCGAGCACCTGCTGCAAAGCATGATGAGTCGGCCGCCGCAGGCTTGAGAGCAGGTTGCTCCCACGATGCACAAAGCCCCGCATGGCGGGGCTTTTGCTTGGGCGATGCAGCAGCGCTCAGCCGCCGCCATTAAGTACGCATCGCACGCGACTGGCTATGCACCGCTTCCACCAAGGCCGCCACGTGCTCGGGCGGGGTGAACTGGCTGATGCCGTGGCCCAGGTTGAAGATGTGCGTGGGGCCGGGGCGGCTGGTGTCGGTGTGGGGCGTGCCAAAGCTCTCCAGCACATGGCGTACCTGCTCGGCGATGCGCTCGGGCGGTGCAAACAGCACATTGGGGTCGATATTGCCTTGCAGCGCCTTGCCGGGGCCGCCGGCTTCGCCGCCGACGATCGCGCGGGCCTTGCCGAGGTTGGCGGTCCAGTCCAGGCCCAGCACCTCGCAGTCCAGATCGCGCATCTCGGGCAGCCAGATGCCGCCGCCCTTGGTGAACACGATGCGGGGCACGTCGCTGCCATCGGTGCCGTGGCGCTTGAGCTGGCTCAGCACGCGCTTGGTGTAGGCCAGGCTGAATTGCTGAAATGCGCCATCGGCCAGCACGCCGCCCCAGCTGTCAAAAATCATCACGGCCTGCGCACCGGCATCGATCTGGGCGTTGAGGTAGGCGGCCACGCTGTCGGCATTCACCGCCAGGATGCGGTGCATCAGATCGGGGCGGCTGTACATCAGCGACTTGACCTGGCGGTAGTCATCGCTGCCCTTGCCTTCGACCATGTAGCAGGCCAGGGTCCAGGGGCTGCCGGAAAAGCCGATCAGCGGCACGCGGCCATCGAGCGCACGGCGGATGCTGGTCACCGCATCGAACACATAGCGCAGCTTGTCCATGTCCGGCACGGCCAGCGCCTGCACGGCGGCTTCGTCGCGCACCACCTTGGCAAAACGCGGGCCCTCGCCTTCGGCAAACGACAGCCCCAGGCCCATCGCGTCGGGCACGGTCAGGATGTCGCTGAAGAGGATGGCGGCGTCCAGCGCAAAGCGCTCGAGCGGCTGCAAGGTCACCTCGGTGGCGTAGTCCACATTCGTCGCCAGCCCCATGAAGCTGCCAGCGCGCGCGCGCGTGGCCTTGTACTCGGGCAGGTAGCGGCCCGCCTGGCGCATCAGCCACAGGGGGGTGTAGTCCGTCGCCTGGCGGCGGCAGGCGCGCAGGAAGGTGTCGTTGGTCAGCGGTGCAAATGTCGTGCTCATGGGCAGGGATTGTCGCGCAGTTGCCGATGCCTGGGCAGCGATGCCGGTTTGCCAGGGTAGGGTATGGAGCCAGGCGCGCAGATCGCGCGCCTGCGGTGGCTCAGCCCAGGGGGTTCTGGCGGTGTCCGGACTGGCGCGGCGGAAAGGCCGCGTCGCTGGCCTCGTCCTGCGCGGCCCGGCTCGCCTGCTGCTGCAGGCGGTGCAGGCTCTGGTCCAGCTGCTGCAGGGCATCGGCATCGAGCGCGGCCACCAGATCGGTGTTGATGCGCCGCACCTGGGGCAGCAGCGCATCATGCAGGCGCTGGCCGGCGGGGCTCAGCTGCAGCGCCGCGCGGCGGCGGTTGCCCGTCTCGGTGGATTTGTGCAACAGGCCCTTGGCCTGCATCGACGCAATGGCGCGCGAGATGCGGGCCCGGTCAAGTTCGAGCAGATCGGCCAGTTGCGAGGGCTGCAGACCGGGCTGGCGCGCCAGCCACATCAGCACACCCCATTCGCGCCGGGTGATGCCGTAGTGGCGCTCGCACAGCCGCGTGACCAGCCGGCCCGCCGACGCGGTGAGCTTGGCCAGGCGGTAGAGCAGCAGGTCGCTGGGCTGCTGCGGATCGGCGAGGGGGCTAGGCGGCACTGCGGGTAAATCCGGGCGATGGTTGATTAGAACAATTGTGCCCTGGTTTTCTACAGTGCAGGCATGCTGCGCGAGCGCTTGTGCTGAAGCTGAAAAAGCTTATGCCTTTAGGCTAGATCAAACGCGGCACCATAGAGGGCATGGGCCTGCTGTTGCGGGCCTATGTTCATAAGCATCGGAGACTCTCCCCATGTTTCAACGTCGTCATTTTCTCGGCCAGTCCGCAGCCATGGCTGCCTCGGTGCTGGCCACCACTTCGTCGCTGTGGGCCCTGCCCGCGCAGGCCCAGGACGGCGTGCTGCGCATCATCGTCGGCTACCCACCCGGCGGAGCTACCGACCGCGTCGCGCGCATCGTGGCTGACAAGCTGCAGGCCAGCCTGGGCAGCACCGTGATTGTGGAAAACAAAGTGGGCGCTGGCGGCCGCGTGGCTGCGCAGTTTGTGAAGAACGCCCCCGCCAGCCAGCCAGTGCTGATGCTGGCCAACCCCGCCGTCATGGTGGTGGCGCCGCTGGTGGTGAACAACCTGGGCTACGACCCCGAGCAGGATTTTGTGCCGGTCAGCGAAGTCAACCGCTATGTGTTTGGCGTGGCCGTGGCCAGCGCTGTGCCGGTCAAGGAGATGAAGCATCTGCTGGCCTGGCTCAAGGCCAACCCGGCCAAGGCCAATGTCGGCGTGCCTGCCACCGGCAGCCTGCCGCACTTTTTTGCGCTGATGCTGGGCCAGCAAGCCGGCGTCGAAGCCGAGGCGGTGGGCTACAAGGGCTCAGCGCCCTTGCTCACCGATCTGATGGGCGGCCAGGTGCCGGTAGCGGTCGATACGCTCGACACCCTGGTGCAGCAGCACCAGGCTGGCAAGCTGCGCCTGCTGGCTGTCAGTGGCGATGCGCGCAATGCCGTTGTGCCCGATGTGCCGACCCTGAAGGAAGCGGGTGTGAACCTGTCTGCCGCCGGCTGGAACACCTTTTTTGCGCCCCAGTCCATGCCTGCCGCCCAGGTGCAGCGCTATGCCGCCGCCATCCACAAGGTGATGCAGGATCCGGAAGTGCACAGGCAGTTTGCGGCCAACTACCTGGACCCGGTGGCCAGCACCTCCGAGCAGACCGCCAAGGCGCTGCAGGCCTATAAGAAGCAGTGGGCCCCGGTGATCCAGACCTCGGGCTACAAGCCCTGATCCGTTTTCCCCTGAACTGCCTTGACCGTGAGCGAGACCCCGTGTTGAAACGACCGAACATCATCTTTATCGTGGCCGATGACCTGGGCTACGCCGATCTGGGCTGCTATGGCGGCCGCAACGCCAGCTTCGGCGCCGTGTCACCGCACATCGATACGCTCGCTGCCGGGGGGCTCAAGCTCACGCAGGGCTATTCCAACTCTCCGGTCTGCTCGCCCACGCGCTTTGCGCTGATGACGGCGCGCTACCAGTACCGCCTGCGCGGTGCGGCCGAGGAGCCGATCCGCACTGCGACACGCGGCAACCCGGACCTGGGCCTGCCGCCCAGCCACCCGACCTTGCCGTCGCTGCTGCGCGAGGCGGGCTACCGCACGGCCTTGATGGGCAAATGGCACCTGGGCTACCCGCCGCATTTCAGCCCCCTCCAATCCGGCTATGAAGAGTTCTTCGGGCCCATGTCGGGCGGGGTGGACTACTTCAGCCACTGCGGTGCCAACGGCCAGCATGACCTCTGGTTTGGCGAGGCCGAGCGCGAACAGCCCGGCTACCTGACCGACCTGATCAGCGACTACGCAGTGGACTACATCGACCGCATGGCGGCCGGCGCGCAGCAGGACACGCCTTTCTTTTTGAGCGTGCACTACACGGCGCCGCACTGGCCCTGGGAAACCCGGGACGACGAGGCGCTGTCGCGCGAGCTGGTGGAGAACAAGCAGGCCATCTACCACCTGCATGGCGGCAATATTGAGAGCTACCAGCGCATGATCCACCACATGGACGAAGGCATTGGCCGCCTGGTGGAGCGCTTGCAGACGCATGGGCTGGCAGACGACACCCTGATCGTGTTCACCAGTGACAACGGCGGCGAGCGCTTCTCGGACAACTGGCCGCTGGTGGGCGGCAAGATGGACCTGACCGAAGGCGGCATCCGCGTGCCCTGGGTGGCCCATTGGCCGCGTGTGATCGCGCCTGCGGGTGAAAGCCGCCAGACCTGCATGACGATGGACTGGAGCGCTACGATGCTGGAGATTGGCGGGGCCGAGCCTGCTGCCGGCTACCCCTGGGATGGACAATCGCTGCTGCCACTGTTGCAGGACGCGGCATGGCAGGACGACCAGCCCCTGTTCTGGCGCATGAACCACCGGGGCCAGCGCGCGATGCGCGATGGCGACTGGAAATACCTGCGCGTCGATGGGGTGGACTATCTGTTCAACCTCCGCGCCGACGAACGCGAGCGCGCCAACCTGGCCAGCGTGCTGCCGGAGCGCCTGCAAGCCATGGTGGCCGCCTGGGAGGCCTGGAACGCCAGCATGCCACCGATACCGGGGGATGCGACCGTGAGCCTGTGCTACACCGAAGCCGACATGCCCCAGCGTTGAGCATCATCACTGGGCCGCTTGCTGCCCGGTATCTTCTTCATCATCCTCGGGGATCGCCGCAAAGCTGATGCCGCCGAGCAAGGCCATCACCAGCGCAAACAAGTAGACGGCGTTGCTGATGCCCAGGCTCAGGCTGTAGCCCCAGGCGATGACCGAGCACCAGATGCTGTCCTTGTACTGGGCCGCGCAGCCCGATTGGGCGGGCATGTGGACATACCAGATGACGGCCACCGCAGCAAAAGCCAGCGCCACGACAATGCCCAGCGCATTGCGGTGGTAGCGCAGCATGGCGATCAGCGAGAGCGGCACCAGCGCGCCCCAGACAAACATCATCAGCCAGCTGGCCATGGGGGCCTGGGCCAGCCAGCTGGAGAGAGCGGGCCAGTGCAGCTGCGTCTGGATCAGCTGCAAGCCTTCACGAACCAGCGGCAGCACCAGAGCGGCGAGGGCCACGCACAAAAGCACGATCCCCAGGCAGATCCGCTTGGCACTGAAATGGCGCCGGTGGTGGCTTTCGCTGGGGGTGGAATGCAATCCATGGTCATGGGTGATGACAGCCATTTTTGTCTCCTGTTGGAGGCTGTCATTGCGGGCCGCAGGCAACTTGCAAGTGCCTACAGCGGGCATTGCAGCCCTGTTTTAAGGAACCGCATGCACGATGTGGCCTGTTGCAATGCGGCAATCAAGGCGCAGAAGACGTTGGCTGATGGGTACAGCACACCCGCTACACCTTCACTTCAATATAGACCTATTCAGCCCAGGTGGCTATAGGCGCGAGCCGAGGGCTTGCGCCTGCGCATATGTGAAAACTGCATGTGCAAGCGCATTTTTATTCGTGTTCCTGCAGCGTCTGGCGGCCTAAATTGGTGGCTATCCCCATCCATTTGACCGTAGAGGCGATTTATGACGACAACCGATACCAGCCTGCCCGATGTACTGGAGGCGGCCTGGAAGACGGCACAGGACCAGGCTCTGGGCTACGCCGGCGGCGTGCCCCCCCGTGCCGCCTGGCAACTGGTGCAGCAGCAGCAGGCCGTGCTGGTCGATGTGCGCTCGACCGAAGAGCGCCAATTTGTCGGCCATGTGCCCGGCAGCATCCATGTGCCCTGGGCGACAGGCACGGCACTGACCCGCAACCCCCGCTTTGTGCGCGAGCTGGAGGCGCGCCTGTCCGCCCATGGCGGCAAGGAGGCCGTGGCGCTGCTGCTGTGCCGCAGCGGCAAACGCTCGGTGCTGGCCGCCCAGGCGGCCGAGGCCGCCGGCTTTCGCCATGTCTTCAATGTGCAAGAGGGCTTTGAAGGCGAGCTGGATGCGTTGCAGCAGCGCGGCCATGGCGATGGCTGGCGCTTCCACCAGCTGCCCTGGGTCCAGGACTGAGGTCCTGAGCCACCCAGCGCGCGCTTTGATCTCCCACGAAGGCACTCCATGACCACCCCATTCCCCATCCAAGAAGTGGCCGCACAGTTGGCCGAGCAGCGCCGCCACTGGCGTGATTCCCACCAGCGCAGCCAGGAGCCCGGCGGGCGCGAGTTCCCCTCGCGCGATGCGCTGGCACAGACCCTGGGCCTGCTCAAGGGCGTGCTGTTTCCGATGCGCCTGGGCCCGCATGATCTGCTGCAGGAGAGCGAGGACTTTTATGTCGCCCATACGCTGGATGCCGCCTTGCACCGGTTGCAGACCCAGATCGCGCTGGAGCTGCGCTACACACAGCGCAGCCCCGCGGGTACCGAGGAGCAGGCCCAGGCGCTGACGCGCCAGTTTGCGCTGGCCTTGCCCGGCATCCGCCGCCTGCTCGACAGCGATGTGCAGGCCGCCTACGAGGGCGACCCCGCCGCCCGTACCGTTGACGAGGTGCTGCTGTGCTACCCCGGTGTGCTGGCGCTGATCCACCACCGCATCGCGCACCAGCTGTATGTGCTGCAACTGCCGCTGCTGGCCCGCATCGTGTCCGAGCTGGCGCACAGCGAGACGGGCATTGACATCCATCCCGGTGCGCAGATTGGTGAGGGCTTCTTCATCGACCATGGCACCGGGGTGGTGGTGGGGGAGACGGCGGTGATTGGCCGCAAGGTGCGCATCTACCAGGCCGTCACCTTGGGCGCCAAGCGCTTTGTGCAGACCGCGCAAGGCCATCTGCAAAAGGGCCAGCCCCGGCATCCGATTGTCGAAGACGGCGTGGTGATCTATGCCGGCGCGACCATCCTGGGCCGGGTCACCTTGGGCGCCGGCGCTGTCATTGGCGGCAATGTCTGGCTGACGCAGAGCGTGGCCGCCGGCGCCCATGTGACCCAGGCCTCGCTGCAAGCGGCGGCCCAGCGCCCCCGCAGTGAACCCACCTTGCCCGCTGAGGAGGCCGCGCTATGAATGACTTTTCCCACCATTTCGGGCTGGCCGTGCGCCGCTCGCGCGAGGCCATGGGCTGGTCGCAGGAGCAACTGGCTGCGCAGGCCGATCTGAACCGCTCCTATGTCGGCGAGGTCGAGCGCGGCCAGGTGGCGGTGTCGCTGGCCACTATCGGCAAGCTGGCCCAGGCGCTGCAGGTGCCGCAGTCCACCTTGGTGCTGCGCGGTGAAGAGCTGCACCAGCACTACCTGGTGCGGGCCCAGCATATGCGGCGCTTGGCGGCGATAGCCGGTTGAGGCAGCAGCGCTGCAGAGCGATGATTTTCCTGCTTATTCACACGCGCAACCGGAGAGAGATATGACAGCGAATGTAGGCGGCACGACCGCATTGGGTGACAGTGCTGCACGGCAGTTGGCCAACGCCACCAAGACCGTTCCCCAGCTTTCCACGATCAGCCCGCGCTGGCTGACCCACCTGCTGCAATGGGTGCCTGTCGAGGCCGGCATCTACCGGCTCAACCAGGTCAAGAACCCGGAGGAGATCCGGGTGGCCTGCACTGCCAAGACCCATGAGAACCAGCTGCCGCGCACTTTTGTCGAGTACGAATCGCAGCCGCGCGAATTTTTCCTGAATGCCGTCAGCACCGTGCTGGATGTGCATACCCGTGTCTCAGACCTCTACAGCAGCCCGCATGACCAGATCAAGGAGCAGCTGCGTCTGACCATCGAGACCATCAAGGAGAACCAGGAAAGCGAGCTGATCAACAACCCTGACTACGGCTTGCTGGCCCAGGTCACCGAAGAGCAACGCATCTTCCCGCTGACAGGCGCGCCCACCCCCGATGACCTCGATGAGCTGCTGACCAAGGTCTGGAAGGAGCCGGCATTCTTCCTGGCCCATCCGCTGACCATTGCAGCCTTTGGCCGCGAGGCCACGCGCCGGGGCACCCCGCCGCCCACCACCAGCCTGTTTGGCTCGCAGTTCATCACCTGGCGCGGTGTGCCGCTGATCCCGTCGGACAAGGTGCCGGTGGCCGATGGCAAATCCAAGATCCTGCTGCTGCGCGTGGGCGACAAGCGCCAGGGCGTCGTGGGTGTGTTCCAGCCGGGCCTGCCGGGCGAGCAGGGGCCTGGCCTGTCGGTGCGCTTCATGGGCATCAACAACCATGCGATTGCCTCGTACCTGATCTCGCTGTACTGCTCGCTGGCAGTGCACACACCTGATGCGCTGGCCGTGCTCGATGACGTGGAAATCAACAAGTACCACGACTATCCCGATACCTACAAGTGAGCAAAGGAGCCGCCATGGTTTCCGCCGTATCCGGCCTGCCCGAGCCATCGGGCGCGCCCATCTCCCCCGAGCTGCTGGCGCAGATGGCCACGGCGCTCTGGGCCGATCGGCCTGCAGCGCCGGCCAACCTGCCGCCCGGTGTGCAGGCACCGGTCAATATCGCGCCGCCGGGCTCGCCGTTGGCCAGCCCGGCCGGCCTGGGGCCCAGCGTGCCCGGCACGCCCTTCCCCGCTGGCGTGCTGCCGGGCAGCAATCTGTTGCCGTCATCGCCCACGCCGGTGCTGTCGCTCGCCCACCGCGCCCCGGCCTTGCTGCCCCATGCCGCCGCCGGCAATGGCGTGCCTGACACTCTGCTCAGCGCGCTGCCCGCCTATGAGCCGCGCCTGGGCGGGCTGGTGCAAGGCGTGCCACTTGCGAACGCAGCGCCGGCCGCTGTGCCCGCAGTGACCAGTGGCTATTACTTTCTGGATGCGCCGTCAGCCGCCGCGCCCAGCGATGCACCGTTGCAGGCGCTGGCCGACCAGGCGCGCCGGGCGGCGCCGGACAGCCATCTGGACGGCATCGATCTGCGCGGGCCGCGCGCTACGGATGCGCCTTTGCCGGGCCAAGCGCTGCAGGGGCCGGGTGCTGCGCCGCAGTACTACTTTGTGCATGCGGTGCAACTGCCCAATGGCTTTGTCACGCCGGCCAAACCGCATCCGCATGCGGCTCCGGGTGCGGCGGCGGGCCATGCGGCGCAGCAGGACCGCCATCCGGGCTTTGACATCCAGGCGGTGCGGCGTGATTTTCCGATTCTGTCCGAGCGCATCAACGGCAAGCCGCTGGTCTGGCTGGACAATGCGGCCACGACGCACAAGCCGCGCCAGGTGATCGAGCGCATCAGCCATTTCTATGCGCATGAGAACTCGAACATCCACCGCGCGGCCCATACCCTGGCTGCGCGGGCGACCGATGCCTATGAGCATGCCCGTGAGGTGGTGCGGCGCTTCATCCATGCGCCCGACGCGCGCGAGGTCATCTTCGTGCGTGGCACCACCGAGGCCATCAACCTGGTGGCCAAGGCCTGGGGCGGTGCGAATGTGGGCGAAGGCGATGAGATCATCATCAGCCACCTGGAGCACCATGCCAACATCGTTCCCTGGCAGCAGCTGGCAGCGGCCAAGGGCGCACGGCTGCGGGTGATTCCGGTCGATGACCAGGGCCAGATCCGGCTGGACGAGTACCAGAAGCTGATCAACGACCGCACCAAGATCGTCGCCATTGGCCATGTCTCCAACGTGCTGGGCACGGTGGTGCCCGTCAAGCAGGTGGTGGAGATCGCCAAGCGCCGGGGGATCACGACCTTGATCGACGGGGCGCAGTCCATTGCGCACACCCCGGTCGATGTGCAGGACCTGGGCGCGGATTTCTTTGTCTTCTCGGGCCACAAGATCTTTGCACCCACCGGCATTGGCGTGCTCTGGGGCCGGCGCGAGGTGCTCGAGGCCATGCCGCCCTGGCAGGGCGGCGGCAACATGATTGCCGATGTGACGTTCGAGAAAACCGTCTACCAGCCTTTGCCCAACACCTTTGAGGCGGGCACCGGCAACATCGCCGATGCGGTGGGCCTGGGCGCGGCGCTGGAGTATGTGGAGCGCATCGGTATTGCGCAGATCAGCCGCTACGAGCACGCACTGGTGGACTACGGCATGGCGCAGCTGGCCAGCATTGCGGGGCTGCGCCTGATCGGCACCGTGCCCGGCAAGGCCAGCGTGCTGGCCTTTACCTTGAACGGCTACAGCACCGACGAGGTGGGCCAGGCGCTCAATGCCGAGGGCATCGCCGTGCGCACCGGCCACCACTGCGCGCAGCCGATCCTGCGCCGCTTCGGGGTCGAGACGGCGGTACGGCCCTCGCTGGCCTTCTACAACACCTTTGACGAGGTGGACCAGCTGGTGCGTGAGGTGCGCAAGCTCGCGGCGCGGCGGCGCTGAGCGGCTGGTTTCAGCCTTGCAGGAACGAAAAGCGCCGGACAAAACGGGCGCTTTTCTTATGGGGATGGGGTTTAGAGCTGCGCCACCGCGTCCACCACTTCCTTGACGCTCAGCACCTCGGACAGGATTTGCGGCGCCTTGCCCGGTGCATACAGCACATAGACCGGCACGCCACTGCGGCCCAGCTGGTTCAGCGCCTGCGTGATCGCGGGGTCCTGGCGTGTCCAGTCGGCGCGCAGCAGGTGCACCTGCTTATTGTCGAAAGCGGCGAGCACCTGGCTGTCGCTCAACGTGGTGCGCTTGTTGTACTGGCAGGTAACGCACCAGGCGGCCGTGAAATCCACAAACACCGGCTTGCCGGTTGCATTGATCTCGCTGACCTTCTGCGCCGACCAGGGCTGCCACAGCGCGCCGCTGGCCTGCTGGCCGGGTGCCGGGGCGGGTGTGGTCAGGTGGTGGCCCATGGCAGTGGCCAGGTAGAGGCCGCCTGCCAGCGACAGCACCGCAAAGCCCCAGCGCGCACGGCCCTGCAGACCCAGTGCCCAGACCAGAGCCGCCAGCAGCACCAGCAAGGCCAGCAGCGTGGCTGCGCCATCGATGCCGCTTTGCTGGCCCAGCACCCAGACCAGCCAGACCACGGTGGCGAACATCGGGAAGGCCATCGCGCGGCGGAAGGTGTCCATCCAGGCGCCAGGGCGCGGCAGCCAGCGCACCACCGCAGGGATCCAGCTGGCCAGCAGATAGGGCGCGGCCATACCCAGGCCCAGCGCGGCAAACACCAGCAGGGCCTCGGCGGCCGGCATGCTGACGGCCAAGCCCATCGATGCCCCCATGAACGGCGCCGTGCAGGGCGAGGCAATCGCCACCGCCAGCACACCGCTCAGGAAGGCATTGGTAATAGGGCTCTTGGCCTGCTTGCCTGCCAGGCTGCTTGGCACAAAACTGCCAAACTCAAACATGCCCGCCAGGTTGAGGCCAATGACGGTAAACAGCGCTGCCAGCGCGGCAATCACCAGCGGCGATTGCAGCTGAAAGCCCCAGCCCAGCTGCTGGCCCGCAGAGCGCAGTGCCAGCAGCAGCGCGCCCAGCGCCAGGAACGACAGCACCACGCCCGCCGTGTAGGCCAGGCCTGCTGCACGCTGCTCCCGCAGTTGGCTGCCATGGGTGGTAAAGCCCAGCACCTTGAGCGCAAGAATCGGGAACACGCAGGGCATCAGGTTCAGGATCAGGCCGCCGACAAGGGCACCCAGCAGTGCCAGCCAGAGGCTACCGGAGGACGCGGGTTGAACCGGAGCGGAAGCCTGTGCATTTTTTGCCAGTGCTGCCGCCAGCTCGGGCGATACCTGGGCGATGGCAGCGGCCTTCCATTGGCCACTGACGGGCGCCACGGTGCGCCAGCCGACGGCGCCATCGACAACCGTGTGCTTGTCGGTCGTCAGCACCAGCGCAATGTCCTCGGGCGTCTGGCCCCGGTTGGCCGACAGCGGCACCACGGCGGTCCAGTCGGCGCCGTCCCATTGCTGGGTAAAGTCCTGGCCGTCCTGCATCGCATGGTGCAAGGTGTCGGGGCTCTCGCTCAGCACCTGCAGGCGCTGGCCTTGCAGCGCAGCGGGCAGGCCGGTGACATGCAATTTCAGCGTTTCACCATCGACACGGGCCTGGCTGCTGCCTTGCAGCGCTACCGGTGCCTGGGCATGGGCCTGGGCAAAGGTGCCGGCGTGCAGCGCGGTGCTGCTCTTGGTGGGAAGGGTCAGGCTGAACTGGCCTTCTTCCGGAATGCATTCGACGCGGCAGATCAGCCAGTTGGCCTGCAGTCGCACGGTCACATCGCGGGCATCGGCCGAGAAATCGCTGGGAATCTGCACGGTGACGGGCAGCAGCACCTGGCCTTCGTAGCCATAGTTCACCAGGCTGCCGACCCGGATCGGATGGGGCGTTGGCCAGGCGATCTCGCCGGCGTCCCAGCCCGGCGGCAGCTGCCACTGCAACTGGGTGGGCAGGCCCGAGTCGCCCGGGTTGGTCCAGTAGGTGTGCCACTCGGGTTGGTGGTCCAGCAGCAGGCCCAGCGCAATGCTCTTGCCGGGCTCCACCCCTTGGGGCGCCAGTGCCACCAGCTCGGCCCGCACCCGGGGGGGGGTCACGACGCTGCCAGCCGCAGCGCTGGAGGCCGTGTCCATCGCAGCGGCGCTGGCGCCGCTGCCGATCTGCAGCTTGATCTGGGCCTGGGCAGGCGGCGCCATGCCGCTCAGCACCAGCACAAGCAGTGTAAAAAAAAGCGCTCCTATCGAGCGGCGCAGGAAAGCATGGGGCATATCGCGTGGTACCTGAGAGTCTGGCGGTGAGAGGACAGATACGTAGAGAGGTTCCCGCATCATAGAACCTGTGCCCCCTCCGCGCTGGCGGCCATGCAGGCGCAAAAAAGGCCACTGCATCGCAGTGGCCTGTTCCCAGCGGGACGGGGAGTGTGTGCGCCGTCCCGTGGATGCCGTACCGGCTGGGTGCTTGCCGGCAGGGGGAGAAAGCTTATTCGCCTTCCAGGATCGAGCCGTTGGCCAGTGCCTGGCGGGCGGCCTGGGTCACTTCAGCACGGCTCAGTTGGCCCTTGCCCAGTTCGTAGGCGTTAACGGTCGACTGGTTGCCTTGGGCAATCATCGTGTTGGTCTTGCGGGCTTCAGCCAGTTGGGCTTGCACATCAGCGCGGCTCACGGCGCTGGTCGCAGCGGCTTGAGGGGTGATGGCTTGGTCGCCTTCAAAAGGGTTGGCTTGGGCAACGGAAGCACCCAGAGCGAGGGTAGCGGCGATAGCGAGAATACGTGCGTTCATTTTTCTTTCCTTTGGTGTTGCGTCCGGCCTGGTGGTCGATTCGCGTCGTCTTGGACTGTGTCTGCCAGCGCTTGCGGCTTGCAGTGCAGCTTTTGTGTAACGATGGAATGAAGTTTATATTGGTATCTATCTTCGATAAATAGCCAAAAATCAAACGGATTGTTCCGAAATTTGGCCCAATTAGTCTGGAACTTTTACAAATATGTGACAGCTAACCCTGGTATTTACCCTAAATTAGGGTATTTACCATGGGTATAAATTGACTATGTTTATTCAGTATTAAGAAGATAAAAACTATCGACTAGATAGTGTCTCCCGCCGCGCTGCGATCTGCAGCTCATCGGCTGCGCTTGCGGCACCCCGATGCAGCCGCTGCCTTTGCCTCTCCCCGCTCCACAGCGCTCGCTTGCCAAGACGCCTGGGAGACAGACGGCCACCGCTGCCGGGCAGCAGCGGGCCCGCCCTGTGCAACCATCACGCCATAGCGGCTGCGAATGGTGCGATTGCTGGCAAGTATTAGACAGCCCGGCCAGCGCTGCCCACAATGGGCCGATAACCAAAGCTAGACACAGGAGACATTGCATGGACATGACCCAGCGCCGCCATTTCCTCACCACCGTTGCCGCTGCTGCGGGAGCCGCCAGCATGCCGCAATGGGCGCAGGCGCAAACCGCCTACCCCAGCAAGCCGGTGCGTGTGATCGTGCCCTTTGCCGCAGGCGGCACTACCGATGTGGTGGCCCGGCTGGTGATGCAGAAGATGGGCGAGCTGATGAAGGCCAGCTTCGTCATCGACAACCGGGGTGGCGCCAACGGCATGATCGGCACTGGCGAAGTGGCCCGTGCCCAGGCCGATGGCTACACCTTGCTGTTCAACACCGCCGGTGCCCAGACCCTGAGCCCGGTGATCTACAAGGCCCCCTATGAGGCGGCCGCCAGCTTTGCGCCGGTGGCCAAGGTCTGCTCGGTCGGCTTCATCATCATTGCCCGCAAGGACCTGCCGGCCAACACGCTGCAAGAGCTGATCGCGCTGGCGCAGAACAAGGACAAGCCGCTGACGGCATCGTCAGGCAGCGCCATCATCAACCTGATCACCGAGCAGTTCAAGCATGTGATCAAGGCGCCGCAGATCATCAATGCGCAGTACAAGGGCACCAGCCCGCAGATGCAGGCCGTCGTGTCCGGCGAGGTGGATTTCTCGTTTGACTCCTTTGCCGCCGTGGAGATGATCAAGGCCGGCAAGGTCAAGGCGCTGGCCGTGGTGCTGCCCCAGCGCGCTGCCTCCTTCCCCGATGTGCCGACCCTGGTCGAGCTGGGTGTCAAGGACATGGAGTTCAGCTCCTGGGCCGGCCTGCTCGCGCCCAAGGGCACGCCCAAGGACATCGTGACCGCCCTGTCGCAGAACATAGACAAGGTCATGCAGATGCCCGATGTGCTGGCCAAGCTCAAGCAGTACGACTACATCCCCGTGAAGACCACGCCCGAAAGCTTTGCGCAGGAGATCCAGGCCGAGACCGACCGCTGGAAGCAGGTGGTCAAGTCGACGGGATTCAAGATCGAATAAGGGCTGCGGCCCGCTGCGTTGAACGCGAGCGGCACCTGAAGCAGCAGCTACAAAAAAACCACCGGCGTGCAGCCGGTGGTTTTGCTTTGGAGGATGCCGTTCTTACTGCTTGCGGCCCGCAATCGCCTTCTCAGCGGCAGTCACCAGGTCGGCGCCCACTTGCTGCTTCCACTTGTCATACACCGGGCGGGTGGCCTTCACAAAAGCTTCGCGCTCGGCGGCGCTCAGTTCGGTCACGGTGACGCCATTGGCGCTCAGCTCCTTGACCAGCGGCTTGTCCGCTTCGATCATGCCTTTGCGCGCAATGGCGATTTCTTCCTGGCCAGCTTCGATGGCGGCCTGGCGCACGATGTCCTGGTCGGCCTTGCTCCAGCTGGCCCAGATGTCCTTGTTGACGACAAAGATCAGCGGGTCATTGATGTAGCCCCAGAGCGTCAGGTACTTCTGGCCCACGGTGTTGAGCTTGGCCGCCTGGTAGACGGCGACCGGGTTCTCCTGGCCGTCGACCGCGCCGCTGGCCATCGCTGGCTGGGCATCGGCCCAGCTCATCTGCGTGGGGTTGGCGCCCAGTGCGCTGAAGGTGTCGACAAACAGCGGCGAACCGACCACGCGGATCTTGAGGCCCTTCATGTCGGCAGGGGTCTTGATCGCATGCTTGGAGTTGGAGATTTCACGGTAGCCGTTCTCACCCCAAGCGAGCGGCACCACGCCGGCTTTCTCCAGGCGGGCAAACAGGCGCTTGCCTGGCTCGCCCTGGGTGAGCGCGTCAGCGGCCGCATAGTCGGGCATCAGAAACGGCAGCGAGAACAGGTTCAGCTCCTTGATCTGCGGCGACCAGTTCAGGGTGGAGCCGACCGCCATGTCGATCACGCCCTGGCGCAGTGCCGAGAACTCACGCGTCTGGTCGCCTTGCACCAGCGACACGCCGGGGTAGAGTTTGATGTTGATGCGGCCCTGCGTGCGCTCACGCACCTTGTTGGCCCAGATCTCGCCGCCCTTGCCCCAGGGGAAGGCCGTGCCCAGCACCAGCGACATGCGGTACTCGCTTTTGTAGTTGCCCTGGGCTTGTACAGCCGGCGCGGCAAAGCTCAGCGCCGCAGCAGCGGCCAAGGCGGTGGCAAGGAATTGACGGGTTTTCATGGTGTTGTCTCCGGGTGGTTCAAGGGGGAATTCTGCAAATCCAGGGGGCTGGGTGGCGGCGTTCGCGCCTGCACCCAGCCCGGGCTCCGATCAGTAGCCCAGTTGGGCGGGCAGCCACAGGGCCAGTTGCGGGAAGGCGATGACCAGCACCATCACGCAGAACATCGCAAACAGCATCCAGCCGACCCAGCGCACGGTCGATTCCATGCGAACGCCTGCAATGCGGCAGCTGACCATCAGGTTCACTGCCAGCGGCGGGGTGAACTGGCCCAGCGCCACCTTCAGGGTCAGGATCACGCCAAACCAGACGGGGTCCCAGTGGTAGTGCTGCATGATGGGCATCAGCAGCGGCACAAAGATCAGGAAGATGGAGATGCCGTCGAGGAACATGCCCACGGTGATCAGCATCAGGATCAGCAGCGCCATCACACCCCATTCCCCCAGGCCCGAGTTGACGATCGCGTTGGTGATCGGGTCGATCACGCCCAGGGTCGACAGCGAGAATGCGAAGATGCCAGCGAGCGACACCACGATCAGGATCACGGCCGAGAGCTCGCCGGCCTCGCGCAGGATCGGGAACAGGTCGCGCACACCGATCGTGCGGTGCACGACCATGCCGACGAACAGACCGTAGAACACGGCGACCACGGCTGCCTCAGTCGGTGTGAACCAGCCCATGCGCATGCCGCCCAGAATCAGCACCGGCGCGGCCAGGCCCCAGGCCGCTTCGCGCAGGCTCTTCCAGAATGCGGGGCGGGGCAGGCTGGCTTCCAGTGCGCCCATCTTGTGCTTGCGCGACATCCAGACCGCCGGGATGATCAGCGCCAGGCCCGCCAGAATGCCGGGGATCATGCCGGCCGCAAACAGCGCCGGCACCGAGGCCCCGGGCACCAGCACCGAGTAGATGATGAAGGCGACCGACGGAGGAATCAGGATGTCGGTGGCTGCAGCAGCTCCCACCACGCTGGCCGAGAAGCTGCCCGGATAGCCGGCACGGCTCATCGCCGCAATCATCACGCCGCCCACCGCCGCTGCATTGGCGGGGCCGGAGCCCGAGATGCCGCCCAGGAACATGGCCACGGCAATGGCCACCAGCGGCAGCATGCCCGGGCCGCGCCCGACGATGGCCACGGCAAAGTTGACCAGCCGCAGCGCCACGCCGGAGCGGTCAAAGATCGAGCCCACCAGCACAAACATCGGAATGGCCAGCAGCGGGTACTTGCCCAGGCCGGCATAGAAGTTCTGCGGAATGGCCAGCAGGCCAAACCATTGCGCATCGGCATTGGCCAGCGCAATGGCTACGGCGCCCGCCAGGCCCAGCGCGGCGCCAATGGGCACGCCCAGCAGCATCAGCGCAATAAAGCCGATAAAGAGCAGGGTGGCAATCATGCGTGCTCCTTGGCTGCAGCATCGCCGCCTTCGGAGTACACATGGGCAAAGCTGGCCCGGCCCTGGCGCAGGAACAGGCCCAGCGCGCGCAGGGTGATCAGCGCGGAGAACACCGGCAGCCAGATGGAGTACCACCACTGCGGCACGCCAATGCCTGGCGAGGTTTCCTCATAGCGGTAGTCGTCATACACGACGCGGATGCTGAGCACGCAGATCAGTGCAAACAGCAGGGCCACCGTCAACGCGCCAAAGCGGGCAAAGGCCTTGCGCCGGCGCGCGTCACCGCGTTCGGCAAAGTATTCGATGCGGATGTGCAGGTTGCGCGCGACGGCTGCCGAGCCGGCCACCATGGCCAGCAGGATCATCAGGAACACCGAGATCTCTTCGGTCCAGGCAAACGAGCCATCGGTGAAGTAGCGCACGATGACATTGGCGAACGTGATGAGCGCCAGCAGCGCCATGATCACGACCGTGAGCCAGTCTTCCAGCCACAGCCCTCGGGCAGGGGCGGGCTCGCTGGGGAGGGTGCTGGAGGGGTCAGCGCTGCTGCCGCCCGAAGAATGAGGGGAGGGTGATGCCATAACAACCGGTCGCGAGAGGGCTTGGCAGAGCCAAGGGTGGATGCGGAGAACACAAACCGCCTTGTGGGCGGACCATCGGTATCGGATAGATCGGTATCAGCGGCAGCGCCGCACCTGGCCGGTGGGCCAGTGGGGCCCGATTATGGGCCTGAACGGTGGGCTTGCAAGCCATCCTTTTCCCGGGGATGGGCCCTCTCAGTCGCCTGTGTTGCCGGTGCAGGCAGCAGATCTCGGCGAGCAACTTGTCCCCAACGGTGATGGGCGTGTGGATAATGCGCGGATGGAAACCAAGTGGCTTGAAGATTTTGTGAGTCTGGCGGAAACGCGCAGTTTCAGCCGGTCGGCGCAGTTGCGCCATGTCACCCAGCCGGCATTCTCGCGGCGGATTCAGGCGCTGGAGTCCTGGGCGGGCGCGGACCTGGTGGACCGCAGCTCCTACCCGACGCGGCTGACGCCAGCGGGCAAGACGCTGTACAACCAGGCCATCGAGATCCTGCAGGCGGTGCAGAGCACGCGTGCGATGCTGCGGGTGCATTCGTCCTCGGGCAAGGACATCATCGACTTTGCCGTGCCGCACACGCTGGCCTTCACCTTTTTCCCGACCTGGGTGTCAGGCCTGCGCAATGACTTCGGCCTGTTCAAGAGCCGCTTGATCGCCCTCAATGTGCACGATGCGGTGATGCGCCTGGTCGAGGGCGGCTGTGATCTGCTGATTGCCTACCACCATGAATCCCAGCCTATCCAGCTGGACCCACAGCGCTATGAAATGGTGAGCCTGGGCCGCGAGGTGATGGCGCCTTATTGCAAGCCGGGGCTCGATGGCCTGCCGCTTTTCCTGCTGCCCGGCGCAGCCGAGGTGCCGCTGCCGTTCCTGGGCTATGCGCCGGGTGCCTATCTCAGCCGCGTGACCGACCTGGCCCTCAAGCAGGCGCCCGAGCCTGCCTACCTGGACCGTGTCTACGAAACCGACATGGCCGAAGGCCTCAAGGCCATGGCGATGGAAGGGCACGGGCTGGCGTTCCTGCCGCAAAGCGCTGCCAAGAAGGAGCTGAAGGCCAAGAAGCTGGTGCGCGCCGACTACCCCAGCTCCACCCAGTGGGAAGTCGCGATGGATGTGCGCGCCTACCGGGAAAAGCCCCAGTCCAGCGATGCCGTGAAGTCCGGCGCCCAGGCACTGTGGGACTACCTGGTGTCCCGGAACCCTGCGCAGAATCCATGATATCTATAAGAATATAGATTGTCTGAATTTGCAGGGTAATTTCTAATATGCGTTACAGAATTTCTGTGCAATGCTTGCGGATTGCTCGTGTTGCAGTTGGTTAGATGTACGCGATTTGTTCGAAAAAGCCTATGAATTGTTAGCAATTCATTGGTAATTTTCCGGATAATTGCAGCGCTCAGTCTGCTGGCATTATCTGGACGGACTGCACAATACGTTGCGTGTCAGTTGTCGCTTTGGCGTCTTCCGAGGCCCATAGTTGTCAACTTAATTGATTTATCTGGAGGTCTGATGATGAAGAAACATTTGCTGGCTTTTGCGGTCGCAGCGGTTGCGGCAGGTAGCGCGTTTGCGCAAGCGGGCGATACGCTGGCCAAGATCAAGTCGTCTGGCAGCATCACGCTGGGCGTGCGCGAGTCTTCGGGCCTGGGCTATACGCTGGGTAACGGCAAGTACGTCGGCTTCCACACCGAGATGGCTGAGCACATCGTGGGCGATCTGCAAAAGCAGCTGGGCTTGTCCAAGCTGGACATCAAGTACCAGCCCGTGACCTCGCAAAACCGCGTGCCTCTGGTGCAGAACGGTACCGTGGATCTGGAGTGCGGCTCCACCACCAACAACCAGTCGCGCCAAAAGGATGCTGCTTTCGCTTTCACCACCTATGTGGAAGAAGTGCGCATCGCGGTGAAGGCCAACTCCGGCATCACCGGCATCAAGGACCTGAACGGCAAGACCATCGTGACCACGACCGGTACCACGTCGGTGCAGACCCTGCGCAAGAACAAGCGCGCTGATGGCCTGACCTTCAAGGAAGTCATGGGCAAGGACCACGCAGACAGCTTCCTGATGCTGGAGTCCGGCCGTGCCGACGCCTTCATCATGGACGGCTCCATCCTGGCCGCCAACATCTCTAAGTCCAAGGCGCCTGCCGACTACAAGGTCGTCGGTGAAGTGCTGTCGGTCGAGCCTATCGCCTGCATGCTGCGCAAGGACGACGCTGCCTTCAAGAAGGCCGTGGACGACTCCATCGTGCGCCAGATCAAGGATGGCTCGCTCGAGAAGCTGTACGACAAGTGGTTCATGCAACCCATCCCTCCTAACAACGTGAAGGTGGGTCTGCCGCTGTCGGCGGCAACCAAGGATGCTTGGGCCAACCCGAACGACAAGCCCATGGAAGCCTACGAAGTCAAGTAAGCACACCATTTAGGTACCGCCCTTCCAGCCTGGGGTTTGGGGGGGCGTTTTTGTTGGTACTGGTTTTTGTCAGTTGCAACCAGGCACCAAACATTGCTACAAAGACAAAAAAAGAGGTAGTCCTATGAATTGGGATTGGCAAGTATTTTGTGAAGACACGATTGAGCGCCAGGTCGTGCAGGGCTGTTTCGGTAAAAACGGCGATATCACGTACCTGGACTGGTTGTTGTCTGCATGGGGATGGACTATCTCCGTTTCCTTGTGCGCGCTGGTGATCGCGCTGATCGTCGGCTCCATCATCGGTACCTTGCGTACGCTGCCGGACCGGCCCTGGACCGTGCGCCTGGGCAATGCCTGGGTAGAGTTGTTCCGCAACATCCCGCTGCTGGTACAAATTTTCCTGTGGTACCACGTGGTGCCTGCGATGTTCCCTGCGCTCAAGCAAGTGCCTGGGTTCCTGCTGGTGGTGCTGGCGCTGGGCTTTTTCACGTCGGCGCGTATTGCCGAGCAGCTGCGTGCCGGTATCCTCGCGCTGCCCCGTGGCCAGCGTTATGCAGGCATGGCGCTGGGTTTCACGACCTTCCAGTATTACCGCTATGTGCTGCTGCCGATGGCCTACCGCATCATCATTCCCCCGCTGACCAGCGAGTCGATGAACATCTTCAAGAACTCGTCGGTGGCCTTCGCCGTGTCGGTGGCCGAGCTGACCCTGTTCGCGATGCAGGCACAAGAGGAAACCTCTCGCGGCATCGAGGTCTACCTGGCGGTGACCGCGCTGTACATGATCTCGGCATTCGTGATCAACCGCATCATGGCCTTCATTGAAAAGAAGAGCCGCATCCCGGGCTTTATCGCCGCTGGTGGCTCCGGAGGTCACTGAGATGAATTTGAATCTTGATTTTTCGTTCTACAACTGGGACCTGATCCAGAACTTCATCATCAAGGGGCTGGTGTTCAGCGTGATGCTGACCATCGTGGCCACCCTCGGTGGCATCCTCTTTGGCACCTTGCTGGCGCTGATGCGCCTGTCGGGCAAGAAGATCCTGGTGGTGCCTGCGACCCTCTACGTCAATGGCATGCGTTCGGTGCCGCTGGTGATGGTGATTCTGTGGTTCTTCCTGCTGGTGCCTCTGCTGATCGGCAAGCCCATCGGGGCGGAGATGTCAGCGGTCATCACCTTCGTGGCGTTCGAGGCCGCGTACTTCTCCGAGATCATGCGCGCCGGTATCCAGTCCATTCCGCGGGGTCAGGTGTACGCCGGTCAGGCCGTGGGCATGACCTATGGGCAGAACATGCGTCTGGTGGTGCTGCCCCAGGCCTTCCGCAACATGCTGCCGGTGCTGCTGACGCAGACCATCATCCTGTTCCAGGACACCTCGCTGGTCTATGCCATTGGCGCCTACGACATGCTCAAGGGCTTTGAAGTGGCGGGCAAGAACTTCGGCCGTCCGGTCGAAGCCTATCTGGCTGCCGCCGTGCTTTACTTCATCATCTGCTTTACGCTGTCGTGGTTCGTCAAGCGTTTGCACAAGAAGATCGCCATCATCCGTTGATGCTGCAATACAAAGGATATCCAAATGATTGAAATGAAGAATGTCTCCAAGTGGTATGGCAGCTTCCAGGTGCTCAACGACTGCTCCACCAGCATCGCCAAGGGCGAGGTGGTGGTGGTCTGCGGCCCTTCGGGTTCGGGCAAGTCGACCTTGATCAAGACAATCAATGCGCTCGAGCCTATCCAGAAGGGTGAGATCTGGGTCAATGGCACGCCCATCCACGATCCCAAGACCGACCTGCCCAAGCTGCGCAGCACCGTGGGCATGGTGTTCCAGCATTTCGAGCTGTTCCCCCACCTGTCGGTGACCGAGAACCTGACCATCGCCCAGATCAAGGTGCTGGGCCGCAGCGCTGACGATGCCAAGGCCCGTGGCCTGAAGATGCTCGACCGTGTGGGCCTGATGGCGCACAAGGACAAGTTCCCGGGTCAGCTGTCCGGTGGTCAGCAGCAGCGCGTGGCCATTGCCCGTGCACTGTCGATGGACCCGAGCGTGATGCTGTTCGACGAGCCCACCTCCGCGCTGGACCCTGAAATGGTCGGCGAAGTGCTGGACGTGATGATCGGCCTGGCCAACGAAGGCATGACGATGATGTGCGTGACGCACGAAATGGGTTTTGCCAAGAAGGTGGCCAGCCGCGTGATCTTCATGGACGTGGGCGGAAAGATCCTGGAGGACTGCTCCAAGGAAGACTTCTTCGGCAACCCCGACGCCCGCCAGCCCCGCACCAAGGACTTCCTGGGCAAGATCCTGCAACACTGATTGCAGCGTCTCTCGCACACGACCATGGCCGCTTATGCGGCCATTTTTCATGGGCGGATGGTTGGAGGGGGAAGGGGCGGACCGCTATCGTGGACCCTGCGCTGGGGCTGGGCGGCGCGCGCTGCGGGCAGCGCTGGGCCGGCGGACAGGGGCCGCAGGATGCGGCCCCGGAGACATCAGTTGTCGAACTTGTCGCTGGGGAAGCGCAGCATATCGGTGAGCAGGTAGGACATCGGCACATTCAGCGCAAAGCTCTTGCCCGGCAGCGGCGACTCGAACCACTTCTTGTACAGGCGCGTGATCTCGAAGTTCTGCGACAGCACGCGCATCTCGGCGTCGAAGACCTTTTTCATGCGCACATCGGTGTCGCGCATCATCAGCGACAGCGGCTCGATCGACATCAGCTTGCCGATCAGCTTGACCTGTTCGGGCTTCTCCGACTGCGCACGGTGGGCGGCCAGCAGGATGTCGTCCATCAGCCAGACATCGGCGGTGCCCGCCTGCACAGCCTTGAAGCAGGCGTCATGGGTGAGGCACTCGCTGTGCTGGATCTTGAGGCCATTGACGGCCACCCGGCGCTCGAGCACCTGCAGCGAGGTGGTGCCCTTGGTGGTGATCACGCGCTTGCCAGAGAGGTCATCCACATCGTTGATGCCGCTGTCGGACCTGACCAGCATGCGCACGCCGGCGATGTAGTAGGGCAGGCTGAAGGACACATGCTTGCTCTCACGCCGGTCCTTGGTGTTGGTGGTGTTGCTGCAATCGACATCAATGGCACCGCTGGCCAGGTCGGTGAAACGGGTCTGGCCATTGATGGCGCGGTACTGGATATCGAGCCTGGCCAGGCCCATGCTCTGCTGGAGCTTGGCGATCAGCGCCTGGCAGATCTCGATGGCGTAGCCGACCGGCTTCTTGGTCTCTCCCATCTCGTAGGCAAAAGGCAGTCCGTCCGGGCGGTAGCCCACGGTGATGCGCTGCGACTCCTTGATCTTGTCCCAACTGTCGGGCAAAGGGGTCTGAGCCAGGCTGCTGCTGGCAAGGCACAGCAGCACAGCGCCGCGAAAAATATGGTTTAGCCACATGTTGCACAGTCCTTGATTAAGAATTCCTACAGCCATCTATGATACGCATAGAGACTGTGTACTCTATGGGCATCGACCCTTAACATTGAGTTACTTTTGCGCCATGCTCGGTCACAGCGATGACGCCCGCATGACCGGTGCGACAATGGCGGGATGAGCACCGCACCCTCCTCCATCAGCATCCTCCGACCCGACGACTGGCACATCCATCTGCGCGATGACGCCGCCCTGGCCACCACGGTGGCCCATGCGGCGCGGCAATTCGCCCGTGCCATCGTCATGCCCAACCTCAAGCCACCGGTCACGACCGCTGCGCTGGCACAGGCCTACAAGGCGCGCATCGTGGCGGCCATCCCCCAGGGCCTGAGGTTCGAGCCGCTGATGACCCTGTACCTGACGGACAAGCTCGCTCCTGAAGAGATCGTGCGTGCCAAGGCCGCTGGTGTGGTGGCCTGCAAGCTCTACCCTGCCGGCGCCACCACCAACAGTGACCACGGGGTGACCGATATCCGCAAGATCTACCCCACGTTGGAAGCGATGCAGCGCGAAGGCCTGCTGCTTTTGGTTCACGGTGAGGTGACCGGCAGTGAGGTAGACCTGTTCGACCGCGAGGCAGCCTTTATCGACCAGCACATGGTGCCGCTGCGCCGCGATTTCCCCGAGCTGAAGATCGTCTTCGAGCACATCACCACACGCGAAGCGGCCCAGTACGTGACCGAGACCGACCGCTTCGTCGGCGCCACCATCACGCCCCAGCATCTGCTGTTCAACCGCAACGCCATCTTTACCGGTGGCATCCGTCCGCATTACTACTGCCTGCCGGTGCTCAAGCGCGAGGAACACCGCCTGGCGCTGGTGCAGGCCGCCACCAGCGGCAACCCCAAGTTCTTCCTGGGCACCGACAGCGCCCCGCATGCCGCCCAGCTCAAGGAGCATGCCACCGGCTGCGCGGGCTGCTACAGCGCGCATGCGGCCATCGAGATGTACGCCGAGGCCTTCGACAAGGCGGGCGCGCTGGACAAGCTCGAAGGCTTTGCCAGCCTGCATGGTGCGGACTTCTACAACCTGCCGCGCAACACCGACCGCATCACCTTGGTGCGTGAATCCTGGACCCCGCCCGAGTCCTACCCCTTTGGCCAGGCCGATCTCAAGCCGCTGCGCTCGGGCGAAGCGCTGCCTTGGAAGCTGGCAGACTGAGCATTTTTGTCATTTGATGCGTGAATAACGGCCGGGCCACTGCAGACATTCCGCCCGAGCCCGGCTGGTCATCGCTGGACTGGCAGGCGCCCTGGCTGCAGCCCTACCGGGCGCTGGGCCTGCAGGTCAGCGCGCTGGAACGGCAAGGCCTGGCCATGCCCGACTTGCTCAACCGCCTGGGCGACTGCGGCCGGCGTTTTGTGCCGCAGTCGGCGCTGCCGCCAGGTGAGGCCTACGAGCGCTTCATTGCGCGCACCGGCTGCATCCCTACCCGAGAAAACATGCACGACGGGCTCAACGGCCTGGTCTGGCAGCGCTTTGCGCGCAGCAAGGCACGGCTCAACGCCATGCAGGCCCAGGCGATCGAACAGGCGGGCGGTGTGGGTGCCCGCCGGGGCCCGTTGCGCGATGCGCTGACCCTGTTCGACGAAAACGGCGCGGTGCTGCTCGCGCCCGATGCGCTGTGGCAGGCGCTGCAGCAGCGCCAATGGCAGCGGCTCTTTGTCGAGCTGCGGCCGCTGTGGCAGCAGGCGCAGCTCATCGTCATCGGCCATGCGCTGCTGGAAAAGCTCATCACCCCCAGAAAACCAATCACCGCGCATGTTTTTTGCCCGGCGCAGCCTTGGCCGATCGTGGACAATATCGACGAGGTCATCGCCGACGCACTGGACGCTGCGCACCTGGCGGGCAAGCCCTTCACACCGTTGCCGGTGCTGGGCATTCCGGGATGGTGCCAGGGCAACCAGCATGTTTCCTTCTACGATGACCCAGACGTATTTCGCTCGGCCCGACGGCCACAACCATCATAAGCACCCGCCGTCGCCATAAAGTGGAGGTAAGGTCTTGAATTACCAAGACATTGCCCCCAGCTACCGAGCACTGTGTTCCCCTCTTTGGAGAATCGACCCCATGAAACGAATGTTCCTTTTTCTGGCGACCAACATCGCCGTCGTTGTGGTGCTTGGCATTGTTGCCAGCCTGCTCGGTGTCAACCGCTATCTGACCGCCAATGGCCTGAACCTCGGGGCGCTGCTCGGCTTTGCCTTCATCATGGGTTTTGGCGGCGCCATCATCTCGTTGCTGATGAGCAAGCCCATTGCGAAGATGAGCATGGGCGTCAAGATCATCAACCAGCCCCAAAGCGCTGACGAGGCCTGGATCGTCGAGACCGTGCGCCGCTTCTCGGACCAGGCCGGCATCCAGATGCCCGAAGTGGGTATCTATGAAGGCGAGGCCAACGCATTTGCGACAGGCGCTTTCAAGAATTCTGCGCTGGTGGCCGTCTCCACCGGGCTGCTGCAAGGCATGACCCGTGAAGAGGTCGAGGCCGTCATCGGCCACGAGGTCGCCCACGTGGCCAATGGCGATATGGTGACGATGGCGCTGATCCAGGGCGTGATGAACACCTTTGTGGTGTTTCTCTCGCGCGTCATCGGCTATGCGGTCGATTCGTTCCTGCGCCGCAATGACGAGCAAAGCTCGGGCCCCGGGATTGGCTACATGATCACCACCATCGTGCTCGATATCGTCTTCGGCTTCCTGGCTGCCATCATCGTGGCCTGGTTCTCGCGCCAGCGCGAGTTCCGTGCCGATGCTGGTGCCGCCCGCCTGATGGGCCGCAAGCAGCCGATGATCAATGCCTTGCACCGCCTCGGCGGCATGCAGCCCGGCGCCCTGCCGCAAAGCATGCAGGCCATGGGCATCACCGGCGGCTTGGGCAAGCTGTTCAGCTCGCACCCTCCGATTGAAGAGCGCGTGGCCGCGCTGCAAAACAACCAGGTGCAATAAGCCTGGGCTCGCACCCTCACCAAAGCACTGCCTCGGCAGTGCTTTTTTTTGGGGGTGCCAGGCGGCGGATCGGGCTGTGCTGGCAGGGCGGCCCCGCTTTTACCGCTGATTTACGCGCCGCTCACCAGGCTTTAAGGCGGCGCTCCTTCAATGGAGTTCTTGCAATGACTGGAGATGCACCATGTCGCACACTCCCACTTTTAGGGACCCTCTGCAAAACTCGCTGCCGGGGTCTGAACGCGGTCTCGGGCGATCCGCTGTGTTGTCTTCCTTGTCAATGGCTACGGCTCGACGGCCAAAGACGCCTTGCGTCTCATCGCGCTTGGCGAGGGTTTTGCAGAGCATCCCGGGGCGTTCGGCTGCTTGGGGGGCCGGGGCCCTGGCGGTCGCCGCCCTGGTGACCGGCTGCGTTGTCGCACCCGCCGAGCCCTATGCCTATGGCAATCCTGCGGCGGTGGTCGTATCGGCGGAAGCGCCGCCGCCCCTGCGTTATGAGCCCGTTCCGGTAGCGGTGGCACCGATAGCAACCCAGGTCTGGATTGGCGGCTTTTGGGATTGGAGCGGAGGCCGTTATGTCTGGCGTGAAGGCCGATGGGCGGCACCTCCGCACCATGGTGACCGCTGGGTGCCCCGTGAATGGGTGCGCGGCCCCCATGGCTGGCAGGCCCGTGGCGGGCATTGGGAGCGCCGCTGAAGTGGCCTGGCAGGCCAGGCCCTGACCAGCGTCCGGTCTGCAGCGCAGGTCAGCGCATCGTGTAGTTCAGCTGAAACATCAGTGCGGACTTGCCCAGCACATTGAGCTGGCCGCCCCAGTGCTGGTTGTAGTTCCAGCCGATGGCCGGGATGGCAGTGATGCCCCAGCCATTGCGGTTGTTGAGCGGAATCTTGCGGTGGTAGGGGTATTTGTAGCCATGGATCACGCCGCCGGTGAGCTTGAAAAACAGCTGTGGCGTGCTGGACAGCGGCTGGAACTGCCAGCCGTAATACGCGTACTGGCTGGGCTGGCCAAAGGAATTGCTGAAATAGGCAAAGCCGGCCACCTGGTGGTCATCGAGCTTTTTCTCGGCGTTGAGCAGCCATACATATTTGTGCCGCTCGTCATCGGGCTCGAAGTCACGCTCCTTCTTGGCGTTGGAGTAGTGGTAGGTGTAGGGGGAGTAACCCAAGGTCCAGCCCGACAGCGCGGAGCTGTCGCTGCCATCCGGGTCATCGACGCTGGCTGCCCAGGCAGAGCCGGACAGCGCACAGAGCAGGGCCGCACACCAGCTGGCAGCACTCAGGCCAGAAGCGTTCCGGCGGGACCAGAAGGTAGAGGGGATCGCGGGCATTGGGCAACCTTCAGCAACATCAGAACAATCCAAAATTCTAGGGGGCTGCGCTGGAGGTCGGGATTCGTTTGTGGCGTGCGGACCTCAAAGTTGTAAGAAGCCGTTTTTTAAGCCGTTGTTAAGCGGTACATGCCGTAAATTGTTGTCGCGCTGCGGGGCAGGGGCCTGCCCGCTGCGTGCTGCGCAGGCATGGGCCCGCGCTCCGCTCCCCTGCAGCCAGCTTTCACAGGCCGCAGGCGGGACGGCAGCCCCGCTCGTTACAACGCGGCTCCCGAGCCGCGCGAGCCCGACGATGGCACGGGCAGCCCCAGAATGGCGCAGGCCACCGCCTCGCCCACTTTGATGCCATCGACCCCTGCGGACAGAATGCCGCCGGCATAGCTGGCGCCTTCCCCGGCCGGGTACAGGCCACGCGTGTTATCGCTCTGAAAATCAGCGCCCCGTCCGATCTTGACCGGCGACGAGGTGCGGGTCTCCACACCGGTCAGGATGGCATCGCGCATGTCATAGCCCCGGATCTTTTTGCCAAACGCAGGCAGGGCCTCGCGCATGGCCTCGATCGCGTAGGCCGGCAGGGCCTGGTGCAGGTCGCCCAGGGTGATGCCCGGCTTGTAGGAGGGCTCTACATGGCCAAAGGCCGTCGAAGGCGTGCCTGCGACAAAATCGCCCACCAGTTGGCCCGGGGCGCTGTAGTTCTGGCCACCCAGCAGATAGGCTTTCGATTCCAGCTGGCGCTGCAGCACGATGCCCGACAGCGGATGGAAAGCGCCAGGGGCCTGCGCCTCCACGCCATAGGTCTTGCCACCAAAGGCCCAGGCAAAGCTCTCGGCATCCTGCGGGTAGTCTTCGGGGTTGATCGCGCAGACCATGCCGGCATTGGCATTGCGCTCGGCGCGGGAGTACTGGCTCATGCCATTGGTCACCACGCGCTCTGGCTCGCTGGTGGCGGCCACCACGGTGCCGCCCGGGCACATGCAAAAGCTGTAGACGGCGCGGCCATTCTTCGCATGGTGCACCAGCTTGTAGTCGGCCGCGCCCAGCAGCGGATGGCCGGCATCCTTGCCCCAGCGTGCGCGGTCAATGACGCTTTGCGGGTGTTCGATGCGAAAGCCCACCGAGAAGGGCTTGGCCTCCATGGCCACGCCGCGTTCGTAGAACATCGCAAAGGTGTCGCGCGAGCTGTGGCCCAGTGCCATCACTGCATGCCGGGTCGGCAGGGTGTAGCGCTCGCCACTCGCCTGGTCCAGTACCTGCAGGCCCACCAGCTGGCGTGCATCGCCCTCGACCAGCACATCGGTGACCTTTTGCTCAAAGCGGATCTCACCGCCCAGACGCACGATCTCCTCGCGGATGCCCTCGACCACCTTGACCAGCTTGAAGGTGCCGATGTGGGGGTGGGCGGTGAACAGGATCTCCGGCGGCGCGCCATAGGTGACGAACTCCTGCATCACCTTGCGGCCCAGGTGGCGCGGGTCCTTGATCTGGCTGTAGAGCTTGCCATCCGAGAAGGTGCCTGCGCCGCCTTCGCCAAACTGCACATTCGATTCGGGCGTCAACCGGCGCTTGCGCCACAGCCCCCAGGTGTCCTTGGTGCGCTGGCGCACCGTCTTGCCGCGCTCCAGCACGATGGGCTTGAAGCCCATCTGCGCCAGCACCAGCGCTGCAAAAATGCCGCAGGGCCCAAAGCCCACCACCACCGGGCGATCCTGCATGTCCGCCGGCGCCTGGCCCACCGGGTGCCAGGCCATGTCGGGCGTCGGGTTCACATGCGAGTCTGCCGCAAAGCGCTGCAGCAAGGCCGCTTCCTGCGCGGGCTCTGCCAAGGTCACATCGACGATGTAGACCGCCAGCAGCTCGGACTTGCGCGCATCAAAGCTGCGCTTGTGCACCTGCAGCTGGGCAATGGCGGCGGGCTGCAGGCCCAGGCGCTGGGCGGCCAGCTGGCTGAGCGCCTCCTGGGGCGCGTATTCGGTGTGGTTGTCGGGGTGGTAGGGCACCGCCGAGAGGGGGAGTTTGAGTTCTGCAATCCGGATCATGGCTTGTACCTATCAAGCAAGGGCATGGATGGTAGCTGATATGGCCGCTGCAGGGCGGACGGGCGGGGCGCATCCCCATGGCGCAATAAGGTAAGCCCCTGGCAAACCCGCTGCCCAGCGCTCAGCGGTGGAGCTCCAGGCGCGAGTAGCCAATTCCCGCCCCCTTCTCCACCCGGATCTGCGCCGGAATGCGCTCCTTGAGCGCCTCCACATGGCTGATGATGCCGATCATCTTGCCGCTGGCGTTGAGCGTGTCCAGCGCCGTCAATGCCACTTCCAGTGTGTCGCCGTCCAGCGTACCAAAGCCCTCATCCAGGAACAGCGAATCGATCGAGGTCTTGCTGCTGACCAGGTCCGACAACGCGAGCGCCAGTGCCAGGCTGACCAGAAAGGCCTCGCCCCCCGACAAGGTGCGGGTATCGCGCGCGACATCGCCTTGCCAGCTGTCGACGATATCGAGCTCCAGCTCGCCGGTGCTCTTGCGCTGCAGCAGGTAGCGGCCATGCAGCCGCGCCAGATGGCCGTTGGCCAGGGCCAGCAAATGGTCCAGAGTCAGGCCCTGGGCAAACTTGCGGTACTTGTCGCCCTTGGCCGAGCCGATCAGCCCATCCAACCGTTGCCACAGCTCGCTGTCGCGCTCCTGCGCCGCGATCTGCGCCAGCAAGGCCTGCTGGCCGCTGCGGCGCTGGTCGTCATCGGCCAGGCGCGCGCGGTAGGCGCCCATGCGCTCAGCCGTCTGGTTGCGCTCTGCTTCCAAGGCCTGCCATTGCGCGTCCAGCGCCTCGGGTGTTTCACCGGTCAGGGCCTGGGCCTGCAGTTGCTGGTGGTGTTGCGCCGCTTCCTCGGCCACCGTGCTGGCGCGTTGCAGCGCCAGCTGCAGGCCATCGCGCTGCTGGGTGAGCCGCTCCAGCTCGCCCGGTGGCAACAATGCGTGCGCAAAGGCCTGTGCATCGGCAAAGGGGCTCGCCTGCAAGCCCTGGTCCCAAGCCGCCAGGGCCAGTGCTTGTGCCGACTGCAGCTGCTCGAGTTGCTGGCCCGCTTGCCGGGTCTGGCCGTCAAGGCTGGCCAGCGCTTGGCGGGTCTGTTCCAGCAGTGCGGCGCAATCGGCCAGCGTGGCGGGCAGCGCGATGGCCGCGGCACCCATCTGCGCCGGTGGCGGCGATTGCGCCAGGCGCTGCTGCCATTGCCGGGCCTCTTGCGCGCACTGGCTCGCCTGGAGCTGTTGCAGCCCCAGCTGCTGGGCGACGGTGTGCAGCTGCGTATGGTGCTGTTGCCACTGCCGCCATTCCTGCTGGCGGGCCTGTAACCAGGCATCGTGGCCGTCGGCGGGTGGCATCGCCAGGCCCAGCGGGGTGAGGCTGGATTGCAACGCGGCCTCGGCCGCATCGACCAGCGCTTGCACATCCGCTACAGCCTGGGCCAGGCGTTGCTGCTGGTTGCTGTTGTCTTGCTGGGTCTGCTGCAGGCGCGCTTGCGCATGCTGCGCCCCTTGCAGGGTCTGGGCCGCGGCATGGGCGCCGTCTTTGGCGCGCTGCAGCGCTTGCTCAGCAGCTTCGGCTGCGGCCAAGCCCTGTTGCAACTGGGCGGCTTGCGCGGCGCTGGCTTGCTGTGCCTCTGCGAGGGTTTGCGGCTGCTGCCAGGCAGATGCGGCGAGGGGCGGGACCATGGCGTTGCACAGGGTCTGCCATTGCTGTTGCCATGCATCCAGCCGTTGCTCGGCCGCCGTTAATTGGGCCTGCAGACTGGCCTGCTGATTCTGGGCCGCTGCATGCGCGGCGCTAAGCTGCTCGCCCTGGTGCTGCAGCACTTCCAGCTCGGCCTGCGCGCTCTGCAGCGCGGCGGCGGTGGCTGATACATCGAGCGCAGCATAGGCAGCAATCGCCGGGTGTTCATGGGCGCCGCACAGGGGGCAGGCTTCGCCCGGCTGCAGGGCCTGGCGATGGGCTTCCAGGCTTTGGATGCGCTCTTCTTGCGCCAACAGGCGCTGTTTGTCGCTCACCCGCTCCTTCTGCGCTTTGTACTGGCTGCGCAGTGCAGCCAACGTGGCCTGCTGCTGGGCCAGCGGTGCGGCGCAGGCCTGCAGCGCATCGCCCAGCTGCTCTGCATCCCGCGCCAGCGGTGGGCGTTGCTGCACGTGTTGCAGCAACTGCTGCCAGGCTTGCTGGTGCTGCTGGGCGGTCTGCCAGTGGCTGCGCAACTGGCCCAGGCTGCCGCCATAGGGCGCCAAGCGGCTTTGTAGCGCGGTCTGCGCCTCGTGCACTGCGGCATCCGCCTGCTGCTGCGCGGCTTGGGCCTGTTGCAGATGGGTGGCCTGTGCCGCCATCTGCCGCTGCAGCAACTGGCCTTGTTCCCGGGCTTGCTGCAGCATGGCTTGCTCTTTCGCCAACTGGCGCTGCTGCTGCTGGCGCTGCGCCAGCTGCTCGCGCCAACCGCTCAGCTGGTCGCCCAGCGCGGCAAGGGCCTGGTGCTGCTGCAGCCAGTGCTGCAGATCGCTCTGCTGGTTTTGCAGCTGCTGGAGTGCCTGCTCGGCCTGCTGCTGGGCATGCAGCGCCAGCGTGCTGGCATGCTGCTGCAGCTGCCACTGGCGGCTGTGGGCATCGGCCAGACGGCCCTGCAAGGGGGCCAGTACGGCCTGGCCTGCAGCAGTGGCCGCTTGCGCCTGCTGCCAGGCTGCATGCAGTGGAGCAATCGCCTGCGCAGGGCCATGGGCCTGCAGACGCTGCAGATCGGGGGCGGCATCCTGCAGTTCTTGCTGGGCTTGTTGCAGGCGCACCTGGGCCTGTTGCTGTGCCTGCGCCGCTTGTGCGGTTTGCTGCTGCCAGTGCTGCAGGGCTTGCAGCGCGGCATGGCGGGTTTGCAGTGTGGCCAGTGCATCCTGCAGTTGCTGTGCGTCGGCCTGCAATTGCGCGCGCTCGGCCTCGGGCAGCAGCTGCACAGCGCCCGCCTGGGCCTTGTCACGCTCCAGCGCCTGGCGGGCATCGCGGGCGCGCTCAAACACGGTTTGCGATATCTGGCTGTAGATGTCGGTGCCGGTCAGCTCCTCGAGCAGCTCGGCGCGCTCATTCGCCTTGGCCTCTAAAAAGGCCGCAAACCCGCCCTGGGCCAGCAGCATCGATTTGGTAAAGCGCTGAAAATCCAGCCCGGTGATCTCGGCCATCTGGCGCAGTTTGTCGCTGCTGTGGGTGCTCAGGATTTCGCCATCGGCCACGCGCGCCAGCTCTACCCTGGGCCCTTGCAGCGCGCCGCTGGCCTTGTCGCGGGCACGGCGCTGGCTCCAGAATGCGCGGTAGACGGTGCCCTTGACCTCGAACTCCACCTCGGCCAGGCAGTCTGCCGTGTGGCGCGTCATCAGGTCGTTGCTGCCCGCGCTGATGGTCGCCAGCCGGGGTGTCTGGTGGTAGAGCGCCAGGCAGATCGCATCGAGCAAGGTCGATTTGCCGGCACCCGTCGGGCCGGTGATCGCAAACAGGCTGTTGTCGGCAAAGGGCGCTGCGGTGAAATCGATGCGCCACTCGCCTTTGAGCGAGTTCAGGTTCTTGAGGCGCAGGCTGCGTATCTTCATAGCGGCTCCCCGCTGGGGTTGACCAGCGACTGCAGCACGCTCTGGTAGCGCGTGGTCAGCGCCTGCTGCAGCTCGGCGTCCATGGTTTCCAGCGCCAGGCGGCGCTCGAACACCTGTGCAGGGCTCAGCGCATCCAGCGCCTCGGCGGCCGGGCCGCTCCACTGTGCTGCTGCCCGACCGCGCAGCCTTTTGACCCGCAGCAGCTGCAGCGGCAAGCCGTCGGCGAGTGCCTGCACGCGCAGCGGCAGGTCGGCCAGGTAGTCATCTTCTTCGATCGTGATGTCCAGCCACACCTTTTTGTCGGCCTGGGCCAGCGCAGTGGCTTGCTTGAGCGCGGCGGGCAAGGCCGCCAGGCTGCTGCGCAATGCCATCATGGGCTGGAACACCGGCACAGGCAGGGCCGTCACCGACTGCAGCCCTGGTGCGCCCAGTTCCACCAGCAGCATCTGTTTGGTCTGGCGTGCCTCGTCAAAACCCAGCGCGATCGGCGAGCCGCTGTAGCGGATGTGCGCCAGTCCGCCCACTGTCTGCGGCTGGTGGATATGGCCCAGCGCGATGTAATCCACCGGCGGAAAGGCCTGGGTCGGAAAGGCCTCCAGCGCGCCGACATAGATCTCGCGCACCGATTCGCTGCTGCTCGCGCCCACGGTGGTGAGGTGGCCGGTGGCAATGATGGGCAACTGCCGCCCCAGGCTGGCCTGCAGCGCCGCCTGCTGGTGCAGTGCCGCCGCATACACCTGCTGGTAGGTGGCCTGTATCGCCTGCTGCAAGGCCAGCTGTTTGTCCTGCGCGCTTTGCTCGGCCTGGCTTTGCAGCACATCGCGGGGGCGGATGAAGGGCAGCGCGCAGACGATGCAGCCAGGGGTGCCATCGCGCAGCGGCAGGATGCGCACATGCTGCTCGGCAGCGCCGGTGGCGGCAATCACCTGGGTGCCCAGCGCTTGGAGCAGTCCCTGGCTCTCTTCCAGCACCGCGACCGAGTCATGGTTGCCGCCCAGCACCAGCAGCGCGACACCGGCCTGGTGCAGGCGCGCGACCAGGCGGTTGTAGAGCGCGCGGGCGTAGCTGGGTGGCGCGCCGGTGTCAAAGATATCGCCTGCGATCAGCACCGCATCGGCGGCTTGCGCCGCCACCTGTTCCAGCAGCCAGTCGATCAGCGCACTGTGCTCTGCCTGGCGGCTTTGGCCCATGAAATGCTGGCCCAGATGCCAGTCCGAGGTGTGAATGATGCGCATGGTGGGGGGAGGGATGGAGAGATCGCGGTAACCCTGCCGATGGTAGTCGCTGCGCGCTGCGCCGGTCAAAGAAAAAGACCTCGCCAGGGTCTGCACCCGGGCGAGGTCTGGCAGCCGATGAGGCGGTGCTTATTTCTGGACGCCCAGCGCCTTGCGCGCCGCAGCGCGGTTGTAGGCAAAGCCAAACACCACCAGCGCGAGCACCAGGGCCTGGGCCAGCAGGGTCTCCACCGTGGGGAACATGCCCAGCAGCTCGATGCGGGGCGCGGCCAGCGGCGTGGCGCTGACCCAGCCGGCCTCTTGCAGCGAGGACACGCCCTTGCCCACCAGCACGACGGCGAGCACGGCCACCAGGATCGAGGTGGCCGAGAAGAAGCGGCCCACGGGCATGCGGGCACTGGTGCGCAGCAGCACCAAGGCGATCACCGCCAGGATCGCCACCGCAGCCAGGCCGCCGCCCAGCAGCGCGGCGTGGTGACCGTCCGAGGCCAGGGCCGAGAAGAACAGCACGGTCTCGAACACCTCGCGGTAAACGGAGATAAAGGCCAGCGCGAACAGGCCCCACATGGAGCCCTGGCCCATGCTGGCCGAGAGCTTCTCGCTCAAATAGCTTTGCCAGCGGCCGGCGCTGCTCTTGCTGTGCATCCACAGGCCCACGCTCAGCAGCACCAGCGCTGCCACGACCGAGCCCAGGCCCTCGGTCACCTCGCGGCTGGCGCCGCTGATCTCCACCAGGTAGGTGGCGGCGGCCCAGGTCAGGCCGCCGGCGACCAGGGCCGAGCTCCAGCCGGCATGCACATAGCGCAGCGCATCCTGGCGGCCGGCCTTGCGCAGCAGCGCCACCATGCCGATGACGATCAGCAAGGCCTCCAGCCCTTCGCGCAGCAAGATGGTGAGCGCGCCGACAAAGGTGGCGGTGGCGTCCGACGCGCCTGCGTTCAGCTCGGCCTCGACCTGGTCAAACATGGTCTGCAACTGCCGGGCAGCGGCCTCGGCCTGCTGCACCGTGCCGCTGGCCACTGTGGCACGGTACTGCACCATGGCCGATTCGACCTGGGTCATCAAGGTCTTGTTGCGCGCGGCAATGGTGGGCTCCAGCGGCTCAAAGCCGTCCAGGTAGGCAGACAGGGCCAGCTTCATCGCCTGGTTGCGGTCACCGGCCTTGAGGGCCACCAGGCTTTGCGCGAGGCGCTGGCGTGACAGCGCCACGCCGCTGGCCTTGCCTTCGCTGATGACCTCGGGGTTGGCGCGCAGATAGGCCAGCACCGCGCGGGCCTGTTCGATCGGCATCGCCGGAGTCAGGCTTTGCGCGGTGGTGGTGCTGAGGGCGGCCAGATCGGCAAAGCGGGCGCGCAGGCCTGCATCGCTCTGCCACAGCGCCTTGCCGGTGGCGCGCAGTTCGTCGTTGTACGACAGGCCGCCGACAAAGTAGGCCAGTGCCCAGCGGTCGTCGTCGGGCAGTGCGCCAAAGGCCACCATCGACGTGCCTTCCACGCCTTGCGAGGTCACCTGGTACAAGGCCATCAGGCTGCGGGCATTGGCGCGCTGGGCATCGCTGAACGCAATCGGCTGCGGATCCAGACCTTGCGCCGCAGGGCCATCGCCACCGCCGGTGGCGCCATGGCAACTTGCACAGATTTGCTGAAAGAGTTGAGAGCCTTTTTTTATATCGGGAGCCTTCGCCGGGGAGACGGGCATCGGGTAGGCCGCCACCAGCAACTGGGCCGCCTGGTGGGCCAGCTGGGCCACCTCATCGGCAGACGCCTTGGCCTGCACGGCCGCACGCAGTTGGCCAACCAGGGCCGTCACCCGGGCCTTGTCGGCATGCGCAGGCAGGGCCCCCGCCTGCTGCAGCGCATTGGCGCTGAAGTCCAGCATCTCGGCATACTCGCCTTCGCTGGCAATCTGGCCATTCTCGACCGCGCCGCCATAGTCGACGGCGACATAGTCCAGCAGCTGCCAGAGCTGGCGGGCGTCGGTGGCTTCGGGAGCCGTGGTGGTCGCTGCAGGCGCGGCAGCGGGCGTTTGGGCAAGGGCAGGGCCGCTGAGCAAACCGGCCAGCAGCGCCAGTGTCCAGCTGAATGAAGAACGCATGGAATGTTATGAATAAGAATTATTCGCGGTATTTTATGCTTGTTTACATTCTGTAGTGCCGCAGTCGCCCAGCGGGGCGGAAGCGCCAGAATGGCTCTGCAGACCGGCTCGGCGCGCGTGGTGGGGCGCTGCCGGAAACGCAATTGGTAACCATTTCTACGCCTTGGATCGATACACTGCGGCCACGCGCTTGTGCTCATGGGGAGGGCAACGCGTCGCACGCCGCATGCCCGTGCCGTGCCGCAATGAGGAGATACAACATGGAAAAACTAACAGGAATGGCCGTCGTGGCCGTGGTCGTGTGTGCCGGACTGATCGGCTGCAGCAAGAAGGAAGACACGCCCAGCAGCCCGCCAGCAGCCGCTCCGGCAGCGGCGCCTGCTGCAGCCCCGGCTCCGGCACCCGCTGCGGCGGCACCCAAGGTGCAGCCGGGCAAGTGGCAGGCCGTCACCGAGATGAGCGGCCCCATGGGCCAGCAGGCGCTGGCTGGCATGGAGCAGGCCTTCAAGACCATGACGCCAGAGCAGAAGAAGGCCGCCAACCTGGACAATGCCAAGGTCGAAGGCGGCAAGCTGGTGCAAGAGATGTGCATCACCCCCGAGATGGCGGGCAAGACCTTGCAATCGCTGGCCGATGCGCAGCTGAAGAACATGCCAGGCTGCAGCCCCGCCGACGTCAAGAGCGATGGCAACAAGGAATCGATGCGCTTTAGCTGCGGCGACGGCAAGATGAGCATGGACCTCGAAGCCGTCTACGTCTCGCCCACCGAGAACACCGTCACCAGCAAGATGGACATGGGCGGTCAGGGGATGACCACCACGGTGACCAGCAAGCGCGTGGGCGACTGCTGATAGAGAGGCTCGCGCGCCGCTGCTGGGGCGGGGGCGTGTGGGGCTTTCGCATGTGAGAACGCAGCTTCATGCTGCGTTTTTTGGTTTTTATTCACGGGTATGGCTAGAAGGCTTGATGCATGACCGTATGAGGTACTGATTGACTCTTTATACCTTTTCATGCATATTCAGAGGATGTCCCCAGATGAAAAACCGCTTGAGTGGATCGGTAGCAGCCGCAAGGACTTGATGGCCTTGCCTGCAGATGTCCAGCGTCTGTTTGGCTTTGCGCTCTCGCTGGCGCAGGCGGGCGACAAGCATGATGCCGCCAAAGTACTCAAGGGTATAGAACCTGTTCAAGGTCTTCTCGCGCCGCGACAGTGGTTTTGCGGGATGGGATGCTAGGCGCAACACCGCAGCAATAGCCGTGCTATTGCGAGGATTTGCAACAACGCAGGCCGCCCGCAAAACCCCTGTCCCTATGGGTTGGAGTGAAATCGGGCGATTTCTGCGCGCTGGCCCTTGCTTGCACCCCGGTGCAAGCTGC
>NZ_CAXYJV010000008.1:0-100080 GCF_964277875.1 uncultured Comamonas sp.
GAGTGAAGCGCGCAGCGCGCAACGAGTTTCACGGCGCACCCCGCTTCCCGCCCAACGCAGGTCGCCCGTAGCGAAGCGAAGGGTCGTGGGCAGCGGGGCGCACTTCTTTGCCTCGTTTCTTGCTGCGCGGCAAGAAAGGAGGTCGGCCGCCGGGCCGAAACCCGGCTCCTGCCCGCCGCAAAGGCAAGCAGCAAAAATCAGTCCAGAAGATCAGCCCAGATCAGGCAAGAAAACAAGTCACCGCGAAGTCCGCGTATGACTCACATTGGCATCCACAGTCCCAAACACCGTCACCCCACTGCCACTGGACGCCTGGCTCCCCGAAACATCCCCAGCCACCCCGCCCGCACAGCCAGCCAGCCCCACACTCAAGGCCACCAGCACCATCGCGGCCAGCCCACGCATGCCGTACTTCATCGCAATCTCCTTCATCTCCGGCGCAACCGACCGGCACAGCCCATGTTAGCCGCGCCAACCCGCCGCCCCGTGAGCGAAGGTAATCACCCTTCCAGGTAAAGCGCAGCCAGCCGCTCGCGTGCAGCGCTGTCGATGCCCAGCGCATCCCGCAGATACCCCTCCATCCCTCCGAAGTCGGCCCGCACCATGTCGGTGGCCGCCGCCAGGTAGGACGCCTGCACGCGCCACAGCACATCCATCACCTCGGCCGGCATGGGAGCGAAGGTGGCGGCGGGGCGCTGGTAGAGCTGGTTGGTCAGCAGGTAGTCCTGCATCACGGTGTCCTCGTCCACGCCCAGCGCGGTGAGCAGCAGGGCGGCGGCCCAGCCCGTGCGGTCCTTGCCGGCCGTGCAGTGGAAGACCAGCGGGTCCTGGCTGTCCAGCAGCAGTTGGAACAGCTGTGCAAAGCGTGGCGCGTAGTCGTGCACGAAGCTGCGGTAGGTGTCCTGCATCAGCTCCTCGGCATGGGCGGCCGTGAGGTCGTTGCCTGCGGCGATCAGGGCGCTGGCGCGCTGAACCACGGTGGGCTCGACGATGAGCGCATGGCGGGCAATGCCCGGCCATTCGTAGGCCAGGTGGGCGCTTTCCATCTTGCCCCGGAAGTCCGCGCTGCGCGCGAGCTTCAGGCCATGCAGCACGTCCAGGTCCGCTGCGCTGAGGCCGGCCAGGTGGTCGGCACGGAACAGCGTGCGCCAGCGCACGCGCCGGCCATCCAGGCCCGCGTAGCCACCGAGGTCTCGGAAGTTGGAGGCGCCGTCCAGGCGGATGGAGCGCGAGGGCGCCGGGGAGGAAGCAGCGGCGGCAGCCGCTGCCGGGGTGAGCATTTCGGTATCCATGCCCGCTAGATTAGCCCAAGCATGTGTTGTCCCCGTGTCAGGCCGGCGACCCGCTCCGGCAAGGTGCAGAAGCGGGTCGCAGGATCGTCAGGCAGGCGCCTTACGCCAGATGCTTGCCCACGATGCCGGCCAGCTCGAACATGTTCACGCTGTCCTTGCCGAAGACGGGGCGCAGCTTGTCGTCGGCGCGGATGACGCGCTTGTCCTTGGGGTCCTGCAGGTTCTGGGCCTTGACGTATTCCCACAGCTTCTTGACCACTTCGGTACGCGCCACCGTGCCTTCGCCGATGACGGCGGCCAGGGCCGCGCTGGGCTGCAGCGTGCCGGCGGCCGGCTTGCGCGCGGTCTTGGTGGCGGTCTTGGAGGCCGTCTTTGCCGTGGTCTTGGCCGCGGCTTTCTTGGCAGGCGCCTTCTTGGCCGGCGCGCTCTTGGCGGCCGCCGTCTTGCGCGGCGGGTATTTGCTGTCGCGCTGCTCGAACTCGAAGTTGACCTTGCCGGCCGCGCCATCCCAGACCAGGAAGGCCTTGAAGCTGCGGCGCGTGCGGTTGGAGACGAACTTGTCCAGCAGGTCGGTCTTGCCGGTCTGCAGCAGCTTTTGCATCTGCTCGCGCTCTATGGGCTGCTGCAGGATGATCTGGCCGCTCTTGAAGTCGCAGCTGGGCGTGGCCTGGGCCAGCGTGGGCACGGCCTTGGCGCAGACGTAGTTGCTGCCGTGTTCGAAGACCGGCGCACCGCACTTGGGGCAGGGGCCCAGCGATTGCTGGCTGGCAAAGTCCACCAGCTCGCCCGTGTCTTCGGAGGCGGCGTCGTCGCCAAAGTCGAACTCGAGCTTGTAGTTGCCGCCTTCCTCATCGTGCACGATGGTGACCTCGGCCACGAAGGGCCAGCCTGCCTTGGAGCGAAAGCCGTCCAGCGGACCCAGGCGGCGGTCGCGCAGCAGTTGCTCGGCCTCGGCCGTCTCGAAGGTGCGGCCTGCAGGCGACTTGGTGAACGAGAAGCCGCAGCCCGCGCCCTGTCCGTCGCTGCCCGTGCAGCCGTAGCGGCGATAGTTCTCCTTGACCACGCCGCCGCAGTTGGGGCAAGGCGTGGACAGGGTGGCGTAGTCGCCGGGCACGGTGTCCCGGTCGTATTCCTTGGCCTTCTTGACCAGCTTTTCCGTCATGGACTGGATCTGCTGCATGAAGGCATCGCGCGAGAGCTGGCCCTTTTCCATCTGCGCCAGCTTGTACTCCCATTCGCCGGTGAGGTCGGCGCGCGAGAGTTCTTCCACACCCAGGCCGCGCAGCAGGGTCATGAGCTGGAAGGCCTTGGCCGTGGGAATCAGCTCGCGGCCTTCGCGCAGCATGTACTTTTCGGTCAGCAGGCCTTCGATGATGGCCGCACGCGTGGCAGGCGTGCCCAGGCCCTTTTCCTGCATGGCCTCGCGCAGCTCGTCGTCCTCGACCTGCTTGCCGGCGCTTTCCATGGCGCCCAGCAGCGTGGCTTCGGAGTAGCGCGCGGGCGGCTTGGTCTTGAGGCCCTTGGGATCGACCTGGCCGGCGCGCGGCTGCTCGCCGGGCTGCACCGCGACCAGGGGCTGGCCCTTGTCGCCGTCCTTGCCGCCTTCGACCTCGTTGGCGGCCTCCTTGCCGTAGATGGCCAGCCAACCGGGCTTGACCAGGATCTTGCCTTCGGTCTTGAAGCTGTGCTGCTCGACCTTGCTGATGCGCGTGGTCACCTGGTGCTCAGCACTGGGGAAGAACACGGCCATGAAGCGGCGCACGACGAGGTCATAGAGCTTTTGCTCGGCCTCGGACAGGCCGCTGGGCGCCTGCGTGGTCGGGATGATGGCAAAGTGATCCGACACCTTGCTGTTGTCGAAGATGCGCTTGGTCGGGCGCACGTAGTTCTCGTCCAGCGCCTGCTGGGCAAAGGGCGCCAGGTGGCGCATGCCGCTGCCGGCCAGCATGGCGAAGGTCTGGTGCGCCACGGGCACGTAGTCCTCGGGCAGGGCACGCGAGTCGGTACGCGGGTAGGTCAGGGCCTTGTGGCGCTCGTACAGGCTTTGCGCCAGCGACAGCGTGGTCTTGGCCGAGAAGCCGAACTTGCCGTTGGCCTCGCGCTGCAGGCTGGTCAGGTCGAACAGCAGCGGGCTGGCCTGGGACGTGGGCTTGGACTCCTCGGTGACCTGGGCCGGCTTGCCGCGCACGGCGTCGGCAATGGCCTGGGCGTCGCGCTGATTCCAGATGCGGTCGGCGCGGGCTTCCGCATCCTCGCTCTTCTTCCATTGGGGATCGAACCACTTGCCCAGGTACTGGCCGGCCTGCGCATCGAAGGCGGCATGCACTTCCCAGTAGTCGCGGCTCACGAACTTGCGGATCTTTTCCTCGCGCTCCACCACCAGGGACAGCGTGGGCGTCTGCACGCGGCCCACGGTGGTCAGGAAGAAGCCGCCATCGCGCGAATTGAAAGCCGTCATGGCGCGCGTGCCGTTGATGCCCACCAGCCAGTCGGCCTCGGAGCGGCTGCGCGCGGCGCTGGCCAGGCCCAGCATCTGCGCGTCACTGCGCAGGTTCTGGAAGCCGTCGCGGATGGCCTGCGGCGTCATGGATTGCAGCCACAGCCGCTTGACCGGCTTGCCCAGGCCCTTGCCGTCGGGCTTGGCGCCTGCGGCGTACTGCTCGATCAGGCGGAAGATCAGCTCACCCTCGCGGCCCGCGTCGCAGGCGTTGATGAGTTCGGTGACATCCTTGCGCTTGGCCAGCTTGACCACGGCATTGAGCCGGCTCTTGGTCTTGTCCACGGGCTTGAGGTCGAAATACGGCGGAATCACCGGCAGGTTGGCAAAACTCCATTTGCCGCGCTTGACGTCGAATTCCTCGGGCGCCTGGATTTCCACCAGGTGGCCCACGGCGCTGGTCACGACGTAGTGCTCGCTCTCGAAATATTCATCGTGCTTGTCGAATTTGCCCGCCACCGGAGTCAACGCGCGGACGATGTCCTGCGCGACCGAAGGCTTCTCAGCAATCACCAGGGTCTTTGTCATTGTGTGTACTCGTCATTCCCCGCAGGACCTGCATGTCGCAGCCTGCGCTTCTACAATCCATGGCTCACGCGTGTACGTACGTGTACGCGCACGCGCATGTGTGCCTATTCAAGTTATCAGAGAAAACATGCCCCGCACAGCTTTGGCCCCTTCCGGCGGCCGCCGTATCCAGACCCGCCGCTCGGGTGTCCATGGCAAGGGCGTCTTCGCCGCGCAGGATCTTGCCGAAGGCGAGGTCCTTGTCGAGTACGTAGGGGAAATCGTCAGCTGGCAGGAAGCCCAGGACCGGCATCCGCACGACCCCAGCCAGCCCAACCATACCTTCTACTTCCACGTGGACGAAGACCGCGTGATCGACGCCAACTATGGCGGCAACTCCTCGCGCTGGATCAACCACAGCTGCGCTCCCAATTGCTACACCGATGAGCGCGATGGCCGGATTTTCATCGTCGCGCTGCGCAACATCGCCGCCGGCGAGGAGCTGAGCTACGACTACGGCCTGATCATCGACGAACCCTACACCAAGAAGCTGAAGGCCGAGTATCCATGCTGGTGCGGCGCGGCCACCTGCCGCGGCACGCTGCTGGCGCCCAAGCGCGGCTGGCGCCCGCCCATGCCCGGCGATGCATTGCCGGCCAGCGCAAAGCCGGCATCGGAACAATCTGAAAAGACAAAGCGGGCCAAAAAGCAGCAGGTCAAAGCGGAAAAGCCTTTGGAAAAGCCCTTGGAAAAGGCCCCCCAAAAACCAAGGAAAAAATCCCGCAAATCCTCCACAAAGGCCGGCGCATGATGGCATCGTCCCCCATTCACTGGCCTGCGGAATCGCTGTGGCAGGCCATCGAGCCGCAACTGCCGGGCTTTTCCGTGGAAATCGTGCCCAGCATCGGCTCGACCAATACCGAGCTGATGGCGCGCGCCCGCGATGGCCGCAACGAACCCGTGCTGCTGGTGACCGAAGTGCAGACCGCCGGCCGGGGCCGGCTGGGCCGCCAGTGGACCAGCGGCGTGGGCGATTCGCTGACCTTCTCGCTGGGCATGCCGCTGGCGCCTGCCGACTGGTCCGGCCTGTCGCTGGCCGTGGGCCTGAGCGTGGCGCAAAGCCTGCAGCCGCAATTGCCCGCCCCGGGCTCGCAGCGCCCGCGCATCGGCCTCAAATGGCCCAACGACCTGTGGATCGACGGCGACCGCAAGCTCGGCGGCATCCTGATCGAGACGGCCAGCTTTGTCGGCAGCGCCGCACATGAGCCCGGCACGCCGCGCTACGTGGTCGTGGGCATCGGCCTGAACGTGCGCCCGCGCCCCGGCGACGGCATGCGCACGCCCCCGGCCAGCCTGCTGGAACTGGACGAACGCCTGGACGCGCCCACCGCCCTGGCCTGCGTGCTGCCGGGCCTGGTCTCCGACATACAGACCTTTGCCGCCCAGGGCTTTGCGCCGCTGGTGGAGCGCTTTGCCCAGCGCGACCTGCTGCGTGGCCGCGCCGTCAATCTCAGCGATGGCGAAAGCGGCACGGCCGAGGGCGTGGGCCCCGATGGCGCGCTGCTGGTGCGCACGGCGCGCGGCCTGCAGGCCATCACCAGCTCGGAAATCAGCGTGCGCCCGGCTGCTGTAGGCTAGGGCGGGTGACTCATCACTAGGGCCCAAGAAACGACATGCTGCGAATCGCCTTCCTGCTGCTGGTGCTGGCCAATGCCGGCTACTACCTCTGGAACCACGGCCAGCTCCAGGCCCTGGGCCTGGCACCGCCATCCCAGACCGAGCCCGAGCGCCTGGGCCAGCAGGTGCGCCCGGAGGCGCTGAGCCTGCTGAGTGTGGACAACGCGCCGGCCCCCTCCTCGGCCACCCCGGGCACGGCGCCTGCATCCCCTGCGGTACCCGCAGCACCTGCGGCTCCTGCAGGTGGCGAGGAACCCGCCGCACCGGCTCGCCCCGAGAAAGCCGCGGGCCAGCCCACCAGCTGCCTGGTGGCCACGGGCATCGAAGACCGCCATGCCGAGGCGCTGCGCCGCGGCCTCATCGCCCAGGTCGCCAGCGACCAGTGGGACCTGAGCAGCACGCACCAGCCGGGCCGCTGGATGGTCTACATGGGCAAATTCCCCGATACCGAGTTCCTGGAGCGCAAGCGCGCGGAACTGCGTGCACGCAAGATCGACTTCGACCGCGCAGGCGGCGCACTGGAGCCCGGCCTGTCGCTGGGTCGCTTCTCCTCCGAGGAAGCGGCCACGCGCGAGCTGACCAACGTTGCGCGCCAGGGCGTGCGCACGGCCCGCGTGGTGCAGGAGCGCCCCGACATCACCCTCTACACGCTGCGCCTGCCCCAGGCCACGCCCGCGCTGCGCAGCCAGGTCGAGTCCATGGGCGGCAAGGCCTTCGAGGGCAAGCCGTTCAGGCCCTGCTGAGCCCCGCGAGGGCACGATGAAAAAAGGCCCGCGATCCTGTGATCGCGGGCCTTTTGCATTTCACTCGCAGGGGCTTCAGAGCGTACGCGGATCGGTGGCCATCAGCTGCTCCACCAGCACCTTCAGGTCGGTGGTCAGGCGCAGGTAGCCGGCCTGGTCGAGATCCAGGGTCTGCTCGTTCATGTAGAGCTTGCGGTTGATCTCGATCTGGATGCTGTGGCGGTGCTCGGCGGGCTTGCCGTAGCGGCGCACCAGCTCCACTCCCTTGTAGGGATGGTTGTAGTCCACGCTGTAGCCGCGCTCGCGCAGGAAGGCGCAGATGCGCTCGGACAGCGCCGGGCTGGCCGTGCTGCCGTCGCGGTCGCCGATGACGAAGTCGGCATGGACCAGGCCCGGGTGCAGCGTGGCGTGGCTGGCTGCGACGGAAGGCATGGAGTGGCAGTTGATATGGATGCTGTAGCCATGGCGCGCATGGGCGCCGTCGATGGCGCGCTCCACGGCGGCGTGGTAGGGCTTCCAGCAGCGCTCGATGCGCTGCAGCAGTTCAGCGGCGGGCAGCTGGCGGTCATAGATGGGCACGCCCTCATCGGTGAACTTCCAGATCAGGCCCTTGCCCAGGCGCACCTTCTGCAGCACGACCTGGTCGGTGGTGACGGGCAGCGGCCACTCGCCCTCGATCATGGTGGTGTCAATCTCGGTGGTGTCGCGGTTGGCATCCAGGTAGATGCGCGGGAAATGCGCCTCCACCCAGCTCACGCCCAGGCCCGGTGCAAAGGCGTAGATCTTCTCCACATGCGTGTCCTCGGCCTGGCGCAGCGTGGCCAGCGGCAGGCAGGAGCCGAAGTCCGCCGGGTAGACCGTGCCGCTGTGCGGCGAGTCCAGCACCACGGCACTGGCGCCGGCAACGCTGGTGACCATGGGCGGCGCGGCATCGGCCGCGCCGGAGCCTGCCACGCCGGGCAGGGATTGCAGGAAGTTCTGACTGATCAGTCGCAGGACGGGATGCATGAGGAAGTGGTCTATCTCGGTTACGCATTGCACCGCTGCGCTGCGGCCAGCCCGCCATGAAACTGGCGCGTCCCAGGCCAGGGACGCCGAGCAAGGGCCGCCCCGCAGCGAGGGCGTCGTCCCCCTCCCGCGAAGCGAGAGAGGGGGAAGGCGCGAAGCGCCTCAGGGGGAGGCTTTAATCCAGCTGGATCTGGGCCGTGGCGGCAATCTTCTTCATCTTGGCGACTTCGCTGGCGATCTGCTTGGTGAAAGCGTCGCTGCTGGTGCCGGAGATGTACAGACCCTGGGCCGCCATGCGCTTTTGCACGGCCGGGTCCTTGAGCGCGGCCGCGATGGCCTTTTGCACGCGGGCGATCTGCTCGGGCGGCGTGCTCTTGGGGGCCACCAGGCCGAACCAGGAGGGATCGTTCAGGTCGGCATGGCCGGCTTCGGCGTAGGTCTGCACGTCGGGCAGCACGTCCAGGCGCTCATGCCAGGACACGGCCAGGGCCTTGACCTTGCCGCCCTTGATGTGGGGCAGCGAGGAAGCCACCTGGTCGAAGTACACGGGCACCTGACCACCGAGCACGTCGTTGATGGCCGGGCCTGCACCGCGGTAGGGAATGTGCTGCATCTCGGTGCCAGTGCTCTTCATGAACTGGGCGCCCCACATGTGGCCGATGGTGCCGTTGCCGGGGGTTGCGAAGCTGACCTTGCCGGGGTTGGCCTTCAGGTACTTCACGAACTCGGCGAAGTTGTTGGCGGGCACCAGCTTGGGGTTGATCACGATCACGCCGGGGGCCTTGACGATCTCGGTCACGCCGACGAAGTCGTTGATGGCGTCGTAGGGCAGCTTCTTGAACACGGCGGGGTTCACGCCGTGCGTGGACAGCGTGGCGATGCCGAAGGTCACGCCGTCGGTGGCACGCGCCACTTCGGCCATGCCGATGGAGCCGCCAGCGCCGGCCTTGTTCTCGATCACCACGGCCTGGCCGCCCAGCAGCTTGGGCAGCACGTCCTGCATGTTGCGCGGGACCATGTCGGTGGAGCCACCAGCAGGGAACGGAACGACGATGCGCAGGGGACGGGAGGTGTCCTGGGCGAAGGACATTCCAGGAACGACAGAAGAAGCGGCGATGGAAGCAAGGAAATGACGTCGTTGCATAGGATCTTTCTTACAAACAAGTTCAGATTAAAAGAAATCTGCTCACAAAAAAAGCAAATACTGTGCCTGTTAATATTCCAAACAGGAATACTTTCATCATATCCCTGTCATGAGTTTGCGCCGCCTCAACCCGCCCACGCATCTGCTGCGCGCTTTCTCCACCGTGGTGCGCTTCGGGGGCGTCTCGCGCGCGGCCGAAGCCTTGCACCTGACGCAAAGCGCAGTCAGCAAGCAGATCCAGGAGCTGGAGAAATGGGTGGGCGTGCCGCTGTTCGAACGCGAGCGCAAGCGCTTGAGGCTGACACCCGCGGGCGAGCGCTATGAGCGCGCAGTGCGCGCCCTGCTGGGCCAGCTGGAGGCAGCCACCCTCGAACTCATCACCAGCGATGACAGCCGAGGCGCGCTGCACCTGTCATCGCTGCCGACTTTTGCGGCCAAGTGGCTGATCCCCAGGCTGCCCCAGTTTCAGCAGCGCTATCCACAGATCACGCTGCACTTTGTACCCTACGTACACAGCTACCAATTTGACAGTCCGGGGCTGGACTGCGCAATTTTGTTTGGCGACGGGCACTGGAATGGCGCGCATGCCCACTATCTGGTGGGCCGCCAGGTGGCGTTGATCGCACCGCCGCGCGGCGCGGGCCCCGAGGCACGCATCACCACCCCCCAGGACGTGGCGCGCTGCACCCGGCTGCGCCATGTGACCATTCCCGATGCCTGGGCGCGCTGGAGCGAGGCCCATGGCGTCAACGGCATCAGCCCCCTTGCGGGCCCGCAGTTCGACCAGTTCCAGACCATCATCCGCGCCGTGATGGCCGGCATGGGCATCGCCCTGGTGCCGCGCTGCCTGGTGCACGACGAGATCGCGGCCGGCCTGGTGAACGAGCCCCTGCCCCAGCACGGCTACCAGAGCGCCCTGGGCTACTGGCTGTGCTACCCGGCCGACCGTGCCAACCACGGCACCCTGGGCATCTTCCGCAACTGGCTGGTGGACCATGCCGCGCAGACGCCGGGACGGATCGCGGTGGCGCCTGTGGCTCCCGGGGAATCTGCGGCAGCCGGGGATGCCCCGCCACCTATGCCGCAGGCTTGGGCGACGGCGGCGAGCGCAGCGCCGTGAAGCGCACGCTGAAACGCGCACCCGGCGGCTGCTGGCCAGGATGCGCATCTTCCAGCACCACCTGGGCGCCATGCTGGCGCGCGATCTCCAGCACGATGGGCAGGCCCAGGCCCGAGCCATCGGCCTCCGAGCCCAGCACGCGGTAGAACGGCTGGAATACCAGTTCACGCTCGGCCTCGGGCACGCCGGGTCCAGAATCCTCCACCTGCAGCAACAGGACCTGACCGAAGGGATCGGCCAGCACGCGCACCGTGACCATGCCGGGCCGGCTGCTGCTGGAAGGCGTGTAGTTGATGGCGTTGTCCACGAGGTTGCGCACCAGCTCCGTCAGCAGCGTGGCGTTGCCCTGCAGCCAGACGCCCGTGGCCGATGACTCGGCGCCGTCGTATCCCAGGTCCACATGCTTGTCCATGGCGCGCGGCAGGCAGTCGCGCACCACGTCGGTGACGATGCGCACCAGGTTGCAGGGCTGCATGGCCAGGCCGCGGCCCACGCCGGCGCTCTCGGCGCGCGCCAGCGCCAGCAACTGATTCACCGTGTGCGTGGCACGGATGCTGGAGCGCGCGATCTGTGCCAGGGACTGCCGCAACTCCTCCGTGCTCACGCCCTCGCGCTGGGCCAGTTCGGCCTGCATGCGCAGCCCGGCCAGCGGTGTCTTGAGCTGGTGGGCCGCGTCGGCCAGAAAGCGCTTTTGCGTGGCCAGCGAATCACCGAGCCGACCGAGCAGGTCGTTGACCGAGTCCACCAGCGGCACGACTTCCAGCGGCACGTCCTTGTGGTTGATGGGCGAGAGGTCCTCGGGCCGGCGCGCGCGGATGCGCTCCTCCAGCCGGTGCAGCGGCTTGATGCCGCGCGCCAGCGCCAGCCACACCAGCAAGGCGGCCAGCGGCAGGATGACGAACTGGGGCAGCATCACGCCCTTGATGATTTCCGTGGCCAGCACGCTGCGCTTTTCGCGCGTCTCGGCCACCTGGACCAGGGCCTGGGGCTCGTCGGGCAGGGGCATGCGCACCCAGACATGGGCCACGCGCAGGTCAATGCCGCGAAACTCCGCATCGCGCAGCTGCACGGCCCCGCCGGTCGGTGCACCGCCGGGCGATAGATCGCCGGATGGCGGATCGTCGGACTCGGGCGGCAGCGGCAGATCGCGCTCGCCGGCCAGGTACTCGCCCTTGACGCCCAGCACCTGGAAATACACGGTGTCCGACTCGTCGGCGCGCAGGATCTCGCTGGCCGATTGCGGCAGGTTGAACAGCACCTTGCCCTGCTGCACCATCACCAGCTGCGCCAGCGCCTGGGCGTTGTACTCCAGCGCACGATCGAACGGCTTGTTGGCCAGGCCCTGGGCCACCAGCCAGGTCAGCGCCAGGCTCACGGGCCACAGCAGCAGCAGCGGCGTGAGCATCCAGTCAAGGATCTCGCCGAACAGTGAGCGCTGTTCACGCTGGAAGATTTTCATCGGCGGGCAGCCCTCACGACGGGTTCACGGCCCCGTGGCATCCGCCACTATGCGCAGGCAAGCCAACCCGGGCCTGACAGCCAAGGCAGCGGCCTCAGGAAGCGATCTTCTCAAGGCAGTAGCCCAGGCCGCGCACGGTGGCAATGCGGATGGGGCCGCGCTCTATCTTCTTGCGCAGGCGGTGGATATAGACCTCGATGGCGTTGTTGCTGACCTCGTCGCCCCATTCGCACAGGCGCTCGACCAACTGGTCCTTGCTGACCAGCCGGCCCGCACGCTGCAGCAGCACTTCCAGCAGGCCCAGTTCGCGCGCCGACAGCTCGACCATCTTGCCGTCGATGGTGGCCACGCGGCCGGCCTGGTCGTAGACCAGGGGGCCGTGCTTGATGGTGCTGCTGGCGCCACCCATGCCGCGCCGCGTGAGCGCGCGCACACGCGCCTCCAGCTCGGACAGCGCAAACGGCTTGGCCATGTAGTCGTCGGCGCCGTAGTCCAGCCCCTGCACGCGCTCTTCCACGCTGTCGGCCGCCGTGAGGATCAGCACCGGCAGCGCATCGCCCCGGCCGCGCAGCTTCTTGAGCACTTCGAGCCCGTGCATCTTGGGCAGGCCCAGGTCCAGGATGAGCAGGTCGAACTCGCTGCTGGTCATCAGCGCGGTATCGGCCTCGCTGCCGTTGGCCACATGACTGACCACGGCGCCCGAGCCGCGCAGGCTGCGCAGCAGACCATCGGCCAGGACCTGGTCGTCTTCGGCAATCAGAATGCGCATGGGGTTGTCTCCTGAAATACAGACGCGCTCTGGATGTTGGAAATGCGCGCCTTTGATTCCTAGGATTCTAGGATGCGCCCCGCCCCACGGGCAGGGACCTTACCCGAGTGAGCCGCCGCCCGCATAGGCCTCCAGCCCCAGCGCCACCACGGTGGCGATGTCGTCGCCGACTTCCTCGCGGAACTCGGCCTCGGCCTGGGACACGGCGTCATGGAAGGCCTGCAGCCATGCCAGGCCCGCAGGCGTGAAGCGGATGCGGCGTGCGCGCGCATCGCGCTCGTCGCTTTCGCGCGTGACCAGGCCCCAGGCCTCGCACTGGGCCACCAGGTCGCCCATGGACTGCTTGGTCATGCCAGCGCGCTCGGCCAGGTCGGTGAGCCTGTCGCCAGCCAGCGACAGATGCCGCGTGATGTGGATGTGGGCCGCACCCACCTTGTCGCGCGCCGCAAGATTGGACAGCGCCAGCGGCACCTCCACATCGCGCGCCATGAGCTGCAGCACACGCGCGTCGAACCGGCGCATGGCATGGCCGAGCAGGCGGCCCAGGTGGGTCTGGCGCCAGGCGTCGGCGGGCGGCGTGACGGGGGAAAACTCATTCATGGATGCATTGTGGAGGCAAATCCAACAAGTCAGGAAAACTGACTAAAAACACCAACAAAACAAACCAACAAGCCCATAAACTACTGTTCAAGCATCCAGCCTGAATGCAAATACAGAGCTGAAACCCCAGCCAACCCAGGAGTCCGCATGAACACCGCCGTCACCACCGCCAACAGTGAAAAAGCCAAGGCCCTGCAGGCCGCACTCGCCCAGATCGAAAAGCAGTTCGGCAAGGGCACGATCATGCGCCTGGGTGAAGGCGAAGCCATCCAGGACATCCAGGTCGTCTCCACCGGCTCGCTGGGCCTGGACATCGCCCTGGGCGTGGGCGGCCTGCCCCGTGGCCGCGTGATCGAGATCTACGGCCCTGAATCCTCGGGCAAGACCACGCTGACGCTGCAGGTCATCGCCGAAATGCAAAAGCAGGGCGGCACCTGCGCCTTCATCGACGCGGAACACGCACTGGACACCAGCTACGCCCAGAAGCTGGGCGTGAACCTCAACGAAGTGCTGATCAGCCAGCCCGATACCGGCGAGCAGGCCCTGGAAATCGTGGACAGCCTGGTGCGCTCGGGCGCCGTGGACATGATCGTCGTGGACTCGGTGGCCGCCCTCACACCCCGGGCCGAAATCGAAGGCGAGATGGGCGACCAGCTGCCCGGCCTGCAGGCCCGCCTGATGAGCCAGGCGCTGCGCAAGCTGACAGCCACCATCAAGAAGACCAACTGCATGGTCATCTTCATCAACCAGATCCGCATGAAGATCGGCGTGATGTTCGGCAGCCCCGAAACCACCACGGGCGGCAATGCGCTGAAGTTCTACGCCTCGGTCCGCCTGGACATCCGCCGCACCGGCACCATCAAGAAGGGCGACGAGGCCATCGGCAACGAGACCAAGGTCAAGGTCGTCAAGAACAAGGTCTCGCCTCCGTTCAAGACCGCCGAGTTCGACATCCTCTTCGGCGAAGGCATCTCGCGCGAAGGCGAAATCCTGGACATGGGCGTCAACGCCAAGATCCTCGACAAGTCGGGCGCCTGGTATGCCTACAACGGCGAGAAGATCGGCCAGGGCCGCGACAACGCCCGCGAATTCCTGCGCGAGAACAGCGGCCTGGCCGTGGAGATCGAGAACAAGGTGCGCGACAGCCTGGGCATCGCCCTGCTGCCCACGGCCGGTGGCGATGCCCCCGAAGCCAAGGCCGCCAAGGCGGGCAAGGCCAAGGCCGACAAGGACGGCGTGATCGAAGCCTGAGCGGCCTGACCCCTCACTGCAGGCGCTGCCGCGCCTGCACACACTGTGTTTGCCATCTTGGCGCAGGCTCACGTCTGCGCCTTTTTTATCGCCGGGACGCCCCAAGGCAAAAAAGCGGCCCCCTTGGGGGGCAGCGGACCTTGCGCAGCAAGGGGAGCGTGGGGGCCTTTTTTATTCGGGACGATTCAGGAGACATTGCCGCATGGGATTCGCCAAGCTGTCGCTCAAGGGCCGGGCGCTCAAGCTGCTGGGCCAGCGCGAACATTCACGGCTGGAGCTGGAACGCAAGCTCGCCCCCCATGTGGAGGAAGGCGAAGACCTGGGCGCCATGCTCGACGCGCTGGAGCAGCGCGGCTTCATCAGTGCCCAGCGCGTGGCCGAGTCCGTGCTGCACCGCAAGGCCGCGCGCTTTGGCACGGCACGCGTGGTGCAGGAGTTGCGCAACAAGGGGCTGGACGACGGACTGGTGCGCGCCGCCGCAGAGCAACTGCGCGCCACCGAACTGCAGCGCGCCCTTGCCGTATGGCGCCAGCGCTTCGGCGCACCACCGGCCACACCGCAGGAACGACTCAAGCAGATGCGCTTTCTGGCCGCCCGCGGTTTTGGTGGAGAAATTGCGAGCAAGGTGCTGCGGGGCCGCAGCGAAGACTGGGATGCAGGAGCAGAGGACGAAGGCTAGTCTGCGCGCCGGGTCGCACCCCAGCACACCAGCGACCCCACGGTCACCAGCACCACGCCCTGCCAGAAGCCCCAGCCCGGCTGCACCTGCAGCCAGGCACTGGCCAGCAAGGCAGAGAATACGGGCGTGAAGTACGACGCTGCAGCCATCACGGCCAGATGCCCGTGCTGTATGCCGTGCTCCCAGCAGCTGTAGCCCAGGGCGGTGAGCCCGCCCACGGCCAGCAATTGCAGCACCACGGTGCCTGACCATTGCATGCCGCCTTCACCGCCCAGCCACAGCCATTTGATCCACAGCGCCAGCGCGGTCCATATCAGGAAAAGGCCCACGGCATTGTGGCCACCGCCCCAGCGCCGCGCAGCCAGCGAATAGCAGGGCCACAGCAGGGCCGCGCCAAAAGCCAGTCCATACGCCAGCGGGTTGGACAGCATGTGGTCCACCATGCCCCGCAGTTGCAGCGAGTCGCCGCCCAGCACGCGCGTCAGCCCCCACAGGCACAGCAGCACGCCGGGCCACAGCCACCAGCGCGCATGCTGCTGGCGCAGCAGCACGGCCAAAACGATGGTCAGGCTGGGCCACAGGTAATTGATCAGCCCCAGCTCCAGTGCCTGGGCGCGGTCCTGCGCCAGGCCAATCGCCAGCGACAGGCAGATCTCGTAGACCGCAAACAGCAGGCCGCAGCCCCAGAAGTAGGCCGGATGCATGGCCCGCCACTGCGAGGGCCTGGGCAAGCCGCGCACGGCGGCCACGCACAGGGCGCTGACCGTGTAGAGCATGGCTGCGCCGCCCACAGCGCCCAGCGGCTCGGCCACCGAGCGCATCAGGCCCACGGTGCAGCTCCAGCACACCACGGCCAGCAGTCCGATGGCAGTGGCCCGGCCGGCGGCCACGGGGGAGTTGTTCTGCAGGGAAGACACGTCGATGGCTGCGCGCGGCAGATCAGTGCGGTTGCAGCAGCTGGCGCAGCGAGTGGTACAGCGCATCCGAGCCATGCGCGGTGTTGTCCGCATCGAACGAGAACTCGTTGCTGGACTGCGTGCCCGTCGCATCCTCGGGCCGGGCTTCCATGAAGAAGGACAGGAAGCGCGCGCCCTGGCGGCGGTGCATGGTCAGCACTTTCTCCAGCCGCTGTGGCGACAGGGCCACCAGCGGATGGAACTCCGTCACGCCATAGGCCGTGTGGCCATAGCGGCGCAGCATCTGGCCGACCAGCGGGCCGTAGGTATCTTCGCCGTACAGGCTCACACCCAGGGACAGCCCCGGCATGCGCTGCAGGCTGCGCTCCACGGCGTAGCGGTTGGCATCCCAGCTCGGATTCGCATGGGGGTTGAGCTGGTGGGCAAAGCGAGGAAGCCGGCCCAGGCAGCCGTGGCCGATGTGCTCGGAAAAGCCCTGGATGTAGTCGGCCACCTGCTGCTCGCGGAAATCGTTCCAGTCCGTGACCAGCGGGTTGTAGAACAGCGCTAGCCGGTCCTGCGGGCTGTCCACCCAGAATTCCACGCCGTCCGGCAGCTTGCCGAAGTCGGGCAAGGCCTCGGCGGCATGGGGCCTGGGCTCGCCCTGGTTGCGGTCCATCACGGCGATCTGGCGCGTAGCCAGCAGGCCCAGGCTGCGTCCACCGGCCTGCAGCACCACGTCGATGCGGTGCAGGCCCTCGCCCAGCGCCGGATAGCGGATGTCGGCACGCCAGCCCACATCGGGCGTGAGGAACCCGGGCTTGGCCTGTGCCACGTCCTGGCGGTGCATGTGCACGGGGGCGTGCGAGTAAGGGCGCCCGTCCACGAAGACAGCTACGGCCAGCTGCTTTTGCAGCTTCGCATCGGGCGAGTGGACCCAGCCGGACACCGGCATAGTGCCGGCCGCATAGCTGTCGATGTGCTGGAAGAAGTTCTGCAGCGGCTCGCTGCGGATATTGCGCGACGGCGGCTCGACCGCGTCGAAGCTGTCAAAGCCGGACTTCAGATGGGCATTGAGCCGTGCGATGTCGCCATAGCGCTGGCGCAGGAATGCATGGAAGCCCGCCACGGAGGCCGGGCTGTAGTCGGTGACCGCATAGCCCTCGGCCGCGAATCCCATGCCGGCCTCGAATCCCGGGAACAGCTGGTGCGTCTCGCCAAGCACGGTGAGGGCGCGCAGCTGGTGCATGGCGGCATCGCCTGCGGCGCACATGCGCTCGGCCAGGGCATCGACGACCAGTTTGCGCACGCGCGTGACTTCGTTGTCCTGCCGCGCGACCGACCACGGGAAGATGCGCGCGCCCAGATAGCTGTCCAGCGGCAGCGGCCCCTTGGGTGTCCACGCAAGATTGGCGGGATCGGCGGCCAGGCGCTCCTCGGCCTTGGAGTGCACCTCGAAATGCGTGGCGAACAAATACAGCACCACGGGCCGGTGCGCCTGCGCCACCGTGCGCACCACGCGGTCCAGCGCCTCTCCCCGGACTTCCCAGGCCTGGCCATTCCACTGCACATAGCGCAGCAGCGGCACGCTGAGCGTATAGCCCAGGTCCAGTTCACCCTGGGGCCGGCCCAGGCGCTGCAGCGTGGCTTTCACCATTTCTGCGGCCGAGCCCTGCGGACCCAGGCAACTGGCGGGTATCTGCTGAAATTCCTTGGGAAAATCCTCGCGCAGCCCGTCCTGCACCAGACAGGCCTCCATATTGCCCAGCAGCGGACTGAGCAGCAGGCGCGATGAAGACGGCAATGCCGGCCGCATCTTCCAGGCAAACACAATGACCAGCAGGCACAGCACGGCCAGGGCCAGGACATGGCCCCAGACCGGACTGCGCCGGCCCGGCAGGGACGCGGACGGTGGCGTGGCCGGGCTCACAGGCCCAGCATGATCTGCAGGTTCTGCACGGCGGCGCCGCTGGCGCCCTTGCCCAGGTTGTCCAGGCGGGCGATCAGCACGGCCTGGCGGTACTGCTCATTGGCGAACACGCGCAGCTCCAGCTTGTTGGTGTCCGTCAGCGTGTCGGCGGCCAGCTTCATGTCCTCGGTCGGCGGCAGCACCGACACCCATTGCTCCGGCGTGTTGGTGGCCGCGTAGTGGGAGGCCAGCGCATCGTGCAGGTCGGCCGCCTTGGGCGCGCCCGGCAGCAGGTCCAGATGCAGCGGCAACTGCACCAGCATGCCCTGGCGGAAATTGCCCACGGCGGGAATGAACACCGGGCGGCGCGTCAGGCCGGTGTATTGCAGGATCTCGGGAATGTGCTTGTGCGTCAGGCCCAGCGCGTAGGCCTCGTAAGGCGCGGCCGTGCCGGCCTCATAGGCTTCGATCATGCTGCGGCCGCCGCCCGAATAGCCGGACACCGAGGGCAGGCTCAGGCCGTGGTCGGCGGGGATGAGGCCCGCGGCAACCAGCGGGTGCAGCAGCGCGATGGCTCCCGTCGCATAGCAGCCGGGGTTGGACACGCGCTTGGCAGTCTTGACCGCCTCAAGCTGGCCGGCACGCAGCTCCGGAAAGCCATACACCCAGTCGGGCGCCACACGGTGGGCCGTGGATGCATCGATGATCTTGATGGTGCGGCCGGTCTCGGCCTCGATGGAATCGACCATGGCCACGGTCTCGCGCGCGGCATCGTCATGCAGGCACAGGATGACCAAGTCCACGCCGGCGATCAGCGCACGCTTGGCGGCAGGATCCTTTCGCAGCTCGGGGGCAATGCTGACCAGCTCCACGCCGGACAGATCGACCAGACGCTCACGGATCTGCAGCCCTGTCGTGCCTGCTTCGCCATCGATAAAGACTTTTGCCATCGCTGTATTTCTCCTGCTGCGCGGCCCTCCTGGAGCCGCTGCGGCACCATTGCCGCGTTCCAGCTGCGGATTCTCACCGAAACCGGGTCCCCCTGCGCCCGTTGTCGCAAAACGGTTGGCAGTGGCGATCAAGGGCGCGCTGACATGCGCCTGTTACAAACAGCGGGCAACGCCATCTGCAGATCCTCTATAAGACAAAAGAGCTGTGCCGCCTGAAAGAAATGTCGGGAAACCGTCTTTTCCCTGACATATCAATGCATTGCACAGTTCCTGACATGCTGCTTGGCCCGCAGGAAATTGTGGATTCTGCGCATGGGGGCGTGTCGGATGGCGCAGTGCAGCATGGTACATTCGGCGATTGCCAGGTCACTCCGCCTTGAGGCAGCACCCCAGGGCTACCGGGTCAATCCCCCCCTATTTGTTTGAGAGAGACATCATGAAGATTCATGAATACCAAGGCAAGGACATCTTGCGTCAGTTTGGTGTGCCTGTACCTCGCGGTATCCCTGCGTTCACAGTGCAAGAGGCCGTCGAGGCCGCCCAGAAGCTCGGCGGCCCCGTGTGGGTCGTGAAGGCCCAGATCCACGCTGGTGGTCGCGGCAAGGGCGGCGGCGTGAAGGTTGCCAAGAGCATTGACGACGTCAAGGCACTGGCTGGCCAGATCCTGGGCATGCAGCTGGTCACGCACCAGACCGGCCCCGAAGGCCAGAAGGTCCGCCGCCTGTACATCGAAGACGGCGCCGACATCCAGAAGGAATACTACCTGTCGTGCGTGACCGATCGCGGCACGCAGAAGGTGGCCTTCATCGCTTCCAGCGAAGGCGGCATGGACATCGAGGAAGTGGCCCACTCCACTCCCGAGAAGATCATCACCATCTTCGTTGATCCCCTGGTCGGCCTGACCCAGGCGCAAGGCGAAGAACTGGCCAAGGGCATCGGCATGCCTGCCGACTCCACCGCCCAGTTCATCGACATCTGCCAGAAGCTCTACAAGTGCTACATGGACACGGATGCCTCGCTGGTCGAGATCAACCCGCTGAACCGTGACAGCAAGGGCAACGTGGTCGCCCTGGACGCGAAGTTCAACTTCGACGCCAACGCCCTGTTCCGGCTGCCCGAAATCGTGGCCCTGCGCGACCTGGACGAAGAAGATCCCGCTGAAGTCGAAGCCTCCAAGTTCGATCTGGCCTACATCTCGCTGGACGGCAACATCGGCTGCCTGGTCAACGGTGCAGGTCTGGCCATGGCCACCATGGACACCATCAAGCTGTTCGGCGGCGAGCCGGCCAACTTCCTGGACGTGGGCGGCGGCGCCACCCCCGAGAAGGTCACCGAAGCCTTCAAGATCATGCTCAAGAACCCCAAGGTCGAAGGCATTCTGGTCAACATCTTCGGCGGCATCATGAAGTGCGACACCATCGCTACCGGCGTGATCACCGCTTGCAAGGCGGTGAACCTGAGCGTGCCACTGGTCGTGCGCATGAAGGGTACCAACGAAGAGCTGGGCAAGAAGATGCTGGCCGAATCGGGCCTGCCCATCATCTCGGCCGACACCATGGCCGAAGCCGCCACCAAGATCGTTGCCGCAGTGAAGTAAGCCCTGGAGAACACACATGTCTATCTATATCAATAAAGACACCAAAGTCATTACCCAAGGCATCACCGGCAAGACCGGCCAGTTCCACACTGAAAAGTGCCAGGAATACGCGAACGGCAAGAACTGCTTCGTCGCTGGCGTGAACCCCAAGAAGGCTGGCGAAAAGATTTTCGACATCCCCATCTACGGTTCGGTCAAGGATGCTGCCAAGGACACCGGTGCTACCGTGTCCGTGATCTATGTGCCACCTGCAGGCGCTGCTGCTGCCATCTGGGAAGCGGTGGAAGCTGATCTGGACCTGGCCATCTGCATCACCGAAGGCATCCCAGTGCGCGACATGCTGGAAGTGCGCAACAAGATGAAGGCCAAGGAAGCGGCTGGCGGCAAGAAGACCTTGCTGCTGGGCCCTAACTGCCCTGGTCTGATCACCCCCGGTGAAATCAAGATCGGCATCATGCCCGGTCACATCCACAAGCCAGGCCGCATCGGCGTGGTGAGCCGTTCGGGCACCTTGACCTATGAAGCCGTGGCGCAGCTGACCGAGCTGGGCATTGGCCAGTCGTCGGCAGTCGGTATCGGTGGTGACCCCATCAACGGTCTGAAGCACATCGACGTGATGAAGGCGTTCAACGACGACCCGAACACCGACGCGGTGATCATGATCGGCGAAATCGGCGGTCCAGACGAAGCGGAAGCCGCTCTCTGGTGCAAGGCCAACATGAAGAAGCCTGTGGTGGGCTTCATCGCTGGTGTGACTGCCCCTCCCGGCAAGCGCATGGGCCACGCCGGCGCGCTGATCTCCGGCGGCGCCGACACGGCAGACGCCAAGCTGGCCATCATGGAAGAGTGCGGTTTCACCATCACCCGCAACCCATCCGAAATGGGCCGCCTGCTGCAAGGCCTGCTGAAGTAAGCAAAATTACGCATGCCAGGGGCTGCGTGCCCCGCTAAACTGCGTACTCCATAAAAAGAAGACGCCAGATCGTTCAGGTCTGGCGTCTTTATTCATAACTACGGAGCGCAACATGGATTACGTCAATCATCCCGACTTCTGGATCGGGCTGGTCAAGATCATCTGGATCAACATCATTCTCTCGGGCGACAACGCCGTCGTCATCGCGCTCGCAGCGCGCTCCCTGCCCCCTGAACAACAAAGAAAAGCCATCATGTTCGGCTCCGGTGCCGCCGTGGTGCTGCGCATCGTGCTGACCGTGGTGGCGGCCAAGCTGCTGGAGCTGTCCTTCCTGCAGATCGTTGGCGGCTGCCTGCTGCTGTGGATTGGCCTGCAACTGCTGACCAGCCACGACGAAGAAGAGGGCGCGGGCAAGGGCACCGGCACGATGATGGCCGCCATTCGCACCATCCTGATCGCCGACCTGGTGATGAGCCTGGACAATGTGATTGCCGTGGCGGCTGCTGCTGGCGGCAATATGCTGCTGCTGATCCTGGGCCTGGCGATCTCGATCCCGCTGGTGATCTTTGGCTCCACGTTGATGATCAAGCTGATGGAGCGTTTCCCGGTCATCGTGATTCTGGGTGCCGGCCTCATCGGCTGGGTGGGTGGCGAGACCATCATGAACGACAAGCTGCTGCACGGCTTTGTCGAAGCGAATCCTGCACTGCACTACCTGGCTGCCGCTGCTGGCGCCGCGCTGGTGGTGGGCTTGGGCCTGTGGCTGCAAAAGCGCAATACAGCGCCTGCACACTGACCGGGTCTGCGTCCCTCTCTCGCTAAAGCGCCTTAGGGCGCTTTTTGCTTTTCAGGGCTTGGGTTTTGCACGGGCCACGTGTACCGCACCCGGTGCGCCCCTGCGGCAGCTACGGCGTGAGCAGCGCAACGCCCGCGAACCCATTGCAGGCATCAGATAAACCGCTGCTGCGCTTGGCGATGTGCTTCAGGGGGCGCATCGATCAAGGGTATTTATAGGGTTAACCATTAGCTAAATCACGGGAGTCCGCAACACATCGTGATCCTTTGTCAACAGCGTATCGCCAACGTCATTTGTATAGCTTATTTGCATATAATCGCGCTGAGGTTTATCAATATGCCAAGACTCATAGTTTCGCTAGATGGTGTGGTGATACAGGACTACGTGCTGACCGAGTCCAGGGTCACCCTGGGGCGCCGTTCCACCAATGACATCGTGCTGACCGACATGGCGGTCAGCGGCGAGCATGTGGCGTTCACCTATGAGAAGAAGATCGGCATCGTCGTCGTCGAAGACCTGGGCAGCACCAACGGCACCAAGGTCAACGGCTTGAAAGTGCGCCGCCAGGTACTGCAAAGCGGCGACCTGCTGGACGTCGGCAAATGCCGCATCCGCTTTTTGATGAACTCTTTGGTGCCCGAGAGCCATTACCTGCATGCCAGCGAAGCCGGCAGCCTGACGGCCAAGCCCGCGCATGCCGATGACGGCGAAGACAGCCCCACCGTCCCCGCAGACTTCCCCCCCGCCGAAGGGCAGCCCTACACCCCCAGCCCCTACCTGCGCGCCGTCAGCGGCGCGAGCGAAGACATCATTTTGTCCAAGGTCGTCACCACGGTCGGCCGCCCCGGCATCGCCGTCGCTGCACTGACCAAGCGCGGCAAGGGATACGTTGCTACCAAGGTCGATGGTTCGGCTGATGTGGTGCTCAACGGCCAGGCGCTGAATGGCGTGGCGTTGTCGATGCACAAGGGTGACAGGATTGAGCTGGCGGGGATGGCTTATGAGTTTTGGGCTTAGACGGGCCTAGCGGTTTAGGTTGGCTCACCTTAGACAATGGCACCTGCGGGTGCCATTTTTTGTTGGTTCTTCTCGGATCCGCTGCACGGCGCTACCGCTAGCGTGACAAAATTGGCACAATAGGGCTGCGGCTGACATTTATGAACGTCTTCAACAATAAGTTAACAAAACGCCGCATTTTTGTCAGCGTAAGCCGCGCCTAGCAGGTGCTCAGAAGTTGGCATAGCACTTGCTGTCTACAACACACGCCAAGTCAGTTCGACAAGGCTACCTAATCACTGGTTACATAGAGAGGATTCAACATGTTGCGTACGATGCAAAAGGGTTTCACCCTGATCGAACTGATGATCGTTGTGGCGATTATCGGTATTTTGGCTGCGGTGGCACTGCCTGCTTATCAAGATTACACGGTACGTGCCAAGATGTCCGAACCCATCTTGGCTGCATCTTCTTGCCGAACAACGGTCACTGAAGTTGTTCAATCTGCAACCACCCTGCCTGCTGCAAATACCTGGGGTTGCGAAACTACCACGTCGCCATCTCAATATGTTGCGTCAATCGCAACCAATGCTACTGGTATGATTTCCGTGACCACTCAAGGAATTAAAAATAAGGCAGATGGCACTGTGGGGGGGATCGTTACCTTGAAGCCTGTTGACGGTGCAGGTGCTGCGCCAGCAGCAGGGGGAACCGTGTCTCGTTGGATTTGCGGGTTGGCCGGTGATGGTACAACCGTTGCGCAGAAATACCTGCCTGGTTCTTGCCGCGGCAATTAATTATCTCTTCTCTGAAAGAGCCCCTTATAGGGGCTTTTTTTATATGCAATTGTATTTGAAAAAGAAAAGCATAGCAATTTTATTACTTGTTGCTATAACAGTATCCTGGATATACGTCTCTGGAAAAGATATTAGCTGGGACCTTATTAATTATCACCTATACTCGGCGCAGCTTTTAATTGAAAATAGGTGGAATAAAGACTATTTCGCTGGAGGCATTCAAACTTATTTGAATCCAGTTGCGTACATCCCTATTTATTACGCAGTGAAATTCCATATTCCTGACTACTTGGTTGGGCTTTATTTGTCAATTCCTGCTATCGTTGCTATTCCATTGCTTTGGAGTTTTTCGGAAAAAATATTTATAAATTATCAAGAAAAATTCGAAGTAATATTTCTGGCAGTTTTATTGTGTGTTACTACGTCATTGTGGCTGGTTGTGATTGGGAGCACTTTCGTTGACTCACTTTCATTGATTTTAATATTGGGTGCAATAAATTTTTTGCTTTATGGCGGAGATTGCTCTAGGCGTAAATACTTTTTATCCGGGCTTCTGCTTGGTACTGCTATAGGCCTGAAGTTGACAAATGGTATGTACGCATTCGCACTTTTATTCATGGTTTTAGTGAATTTCTGTGTCTCAGTAAAGAATATCAGATTTAGATGTATTGCTATAGTAATATTTTGCACTGCTGTATTAATTGGATTTGTGCTAGTTCATGGTTTTTGGAGCTATAAACTATGGAGCGAATTTTCAAACCCATTTTTTCCATTTTTTAATGGATTATTTAAATCTTCTGATTTTCCTGCGTATAATCTACAGGATCGTAGGTTCATGGGTTCAGGTCTAATAGGTGCGATTACGCTGCCATTTGAAATGATGAAAATTTCATCTTGGGTGTATAGCGAGGCGCCGGCTCCAGAAATGAAAATTTCTGTGTTTTTTGTATTGTTGTCTTTGGTAGTATTTGCAAAGTTAGTTGGTTTATTGAAATTCACTGATAGTAATTTCGTTACTAATGATGTTGAGCATAGGAATTTAGTTTCTCTTATCGGATTTTTTCTTATATCTTATTTCGTTTGGGTTGTATCTTCAAAAATAGGTAGATATGCGTTAACTTTATGGGTTACGTCTGGAGTTTTAATTGCTGCTGTGATGTTATATATGTTTAAGCAGCAGTATGTGAAAATATTTCTTTCAGTTTTGCTTTGTGTTCAAATTTTTTCTATTTATTCGGCGCAAATTACTCGTTGGACCCCCGTGAAATGGACAGGGTCGGATTATTTAAATATAAAAGTTCCAGAGAATTACCAGCGAGGCGAATACACTTTTCTATCGGCTTCGCTTATATCCAATTCAGCCGTGGCAATGTTTATAAATAAAGAATCAAGCTGGATTAATGTTGCTGGGCAATATTCAATCGCCGGAGGGGTGAGAATGCCAAAGCGTCTACAAGAAAAGATAGATGGAAAAAAAGTCGTAGGAATAATGCCGGCATATTTCTCTAATTTAGGGAATTATTCAGGAATTCAAGATATAGAAAAGACCATATTCAATGATGTCTATGGTGCTTATGGTCTGGGTCTGTCCGAGGGGGCTTGCGAGCCAATTGAGTTCGTGCAGGAGAAATTAAATCTGTGGAATCCTGTTCAGACAAAAGGAGACGATTCTCTATTTTTACACGCTTGCCCGCTGAAGAAAATATCCTCTGATGATTATAATCGGCATAGAGTTAATTTGGAAAAATTTGATAATATTTTCTCTCAAATAGAGGATAAATGCTCAGCGCTTTTTCAACCTAATTCTACAAGCTCTATAAAATATGGTCCTGAAGTAAGTAGATATTACTATAATACGAGTGCATATTTATATAGTGAAGATGGTTCTATTTTGGTGAGATTTCCTCAGCAGATGGTTAGAAGTGTTGTTGCAAATTTTGATCGACAGTCACGTGCTTTGACATCAGATGTAATCTGTCCTAAATATCCCGAGAAATTGTATTTGGACTAGTTAAGCATCGCTTAGGCATAGCTATCCCATGTTTTGAGATTATCTCATATTTCGATAATTATGCTTAATTTGAAATTTTCTAATGACCCTCCGTAAGTATGGGATCTGCAAAACAGGCGAATAACGAAAATCATCAATTTTACTGAATTGACCACGTTAGTCGATCTTATATAGTTTTCAGTCTGGCGGGTGCTCGGCCATCGAGGCGATGCCGTCAGCATTTCATACGCGCGTGTATGCTGGGTTGCGGGAGATGAACTGATAGTTGTATCAAATGTACTGCATTTATTCCGCTCGCAAAAGCGTATTTGAGTTATTGGTGCAACACGGAGCTAGTGTCTTGGCCGGCCCGTTGTTGGAAACTATTTGAGTCTACTTTGCATAGATAATGAGAGCATTTTTGATGATATTGGATAATTATTGTGAATTGCAATGACTACATCATACTGCCCGACACCTCAATCGTCGTTGATAGTAGATGGTCATTTTCCCTATGCAATTAACCGAGGTGGAAAATTAAGAAATCAATATAGTATATGAAGCCGAAGTGATAAATATAATGATAATTAGGCCGATTTTTGATAGTCTTTTGATTTCCCCCCGTGCTTTGCCTTCAAATTTACCCCATTTATTATCATCCCCTTATCCACTGCCTTACACATGTCATAAATCGTCAGCAAGGCCACCTGCACAGCGGTCAAGGCTTCCATCTCCACCCCAGTGGGCCCAACAGTTTCCGTTCTGACCTCACAGCGCACGGAATTTTTTGCAGGTAACAGCTCAAACTCCACCGCCACCTTGGTCAGCGCAATCGGGTGGCACAGCGGTATCAGTTCACTGGTCTTTTTCGCCGCCATGATTCCGGCGATGCGGGCAATGCCCAGCACGTCCCCTTTTTTGGCGGTACCCGCAGCAATGATGTCCAAGGTGGCCGGCTGCATGGTGATGAAGCCCTCTGCAATCGCAATGCGGTGGGTGTTAGGCTTAGCGCCTACGTCGACCATATGGGCCTGGCCCTGGGCGTCGAAATGGGTGAGTTCAGTCATAGTGCTTCCGTGTTCAATGCGTCACAAGCTGCAATACAGGGTGCAACTTGTGCAGTGGTGCTTCATCATACGTGTTGGCGTTCATGCATGATGGCGGGGCGCGCCCCGGGCTGGTTCTCGCCTTGATGTAGATTCAGCCTCTGTTGCAGCACGGATTATTGATGACTACATGGTTTTTTAAACGCACAGCTTGTGCATTGCTCGCGGCCCATATGGCGGCAATGACCGCCCTGGCCCCCCTGCAGGCGCGGGCCGATACCAGCTTGCCGGCGATGGGCGAGGGCGCCGAGATGACCACCAGCGAGGAGCGGCGCCTGGGGGATGACATTGCGCGCGAGATCTACCGCGATCCGCAGTTTCTGGATGATGCGATTCTGTATGAGTACGTCAACGGCATCTGGCAGGAGCTGATGCTGGCGGCGCGCCAGCGCGGCACCTTGACGTCTGAACTGCAGGAACGCTTTGCCTGGCAGGTGATGCTGATCCAGGATGCGACCGTGAACGCCTTTGCGCTGCCTGGCGGTTTTATGGGGGTGCAGACTGGTCTGGTGGGCGTGGTCGGGAGCCGCGACGAGCTGGCCTCGGTGCTGGCCCACGAGATGAGCCATATCACCCAGCGCCATATTGCGCGCATGCTGGCCCGCCAGTCGCGCATGACGCCGGTGATGATTGCCGGCATGATCCTGGGCGCCTTGGCCGCGAGCAAGAACCCGGCAGCAGCCCAGGCGCTGATGGTGGGCAGCTCGGCCGCCGCCATCCAGTCGCAGCTGAACTTCTCACGCGATATGGAGCGCGAGGCGGACCGCACCGGCATGAGCCTGATGCCGCCTGCCGGCTACTCGCAAGCGGGTTTTGTCAGCATGTTTGAAAAGCTGCAGCAAGCCAACCGCATGAACGACAACGGCAGCTGGCCCTACTTGCGCACCCACCCGCTGACGACCGAGCGCATTGCCGACATGCAGTCACGCTTGCCGGCCGGTGCTGCACGCAAACCGCAGGACACGGGCATGGTGGCGCAGATAATGTCGGCCCGGGCCCGCATACTGTCAAAGCCTGAGCCCCAGGTATTGCACCAATGGGTGCAATTGACCACGGCGGCCGATTTTGCCAACCGCTCATTGGAGCAGCGGGCAGGTGTCTGGTATCTGGCCGCCATGTCCCACAACCAACTGGGGCGCCATGCTGAAGCGCTGGCCGCATTGGACCAGCTGGATGCCACCGTGCAGGCCCACCCCGATGCGATGCGCCAGGCGCAACTGCTGCGCGCTGATCTGGCATTGCGCAACCGCCAGCCGCAGGATGCGTTGGCTGCGCTGGCCAAGATCCAACCCCTCAAGCCCCCTGCAAGTAAGGCCGGCAGCACCTCGGTGACGGTCAGCAATGCGATGACCGGCCTGGTCAATGAGGCGGTGATCACGCAGGGTTCGGACAAGTCGCTGAGCATCCAGGACAGCAGCCGCGATGTCTTGCTGCCGGAGGTCAAGGCCGTGGTAGGCGGCGATGCAGGCCAAAGCAGTGAACGGCCCGAGCTGGTGCTGGCTGCACAGGCACTGGCGCAGCTGCCTGCCACAGGTTTGGCGGCCTATGACGGAGTGTTGCGCCAGACCAGCAGCCGCCTGCAGACCCTGGTGGTGCAGTGGCCCAAGGATGCGGGGGCCTGGCTTGCGCTGTCATGGGTGCTGCGCCAGCAGAACCAGCCGCTGCGCTCCATCCGTGCGGAGGCCGAGAGCCGGGCTGCACAGTATGACTATCCAGCAGCGGTAGACCGCCTGCGCGCCGGGCAGGACATGGCGCGCAACAGCCCCAACCGCAACGACTACTACGAGGCCTCGATCATCGACACCCGCTTGCGCGAGATGCAATCACTTGCCAAGGAGCAGGCGGCCCGTAAGTGATTCGATGACGAGGCTGATGATGGAGTAGAGCACCGAGCCGATCAGCGCAGCCCAAAAACCATGCACCACAAAGCCGCTGCCTGCGATGCCGGACGCGGCCCAGAACATCAGCGCGTTGATGACAAAGATGAACAGGCCCAAGGTCAGGATGGTGACGGGCAGGGTCAGCACGATCAGCACGGGCCGCACTATCGCATTGCACAGCCCTATCAGCAGCGCTGCAATCAGCGCCGCGCCAAAGCTGCGGACTTCCACGCCACTGTAAAGGTAGGCGACACAGAGCAGGGCGACTGCGGAGAGCAGCCATTTGAGCAGGATCTTCATGCGGACATAGCTTACTGCATAATTTCGCGCAGGTCATGTGCAGAAGACAGACGCGCATGGCACATAAAAGGGTGAAGGAATGAGGGAAAAATTCAAAGCGGCCGGAATTCATTTTTTGGTGGGCCTGGTGCTTCTCAGTGCCGTGTTCTGCCTGATCTACTTTGTCTGGTACCCGGCGCCTTTCTACCAGCTCTCAGGTGGCCAGGATCTGATGGAGCTGATTTTTGGCGTAGACCTGATTCTGGGACCGCTGCTGACCTGGGTGGTCTTCAACAAAAAAAAGCCGTTGCGCACCAACCTCTTGGATGTTGCCGCCATTGCCTGTGTGCAGCTGGCAGCGCTGGGCTATGGCGTCTACACCGTGCTGCAGGCGCGGCCGGTCTTTCTGGGGTTTGAGTACTACCGCTTTCGCGTGGTGCATGCCAATGAGCCCGATCCGCAGGAAATGCGCAAAGCCATTGCGGTGATTCCCCATGGTTTGCCGCTGTGGGGCCCGAAGATGCTGGGGCTGCGCAAGCCCGCAAACAATCAGGAACAAACCAGTTCCACCATGCTGGCATTGGGCGGCATTTCCGAAGCTGCCCAGGCAAATCTATGGGTGCCCTATGAGAAGGTGGAACCCAAGGTGTTGGCACAGGCGCATCCGGTGCAGCGTCTGATAGACCGCTTCCCGAACCAGGCTGACAAGATCCAGAAGCTGCTGGCCGACCACCAGTTGGCATTAGAAGACGCGGTCTATGTGCCGCTCATTGTCAAGGATGCATTCTGGACGGTGGTATTGGACAAGAACCAGTTGGACAAGCCGTATTACCTCGACATCGACTCGTTCGAGAACTGAAAAGCATAAAGCGCCCGAAGGCGCTTTTATGGGGTGGTGCGGCTGATGGCTTACGCGCCGTCGAGCACCAGGCTAAAACAGATACCCAGAATGCCCAGCAGCGAACCTGCCAGCTTGGCAGGGCGCGGCACAAAGTCGGCCGATGGCGGCTCGGAGATGGCCTTGGGGCGGCGCCAGTCCAGCACTTCGGCCTCGGGGTACTCTGCATGCAGTTGGGCGGTCATTTGCTGAACGCTCACTTCCGAGATATGGGTCGAGACGCGGGCGCGCTGCAACTGAGCGCTTTGCGGGATCAGGCCCTCAAACAGGTTCTTGGCCCACTTGTTGCGCCACTTTTCGAGGGTGCTGCGATTGCCCCAGCGGCTGGCCCTGCGGGTGATCTTGGGGGCGCAAGCCACCAGCACCCAGTGCTCGTCGTTGATGGTTGCGCGCTCGTTCAAGCGCTGCAGGGCAAAGGCGGCATCATCTACAAAGACTATTTTTACGTTCATCCAAGTGGCCTAAGTGGGGCTGGCAGCGCGGGGCTGCCAGCGGTGGTGATAGAGGGCGGGTATAGGCTTAGTGTACGTTGGCCGCCGGGAGTTCCTTGGCTTTTTTGCCGGCCAGCCATTTGCCCAGCACCAGCACGATCAGTGCGCCAGCGGCAGCGGCTGCATAGTGCAGCGTCTTGCTCTGGTCGATCTTGAACATCCAGGTCCACTTGTCAGGGTTGGCAAACACGGGGTCAGAGACCAGCATGCCACCTGCAATCCAGCCCAGCAGCATGCCGCCGGCGGTGATGACCATCGGGAAGCGCTCCATCAGCTTGATGACCAGCTGGCTGCCCCAGACGATGATCGGGATCGAGATCAGCAGGCCCAGGATGATGAGCAGCATGTGGTGCTCGTCACCGGCGTTCTGTGCGGCGCCGGCAATGGCGATCACGTTGTCCACGCTCATCACCAGGTCGGCAACGATGATGGTCTTGATGGCGGCAAACAGGCGGTCGCTGCCCTGGATGTTGCCGTGGTCTTCGTCTTCAGGCACCAGCAGCTTGATGCCGATCCAGAACAGCAGGATGGCGCCGACAAACTTCAGGAACGGCAGGGCCAGCAGGAACATCGCGAACGCGATCAGGATGACGCGCAAGATGATCGCGCCAGCGGTACCGAAGATGATGCCTTTGCGGCGCAGGTCAGGGGGCAGCTTGCGGCAAGCCAGTGCAATCACCACCGCGTTGTCCCCGCCGAGCAGGATGTCGATGATGATGATTTGGCCCAGTGCAATCCAGAAGGGCGCGTGCGTCAGAAAATCCAAGTCCATGTAAGCACCTAATTTTTGAAAAAGCGGCCCATGCACCATGCACAGACCAGCCAGTAGGGTGTCGTTACAAGTCAGGGAGGCGACGTGGTTCGGCGTTGACGCTAGAAATGGCCAACAGCCGGGGCAGTAGCTTCGAAAGACCTGTGGTGCGGCACCATGGTTTTCAAAGGTCTTGCTCAGATCATGTGGGCCATGAACCTAACGCGCCGGAAGCCGTGAGGCTTCGTACTGACGACGCATTACATGTCGCTGCGCTTGCCGCGGGCAAGGCATCGACGGGAGCTACTCCCCTTCGTCAGCGCGTATTGGAACACAAACACGGCGCTTTGGGATGACAAAGACCGGGCCAGCGCACAGAGTATTCCCGCATGTTTGTGTTTGCCCACACCTGTGGATAACAAGCTGTGAACAAGTGGATGCGGGCTGGCGTTTGGTGGGTTGTTTGCCGCAGAGCTATCATCCCCGCAGCTATGGAATCCATCCACCTGACTGATCTGGAAGCGGCCATCAACCACTGGCGCCAGCGCGCGCCCTGTGGCCCGGGTGCGTCGCTGTCCCCCCAGGTTGCTGCGCTGGCCGAGGTGTATGCGCAGATGGTCTACCAGCGCCAGGATGCAGTGGAGGCCCGCGAGCTGGGGGATGCCGCGATGCGGGCCTGGCTGGATTGGTGGGAGACCACACCGGACACGCCCTGCATCGCCATCTGCTCCACCAGCCAGGGCGATGAAGTCTGCAAGGGCTGCGGCCGCAGCTTCGACGAGGTGCAGCACTGGCTGGCCTACACGCCTGTGCAAAAGCGGGCGGTGTGGCGGCGCATCACCGCGCAGGGAACGGCCTGGCGCTTCAACCGCTATGCGGAACGGGCGCGTTCCGCAGGCGGCATCACTTCCAGCGAATAGGTTCTACAAAGAAGGTGCCCTTGTCGCTGGACAAGGTCAGCTGGCCTTCCTGGATGGTGGCCTGCAGCTGCATGCTGCGCTCGGCCAGGTCGGCCAGCGATTGCGACACCTCCGTCGGCAGGCGGAACACTTCGAGCTTTTCCTGGCGCGCGAGCTTGCCTTCCAGGCCCTTCCACCAGATCTCGGCCGCATGGTTGAAGCAGTAGACCAGCATTTGGTCCGACTTGTTGCAGGCCTTGGTGATCGGCTTTTCTTCGGGCTGGCCCACTTCGATCCAGATGCGCTTGGCGCCGGTGAAATCGGTCAGGTGCACATCGGGGTTGTCCGGGTCGGACAGGCCGGCGCCAAAGCCCAGCGTGCCATCGCCGTTGCACAGGTCCTGCAGCTGGTGTGCGTTCAGGGCCAGCGCCACCAGGCGCACCATCATGCGCTCGTCGGTTTCGCTGGGGTGGCGCGCCAGGGTCAGGTTGTGGTCGGCGTAGTAGTTGTGGTCGATATCGGCAATCGACAGATTGGCCTTGTAGATCGTGGATTTGATAGCCATGGGGCAGGGTCTGGTGACGAAGCCTGGGCTTCGGGGGGTGAATCCGGCGCGCCCGGCAGTCGCTGTGCGGTCTGCCGGACGCTGAGAGGAAAAAGACAAGAGGCCAGGGAACGCCTGGCCTCTAGGGTCTAAGGGGCTTAAACGCGCTGGGCCAGCTCGGTGGCCTTGCCGATGTAGCTGGCCGGGGTCATCGCCAGCAGGCGTTCCTTGTCGGCCTGCGGGATCTCCAGGCTGTTGATCAGCTGGTGCAGGTCTTCGGCGCGCACCGTCTTGCCACGGGTGACTTCCTTGAGCTTTTCGTACGCGCCTTGCACGCCATAGCGGCGCATGACGGTCTGGATCGGCTCGGCCAGCACTTCCCAGGCATTGTCCAGGTCTTCGGCCAGGCGCTCTTCGTTCAGCTCCAGCTTGTTCAGGCCGGTCATCAGCGAGGTGTAGGCCAGCGCGGCATAACCGGTGGCCACGCCGATGTTGCGCAGCACGGTGGAGTCGGTCAGGTCACGCTGCCAGCGGCTGATTGGCAGCTTCTCCGACAGGTGGCGCAGCAGTGCATTGGCCAGGCCCAGGTTGCCTTCGGCGTTTTCGAAGTCGATGGGGTTGACCTTGTGCGGCATCGTGGACGAGCCAATCTCTCCGGCCTTCAGGCGCTGCTTGAAGTAGCCCACCGAGACATAGCCCCAGATGTCGCGCGACAGGTCGATCAGGATGGTGTTGGCGCGGGCAATGCCGTCAAACAGTTCGGCCATGTAGTCATGCGGCTCGATCTGGATCGAGTAGGGCTGGAAGGTCAGGCCCAGGCCCTGGGGTTCGTGCTTTTCCACGACGTTCTTGCTGAAGCTTTCCCAGTCGAAGTCGGGCCAGGCCGACAGGTGGGCGTTGTAGTTGCCCACCGCGCCGTTCATCTTGGCCAGCAGCTTGACGTTGGCAATGCGGTCCATCGCGCCTTGCAGGCGCACCACCACATTGGCCAGTTCCTTGCCCACGGTCGTGGGGCTGGCGGTCTGGCCGTGGGTGCGGCTGAGCATGGGCACCGCAGCGTACTGGTGCGCCATCTCGCGCAGCTTGAGCACCACGCGGTCCAGTCCAGGCAGGATCACCTGGTCGCGGCCGGCGCGGATCTGCAGCGCATGGCTGGTGTTGTTGATGTCTTCACTGGTGCAGGCAAAGTGCACGAACTCGGCCGCCTTGAGCAGCTCTGGGCGCGCCTCGAACTTGCTCTTGATCCAGTATTCCACCGCCTTGACATCGTGGTTGGTGGTCTTTTCGATGTCCTTGATCGCCTGCGCGTCGGCTTCGCTGAAGTTGTTCACCAGGCCGTGCAGGTAGCTGCGTGCACCTTCGGACAGCGGCGAGAACTCGGCAAAACCGGCATCGGACAGCGCGATGAACCAGGTGATTTCCACCTGTACGCGGCGATGCATGTAGCCGAATTCGCTCATGATCGGGCGCAGGGTGGAGAGTTTGGAGGCGTAGCGGCCATCCAGCGGAGAAAGGGCGGTAAGGGAAGACAGGCTCATGGGCCGCTATTGTAGGAGCGGGGCGTTTGCCGCATCTACAGTCTGGATTTGCCTATTTACAATCTGCGGGTGCGGATACCCGCAAGGCCCTCCACGCCGTCTGCCGGCTGGAGGTCACCTGGTGACCGAACGGACACCACCAGCATGGGTTTTACTGCTATGAAATTGCTAGGAAGTCTGACCAGCCCATTTGTGCGCAAGGTGCGCGTGGTACTGGCCGAGAAAAAACTCGATTACCGTCTGGAGACGGTGGATGTCTGGGGCGACAGGGCGACGATTGCCCTGGTCAACCCACTGGGCAAGGTGCCTTGCCTGGTGCTCGACGATGGCTCGGCGCTGGTGGATTCGCGCGTGATCGTCGAGTACCTCGATACCCTGTCCCCCGTAGGCCGTCTGATTCCCAGCCTGGGCCGCGAGCGCGCTGAAGTGCGCAGCTGGGAGGCGATGGCCGATGGCGTGCTCGATGCCGCCGTGCTGGCCCGTATGGAATATGCCTTTGCAGGCCGCACTGAGCTGCAGCGCAGCCCTGCCTGGGTGGAGCGCCAACTGGGCAAAGTCTGGGCCGGGCTGGACGCGATGAGCCTGGGCTTGGGCGAGAAGACCTATTTTGCCGGCAACGGCGTACATATCAGCCTGGCCGACATCGCCGTCGGTTGCTGCCTGGCATGGTTGCGGTTCCGCTTCCCGGAGCTGGACTGGGCAGGCCGCTACCCCCAGTTGGCCCAACTGCTCGATCGCCTGGAGGCCCGGCCCAGCTTTGCGGCGACCCAGCCACAGGGCTGATCCACAGCGCTTCTCTGCGCAACGCTGCCGGGCTCTGCATGCCGGCTCGCCCGGACCGCGCCCGCCCGTTTGGCGGCGGTCCGGCAACCCATTGCTGAATATTCTCCGGGCCTGCGGACGGTGGCTGGCAGCGCGCAGCCAAAAAAAGGCCCAGCCGTTGAGGGCTGGGCCTGGGTATAAAAAAAGTTGCGAAGCGTCCCGAAGTGAATGATAGAGAGGGAGGGAGGAGAAGCACTTCAGGTTTGCAGTCATGCCGTTAGGGCCTGAAAGACTTCGCAACATTAAAACCGGTATGAAAAACTATGCCTATCGCTTTCCCTCAGTACAGAGATGGATCGCCGGTTTAAGTTTCCAGCGCTGATGCTAAATGTATTGTAAACAAATAAATAATTTGTTTCTTTCTGTTATCATTTGTCGAATTAATCGCTACCTGATGTCTGATAGTACATTGTTTTGGTGGCGCTTGCACGTAAGTGAATGCTAGCGAATGGCAGCGTCACAGTATAAACCCTTATGAAAACCCGAGTTCCATCAGCCTTTCTACAGGGTTTATGTGCTCTGCAACACCGCCTTCCACAGCGTTCTTACCGTCTGTTGTTCCTCCAGCAACGCAGTCTCCGGCACCTGGGTGGGCGCCTCGTTCAAGCGGGCCAGATGCTGCACACGCCGCAATGCGCGGTAGGCATTGGCCGCCGCCTCACCCATACCGGCAGGCAGCAGACCTGCGTTTTCGGCGCGGCGCAGCAGACTGATGTTCCCCAAGTTGGGCCGCAATTGGGGATTGCAAGCGGAATGCAGCAAAACCAGGTACTGCACGACAAATTCCACATCCATCATGCCGCCGACACTGTGCTTGACATCGAACAGGCCCGCCGGCACCTTGTGGGCGCTGCGCACGCGCTCACGCATCGTCGCGATTTCACTGCCCAGCGCCACCGCATCCCGGGGCGCCGTGATCACCGCCTCGCGCACCGCGTCAAAGCGCGCTGCCAGCGCTGCACTGCCCATCACAAAGCGGGCGCGGGTCATCGCCTGGTGCTCCCAGGTCCAGGCGGTGTTGCTGCCGCGCTGCTGCTGGTAGTTGGCGTAGGACTCAAAGCTGGTGACCAGCAAGCCGGAGTTGCCGTTGGGGCGCAGCGCGGTGTCGATCTCGAACAGATCGCCCTCGCCGGTCTTGACGGTGAGCCAGCTGATTAGCTTGCGCACGAAAGCCGAGTAGACCTCGGGCGCGCGTTCGTCGTCGTCATCGAACACAAACACGATGTCCAGATCGCTGCCGTAGCCCAGCTCTTTGCCGCCAAGCTTGCCGTAGCCGATGATGCCGAACTGCGGCTCTTCGCGGTGGGCGCTCTTGAGCCGGCCCCAGCACCAGCGGGTCGTCACGCGCAGCACGGCGTCAGCCAGTGCCGAGAGGTCATCGGCCACCTGCTCGACGGTGATCTGCTGCTCGATGTCGCGCGCCAGGGTGCGGAAGGTCTCTGCATGGTGGGCGCGGCGCAGCAGGTTCAGCAGGTTCTCGTCATCGTCTTCGGCGGTGGATTGCAGCGCGGCGCGGCGCCGCTCCAGATCCGCTTCGAACTCCTGCGGATTGAAGCGCTCATGCATCAGCGCATCGCTGGCCAGCTCGTCGATCACGCCGGGATGCTGCAGCATGTAGCGGGCAGGCCATTTGGCGGCGCCCAGCATGTGCATCAGCTTCTCGTGCACGGCCGGGCGTTCCTGCAGCATCGCCAGATAGCTTTCGCGGCGCAGCAGTGATTCCATCCAGTCGGCCAGCCGCACTGCGGCGATCTCGCTCACCTGGCCCTGGCCCAACCACTGGGCGGTGCGCTGCAGCAGCAAGACCAGGCGGCCCCGGCCGGCATCGCTCAGGTAGCTGTAGCGGGGGTTGCGCTGCCACTGCAGCACGCGATCGCGCACCGCCTCGGGCAGCCTGGGCAGCACCGTTTCCAGCTCCGGGGCGCTGGCCGCTGCGCCCTTGGCGCCGCCGCACTGGCCGCTCTTGCAGGCCTCGTTGCCGCCCAGCAGCTTGTCAAACTCCTGGGCGACCAGCTCGCGGTGGGCATCGAGCTGGTGCAGAAAGCGGCACTCGTCGTCATAGCCCAGGGTCTGCGCCATCCACCGCAGGTCGTCATCGCGGGTCGGCAGCACGTGGGTCTGCTGGTCGTCCAGGTACTGGATGCGGTGCTCCACCTTGCGCAGGAAAACATAGGCATCGGCCAGCGCCTGCGCTGTCTCGGGTGCCATCAGGCTGGCGCGCTCGAGCCGCTGCAATGCCTCCAGGGTGGCACGGCAGCGCAGCTCGGGGAACTGGCCGCCCCGCACCACCTGCAGCAGTTGCACGATGAATTCGATCTCGCGGATGCCGCCACGCGAGAGCTTGACGTCGTTGGCGCGCTCGGGATGGCCCGCGCTGCGCTTGGCCGCATGCTCGCGGATCTGGCGGTGCAGGCTGCGCAGCGAGTCGAACACGGCGTAATCCAGGTAGCGCCGAAACACAAAGGGCAGCACCGCGCCGCGCAGCGCCTGCACATTGGGGGTGCGGATATCGGCCAGCGGTGCCACAATGCGGCTCTTGAGCCAGGCAAAGCGTTCCCATTCGCGGCCATGGGTCTGCAGGTAGTCCTCCAGCGCTGCCACCGAGATGGCGGCTGGGCCCGAGTTGCCATTGGGCCGCAGCATCAGATCGACGCGGAACACAAAGCCGTGCTCGGTGGTCTCTCCAATCAGCTGGTAGATCAGCTTGACCGCACGGATGAAGTACTCATGGTTGCTGATCTTGCCCCGGCCATCGGGCTGGCCCTGGGTCTCGCCTTCTTGCTCATAGATATAGATCAGGTCGATGTCGCTGGACACATTGAGCTCGCGCGCGCCCAGTTTGCCCATGCCGATCACCCACAGTTGCACCGGGTTGCCCTCGGCGTCGCGCGGTGCGCCATGGCGGCCGTCAAGCTCTGCGCGTGCTGCGGTGCAGGCGGCGTCCAGTGCCAGCTCGGCCAGCTCGGTCACCCCTTGCGTGATGGTGTGCAGATCAGCCTGCGCGTCGCAGTCAAGATGCACCAGCCGCTCCATGACCAGCTGCCGAAGAATGCGCAGCGCAGCCCCCAGCGCATACCCCTGGGCCTGCAGCGCCGCCAAGGTGGCGGCCATCGTTGCATGGGTGGGAGCACCACTGGGCAGCAGATCCAGCAAACCCTCGTAGCGGCGGTGCAGGCGCTGGATGAAGCGCGAATGCTCAGACAGAGGCAGGCTGGCCTGCGGGGGCGTGATATCCGTGTGTGCCATAGCGCTTTATCGACAATGTCCTGCGGCAGAACTGTTCAAATGCTCACATATGCGACGCGAGCGAGGGACTTGCCGCGGGTCATAATTTCGCTTTCCCCTAACTGATTGGACTCGATTGACTGTGCGCGCGCCCCGATTGCTCAAGCTCGCTGCCAAGCTGGTGCAATGGTCTGTGGGCTTATTGCTGGGCTTGGCGCTGCTGCTGGCTCTGGCCGTGGCGGCGCTGCATTGGTGGATTGTGCCCCGTATCAATGACTTTCGCCCGCAAGTGGAATCTCGGCTGTCGCAGGCGCTCGGCGTGCCGGTGCGCATTGACCATTTGCAGGCCGAAGGCCATAACAGTCTGGTGCCGGCGATCGCGGTCAAAGGGCTGCGCATCGAGCAGCCCGATGGATCCACAGGGTTTACCCTGGATACGATCAAGGTGGCGTTGTCGGTGCCGTCGCTGCTGCGGCTGCGGACCGAGCAGATCGTCATCGACGCGCCGCAGCTGACGGTGCAACGCGCTGCCGATGGCAGTGTGCGCGTGGCCGGCGTGCTCGTCGATAACTCACAGGACAGCAACAGCGGCAGTGCTGGCGACTGGTTGTTCCGCCAGCGCGAGGTGCTGCTGCAAGGCGGCAGCATTGTCTGGGATGACCAGCTGCGCGGCCTGCCCCCCGTCACTTTCAGCGATGTGCATCTGCTGCTGCGCAACCCGGGCCTGCGCCACGAATGGCAACTGCGCGTGCGCCCTCCCGAAGACTGGGGGGATACGCTGGAGCTGCGCGGCCGCATGCACCAGCCGCTGTGGGCGCTGCACGATGGCAACTGGAAGCACTGGAGCGGTCAGGTCTACCTCGAAGCGCTCCAGCTCAACGCTGCGGCGATGGCGCCCTATCTGCCGCCTGCAGTGGGTCTGCAGCAGGGCCAGGGCTCGGCAAGGCTGTGGCTGGATGTGACGCGTGGCAAGCTTGCGAACGGCACCGCCGATGTCGCCTTGCGCGATGTGGGCGTGCGCCGCCCAGCCACCGCTGCCGGTGATGACAAAGCGGCGCAGGGCTCGGTGCTGCTGCTGCGCTCGGTGCAGGGCCGCATCGGCGGCGCTGCCGATGACAGCGGCTTTCGCTTGCTGACGGAGAACCTGGCGGTCGAATCGGCCAACGGCGAGCAATGGCCCGGCGGCAGCGCCCGCATCAACCACGTCTATGCGCAGGGCAAGCAGCCCAGCGAGACCGAGGCCAGTGCCCAGTCGCTCGATATCGCCTCCCTGGCCCAGCTGGCGCGGCTGCTGCCCATCCCCGACAACGCACGCCAGTGGCTGCAAAGCAACCGGCCGGCCGGTCTGATCCGCAGTGCATCGGCCCACTGGCGCGGTGATATCGACCGCTGGCAGGACTGGCAGGTCAAGGCCGATGTGGGCCAGCTGGCCTTTGGCATGCCGGCTGCGGCACCCAAGGCCAATGCAGCGCGTGACAGCCATGGCGGCCTGGTGCTGGCCGCCGGGCAGCCGCACGTCGGCCTGCGCGGGCTGGATCTGGCCATCGAGGCGCGCGCTGGCGGTGGGCAGGCCAAACTGCGCTTTGCCGATGGCGCGCTCTACCTGCCTTCGGTCTTTGAAGAGCCGTTGCTGCCAATCACCTCGGCCAACACCGAGCTGCAGTGGACGGTGCAGGGCGATCGCATCCAGATGCAGTCCGAACGGCTGGAATTTGCCAATCCGCATGCGGCGGGCCATGCGCGCTGGAGCTGGCACACGGCAGACCCGCAGAAGTCCGGCTCGCAATCGCGCTTTCCCGGCATTCTGGAACTCAAGGGCGTGCTTGACCGGGCCGATGGCACGCAGGTGCACCGATATCTGCCACTGCATATTCCGCCCGATGCGCGCCACTATGTGCGCGATGCCGTGCTGGCCGGCCAGGCCAGCAATGTGCAGTTCGAGATCCAGGGCGACCTCTGGGAAGTGCCTTTTCCCGATTCGCGCCATGGCCTGTTCCGTATCGTCGCGCCGGTGCGCGATGTGCGCTATGCCTATGTGCCCAACTCGCACCTGCACCCGGGCGACAAGCCCTGGCCCGAACTCCATCGCCTTTCGGGCGAGCTGGTGTTTGAAGGCAACGGCATGCAGGTCAACAAGGCCAAGGGCATTCTGGACGGCAACGCGCGCATCGTCGTCGACCAGACCAGCGCGCAGATTCCCAATTTCCACGAGACCCGCGTGCTGGTCAATGCGCAGGCCCGTGGGCCGCTGGCGGACATGCTCTCGACCGTGCGCGGCAGTGCCATTGATGCGCTGACCCAGCATGCGCTGGCGCAGACCCAGGCCGATGGCGATTCCCAGTTGCAGCTCAAGCTGGACCTGCCGGTGCATGAGATGGCGCAGTCCAAGGTCGAAGGCAAGGTACTGCTGCCGGGCAACCGCATCCAGTTCCACGATGACTCACCGGTAGTGGAGAAGGTCACCGGCGCGGTACAGTTTTCCGAGCACGGCTTTGCGCTGCAGGATCTGCAGGGCCAGGCCTTTGGGGGGCCGGTGAAGTTTTCCGGCGGCATGGATGTCAGTGGCATGCCCGCAGGTGCGGACCATGGCCCCCGGCTCAAGGTGCGGGCCCAGGGCGTCGCTACGGCGGACGGCCTGCTGCGCGCCAAGGAGCTGGGGCCGGTGGTGCAGCTGGCGCAGTGGGCCCAGGGCCAGGCCGCCTATCAGCTGGACATCGGCATGGCCCAGGGAGTGCCGCTGGTGGAGGTGCGCAGCGATCTGGCCGGCATGGCGCTGGCGCTGCCGCCACCGCTGAAAAAAGCCGCCGACGAGGTCTGGCCGACCCAGTTTGCCAGCACCGTGCCCGATGCCCCGCGCGCCGCGCTGGTGCGCCAGAACATGCAGCTGGATGTGGGTGGCCGCCTGCAGCTGCGCTATGTGCGGGATATCAGTGCCGATGACAACATCCCTGACAAGGTCGTCAGCGGTGTGCTGCGCCTGGGCGCCGGTGCGCTGACCTTGCCCGCCAAGGGGGTGATTGCGGAAGTGCAACTGCCCCAGGTCGATGTGCGGGAATGGCAGGCGCTGGCTCAGCGCATCAAGGCCATGGCGCCGCCTGCGCGGGCCCCCGCTGCCGAGGGCGCTGCGGCCTCGCCGCCCGCCAGCGACGCGTACCAGGCTTTCCTGCCAGACCATTGGGATATTCGCCTGGGCACCGTGCAGGTGCGCGGGATCGACATCCATAACCTGCACCTGAGCGGCTCGCGCACGGGGCAGCGCTGGCGCAGCCAGGTCAGCTCCAGCCTGCTCGATGGCCAGCTGGAATACGAGCAAGAGGCCAAAGGCCCGGGTACCATCCGTGCGCGCCTGAGCCAGTTGCGCGTGGGCCAGGACGGCGCCGACAGCAAGCCCGGTGCCAGCCACGATGACGCGCCCGAGCAGGAGCCGGGGCAGTTGCCGGCGCTGGATGTCGTGGTCGAGGACTTGCGCTGGCGCCAGCATTCGGTGGGGCGGCTGGAGGTGCAGGCGGTCAACCAGCGCCAGTCCGACAGCTCCTGGTGGCAGCTGAAAAACATGGTTCTCTCGAATGATGCCGCCAGCCTGCAGGCCAGCGGTGATTGGGGCGCCAAGCGCAGCAGCGCCGGCGGGCGCCGCACCGAGCTGGAAATGCGGCTGGACCTGAAGGACACCGGCGCGTTGCTGGCCCGCCTGGGCATGGCTGGCGTGGTGCGCCAGGGCAAGGGCGCGGTACAGGGCCGCATCGGCTGGACAGGCAGCCCGGTGAGCCCCGACTACAACAGCATGGATGGCAAGCTGCATGTCGATGTGGGCCAGGGCCAGTTCCTCAAGGTGGAGCCTGGTGCCGCCAAGCTGCTGGGCGTGCTCAATCTGCAGGCCTTGCCGCGCCGCCTGACCTTGGATTTCAAGGATGTGTTCAGTGCCGGTTTCGGCTTTGACTTTGTGCGCGGCGATGTGCTGGTGAGCGACGGCGTGGCCTCGACCACCAACTTGCAGATGAAGGGCGTCACCGCCGCCGTGCTGCTCGAAGGCCGTGCCAATCTGCGCAACGAGACGCAGGACCTGCATGTGGTCCTCATTCCCGAGTTGAACACCACGACGATGGCGCTGGTGACGACGGCCATCAATCCGGTCATCGGCATCGGCACCTTTTTGGCACAGGCGCTGTTCAAGGGGCCGCTGACGCAGGCAGTGACTCAGGAGTTCGAGGTCAGTGGCTCCTGGTCGGAGCCCGAGGTCAAGCGCCTCAACCGCCGCCAGGAAGCCGACCCCAACGCCATCGGCACGCCGCATTGAGCGCCCGGCCCCTGCTGCGCTGAGTCACCTTCGATATCCGCAAGTGCCGCCCCAGGTCGGAGCTTACGGATAATAGCTGCCAGTTTCTCTTGCAGGACGCATCGATGAAAGTAGCCGCACTCCAAATGGTGACCAGCACGCGCTGGGAGCACAACCGCGCACAGGCCTGGCAGTTGCTGCAGCAGGCCGCCGCCGCTGGCGCGGAGCTGGCGGTGCTGCCCGAGTACTTCTGTCTGATGGGCCAGCGCGATACCGACAAGCTGGCGCTGGCCGAGGCATTTGGCGAAGGCCCGATGCAGCAGTTTCTGGCCGACAGCGCCCGCAGCCTGGGCCTGTGGATCGTCGGCGGCACCCTGCCTTTGCAGGGGCCCGATGCCGACCATGTCTACAACAGCAGCTGCGTCTACAACCCGCAGGGCGACTGTGTGCTGCGCTACGACAAGATGCACTTGTTTTGCTATGCCAACGAGCGCGAGTCCTATGACGAGCACCGGGTCATCGCGCCGGGCAGCACGCCGGTGCAGTTTGACCTGCCCAGCCGCGATGGCCAGCGCTGGCGCATTGGTTTGAGCATCTGCTACGACCTGCGCTTTCCCGAGCTGTACCGCCTGCATGCGCAGGCCGGTGCCCAGCTGATGCTGGTGCCCAGCGCCTTTACCTACACCACCGGCCAGGCCCACTGGGAGCTGCTGCTGCGTGCGCGGGCCGTGGAAAACCTGGCCTATGTGCTGGCAGCAGCCCAAGGCGGCCAGCATGAGAACGGCCGCCGCACCTGGGGCCACAGCATGGCCATCAACCCTTGGGGTGAGGTGATGGCGCTGCAGGCCAGCGAGCCTGGCGTGGTGCTGGCCGAACTGGATTGGGCGCAGCTGCAGCGCTGGCGCCAGCAACTGCCGGCCTTGCAGCACCGCGTATGCTGATGGCGCATTGGGCGCAGGCACTGGCGCAGCGCTGGCACCAGAGCTGGCGTCGCTGGTCATTGTGGTCGGCACTGGTGCTGCTGGTGGCAGGCACCCTGGTCACCCAGGTCTGGCTGGCGGGGCGCTATGAGATCTCCGAAGTGCAGCAGCGCCTGGACCGGGAGGCCCAGGATGCCGTCAGCGACATCCGCAGCCTGTTCAACGACAACGTCAACCGCCTGCGCAGCATGCCACGCTATGACAGCGATGTGATGGCCTGGCAGTCGGCGGCCGCGACCATCCTGCGCAACCAGCGCGATCTTGCCCATATCGAGTGGCGCAACCCGCAGTTGCAGATCGAGGCCAGCGAGGAGTCGCCTTATCTGAGCCTGCAATGGTCGGCGATTGACCGCACCGGCATGAACACCGAGAGCCATACCGCCTGCCTGCGCGCCCGCAATACGGGCGCCGCCTCGTATGCGGGCAGCTATTTCCTGTCGCAGGGCAATGGCACCGGGCTGGAGCTGCTCGAGCTGTGCGTGCCGGTGATCACCGGCGACCAGTTGCACGGCTTTGCCGTGGCCACCTACATCCTGCAGAACGTGCTGTCGGACCTGGTCAACGAGAGCCTGCGCCGCAACCATGAGCTGTCCTTCACCGAGACCGATGGCACGCGCCTGGCGATCGTCAGCACCCCGCGGCGCGGCACGCGGGTGTTCACCTCCAACCAGCTGCTCGATCTGCCCGGCGTGGCGCTGATGCTGCGGGTGGACAGCTGGCATGCGGCGCCGAACGTCTTCCCGAACGTGCTCACCGCGCTGGTCACCGGCATGTCGATCGCGCTGATCACCGTGCTGGTGGTGCTGGTGCGGGACAACCGCCGCCGCTTGAAGGCTGAGCGCGACCTGGGCGACGCGCTGGCTTTTCGCAAGGCGATGGAGGACTCGCTGGTAACGGGGCTGCGCGCGCGCGATCTGCATGGCAAGGTCACCTATGTGAACCCGGCGTTTTGCGAGATGGTGGGGTTCTCGGCCGAGGAGATTCTGGATCCGAGCAAGGCCACGCCTTATTGGCCGCCCGAGATGGCGCCTGAATACGCACGCCGCCAGCAGATCCGCCTGTCGGGCCATCTGCCACCGCCGCGCGAGGGCTATGAGTCCACCTTCATGCACAAGGATGGCCGGCGCTTTCCGGTGCTGATTTTCGAGGCACCGCTGATCAATGCCGCCGGTCTGCATACCGGCTGGATGAGCGCCTTTGTCGACATGAGCGAGCAGCGCCGGGTCGAGGAACTCTCGCGTGCCTCGCAAGAGCGCCTGCAGGCCACCGCGCGGCTGGCGACGGTGGGCGAGATGGCCTCGCTGCTGAGCCACGAGCTCAACCAGCCGCTGGCCGCCATCTCCAGCTATGCGACGGGCATCATGAACCTGCTGCCCGAGGGCGCTTCGCCCGATGAGGTGCAGGAGCACCTGCCCGATGTACGCATGGCCGTGCAGCGCATGGCCTTCCAGGCCGAGCGCGCGGGCAAGGTCATCAAGAGCGTGCACGGCTTCGTGCGCCGGCGCGACCAGTCGCGCGAGTTTGTGCAGGCCTCCGAGCTGATGGATGCGGTATTGCCCTTGGTGCGGCTGCAGGCGCGTAAACTCTATGTCGATGTGGCCACCGAGCTGGCGCCCGGCTTGTCGGCCGTCTTCTGTGACCGGACCATGGTCGAGCAGGTGCTGCTCAACCTCAGCCGCAACGGCATGCAGGCCATGGACTATGGCGGCACGCACCCGCGGGTGCTGCAGATGCTGGTACGGCTGGCGCCCAGCGGCGATGGCCGGGCCTGGGTGGAGTTTGTCGTGGCCGATGTGGGCGAGGGCATCACCGAGGAGGTGGCCGCGCGTCTGTATACGCCGTTCTTCACTACCAAGGACGAGGGCATGGGGCTGGGCCTGAGCCTGTGCCGCACCGTCGTGGAGCAGCACGGCAGCCATTTGCGCTACCTGCCCAACCAGCCCCGTGGGACCATCTTCAGTTTTACCCTGCCAACCTGGCGCAACGATTGAAAGTTCAGAGATGCAGCCGCTAGTGAATGCGACCGTGTATATCGTCGATGATGATGCCGAGGTGCGCGATGCGCTGGCCTGGATGCTGCGCTCGCGCCGCTTGCTGAGCGAGAGCTTTGCGTCGGCCGAGGCCTTTGAAGCCATGCTGCGCAGCCGCCCGCCGCAGGTGGACCCGGCCTGCGCTCTGTTGGATGTGCGCATGCCCGGCATGAGCGGGCTGGCGCTGTTTGATCGCCTGGTCGAGATGGATGTGATTGCCGCGTTGCCGGTGATCTTCCTGACCGGCCATGCGGATGTGCCGACAGCCGTGGCCACCGTCAAGCGCGGAGCCTTTGATTTTTGCGAAAAGCCGTTCTCCGACAATGTGCTGGTCGACCGCATCGAGCATGCGCTGCAGGCATCGAGCGCCTATCTGGAAACCTTGCGCTCGCAGCAAGGCGTGCGCGAGCGCGTGGCCGAGCTGACGGACCGCGAGCAGGCGGTCATGCGCCTGGTGATCGATGGCCTGCCCAACAAGCTGATCGCCGATGAATTGACCATCAGCGTGCGCACGGTCGAAGTGCACCGCGCCCGGGTGTTTGACAAGATGCAGGTCAAATCAGCGGTGGAGCTGGCCAACCTGCTGCGCGACTTGGCCTGAGACGGCCGCCAGCGCAAGGCCCGCAAAAAAGGGCGCCAGTCCCACTGGCGCCCTTTGTGCATTCCGCACAGCCTGGTGTTAGCGGCCTTGCTGCACCTCACCCACATAGATCTCGACGCGGCGGTTATGCGCGCGGCCGGCCGGCGTGTCATTGCTGGCCACGGGCTGGCGCGAGCCCATGCCCTGTACCTGGATACGCGCGCCGTTCACGCCGCGCTGCGTCAGGTAGTTGCGTGCGCTCTCGGCACGGGCCAGCGACAGCGGGTCGTTGATGCCGTCGTTGCCGGTGCTGTCGGTGTGGCCGATGATGCGCACCTGGGCGTTGGGGTTGTTGCGCAGGCCTTCGGCAAAGCGGTCCAGGATGGGGGCGAAGTTGCCCTGGATGTCCGAGCGGTTGGTCTGGAACGAGATGTCGCTGGGGATGTCGAGCTTGAGCTGGTTGTCCGGCGTCTGGGTCACCACCACACCGGTACCCTGGGTGGCCTGCTCCATCTCCTGCTTTTGCTTTTGCATGTGCTGCGACCAGATGTAGGTGCCCAGCGCGCCGATGCCCGCGCCGATGACGGCGCCCGAGCCTGCATGGCCGCCAGCAATCGCACCGACGGCAGCGCCGCCCAGGGCGCCCACGCCGGCGCCGGTGGCCGTCTGGCGTTGCGTGTCGGACATGTTGGCGCAGCCGCTCAGAATGGCCAGGCTGGCAACGGCAGAGACTAGAATTTGTTTACGCATGCTTGAACTCCTCTGATGCAAGGGCATCCCCGGAAATGGGGACGGCCGTGGATGCAAATTGTGGGCAGTAGAACTGCCAAATGCCAGAGACAAAGTTCAAAAATGGTAAAAATGACGGCAATGAGCGGCCATGTCCTACGATTTGCGCAAGCTAGTCGCGAGGAGGCTGCTCATCTTTGCTTACGATTTCCCCTTTTTTGCGACCGGCAAACATCGTCCACCAGACGATCGCCACCAGTATGACCAACGCCAATAGCGCTTCCAGCAATATCAGTCCCATCGGTACCCGCTCCTTACGTACGCTGTCGATGGCTGCGATTGTAGGAATTCTGGCCGCCTGCTCCAGCCAAGTCCCTTTGGACCAGCCGTCTTCGCCGACCACCCGCCCGCCGGTATCGGGCAGCATCGAGGTGCTGCCACCCGATGCGAATGAGGCGCTGCCCCCGGCGATCCAGCAAGCCAAGAGCCGCTGGGTGCCGGTGCACTGGTCGTCGGTGCCCGGTCTGGAGCAGGACAACCTGGCCGATGCCTGGAATGCCTGGATCAAGAGCTGCAGCCGCCCGCCCGCGCCGTTTGCGCAGTTCTGCTCCGAGGTGCGCCGCATGAGCCTGGCTTCGACCGAGGAGCAGCGCGCCTGGATGGTGTCGCGCTTTCAGCCCTACCGCGTCGAATCGCTCGACGGCAACCCCGACGGGATGCTGACCAGCTATTTCGAGCCCATGCTCGATGGCACGCGCCAGCCGGGCAACGGCTATTCGATCCCGTTGTACCGGTCGCCGGCCACGCTGGGCTCGCGCAAGCCCTGGTTCAGCCGCCAGCAGATCGAGACCCTGCCGCAGGTGCAGGCCGAGCTGCAGGACAAGGTCATCGCCTGGGTCAACGACCCGGTCGACGCGATGGTGCTGCACATCCAGGGCTCGGGGCGGGTGCGCATCCAGGAAGCCGATGGCTCGGTGCGCGTGATCCGCGTGGCCTATGCTGCCACCAATGACCACCCCTACAAGAGCATCGGCAAGTGGCTGCTGGACCAGGGCCTGGTGCGCGATGCCACCTGGCCGGGCATCAAGGCCTGGATTGCCGCCAACCCGACCCGTGTCAATGAGCTGCTCTGGAGCAACCCGCGCTATGTGTTCTTCAGGGAAGAGCCGCTGTCGCCACTGGATGCCGAGTTTGGCCCCAATGGCGCCCAGGGTGTGCCGCTGACCCCGGGCCGGTCGATTGCGGTGGACCGGGGCAGCATTCCCTACGGCACGCCTGTCTGGCTGTCGTCCACCGGGCCCACCGTGCAGCTCAACCGCCTGGTGATGGCGCAGGACACGGGCAGCGCCATCCTGGGTGCCGTGCGCGCCGACTACTTTGCCGGCTGGGGCCACGAGGCGGGCGATTTTGCCGGCCGGGTCAAGCAGCCGCTGCGGCTGTGGGTGCTGTGGCCCAGGGGCGTGGCCAAGCGCTGATCTCCGCAGATGGTGCCACCCAGGCCAGCCCCAGGCTGGCCTTTTGCATGGTGGCGGCTCGGATAGGAAAGGGGATCAGCGCGAAGGCGTGCCCTTGGGGTTGGCCGTCATCGGCAGCGGCAGGGCGCTGCTGGATTTGACCTCGCCCAGCGAGAAGGTGGTGTGCACGTCTTTCACGTTGGGCAGGTGCAGCAGCACGTTGCGGATAAAGCTGGAGAAGCTCTCCAGGTCCTTGGCGACCACCTGCAGCTCAAAAGTGCCCGCGCCGCTGATGTAGTGGCAGGACGTGACCTCGGGCAGCAGACGGATCGATTCCTCCATGCGCAAGGTGATGTCGGCGGTGTTCTGCGCGGCATCGACGCGCACAAAGGCCAGTACACCGAGGCCGAGCTTGTGGCGGTCCAGGGTTGCGTGGTAGCCGGTGATGTAGCCGGCCTCTTCGAGCGCACGCACCCGGCGCCAGCAGGGCGCGGCCGACAGGCCCACACGCTGGGCCAGTTCGGCATTCGTCAAACGGGCGTTTTTTTGCAGCTCGTAGAGGATGGCCCAGTCGAATTTGTCAATTTGGTTCATCCATTGCCATTATTGAGCAAGATTCTTTCAAATACTAGGTAAACCCCGGCAAGGAAAAGAATACTTTATTCTCGCTGCCCGTCATACACTGCAGCGATGAAGGCTGGGGTGTTTTGCCCCGCCTGCTGGACTTGGTTCCAGCTTCTTATAACGCCCCACAATCCCGGACCTGCCACAAGCGGCCACCGGGGGCTCTCCCCAGGAGACAAGACGATGAATGCCTCACTCCCCGAGTCCGTCCGCAAAGCGCTGGAGACGGTAACGCTTGAAGACAACCTGCAACGCAGGTTGCAATACAAGTATGCAGCGGGCGGCGCAGCCGCACGTGGCGTATTTGGCGACGAGCTTGTTGGCCAAGGAGGTGTGTGATGAACGCTTCACTGCCTGACCACATCCGCAAGGCGCTGGAAACCGTCACGCTCGACGACAAATACGCACTGGCCCATGGCCGTGCCTTCATGAGCGGGGTGCAAGCCCTTGTTCGCCTGCCGATGCTGCAGCGCCAGCGCGATGCATTGGAAGGTCTCAACACCGCAGGCTTTATCAGCGGCTACCGTGGATCGCCTCTGGGCGGCTACGACCAGGCGCTGTGGGCGGCCAAGAAGCACCTCAAGGACAACAACATCGAGTTCCAGCCCGGCGTCAACGAAGAGCTGGGCGCCACCGCCGTCTGGGGCACGCAGCAACTCGACCTGTATCCGCAGAGCAAGAAGTTCGACGGTGTCTTCGGCATCTGGTACGGCAAGGGCCCGGGCGTGGACCGCAGCGTGGACGTGTTCAAGCATGCCAACATGGCCGGCACGGCCAAGCACGGCGGCGTGATTGCGCTGGCCGGCGATGACCACATCAGCAAGTCCTCGACGGCGGCGCACCAGAGTGACCACATCTTCAAGGCCGTGGGCTCGCCGGTGTTCTTCCCCTCCAGCGTGCAGGACATCCTGGACATGGGCCTGCATGCCTTTGCGCTGAGCCGTTTCTCCGGCGTCTGGTCGGGCATGAAGACGATCCAGGAGATCGTGGAGTCGTCGGCCAGCATCTCGGTGGACCCGGACCGGGTCAACATCATCACCCCCGATGACTTTGTGATGCCGCCTGGCGGCCTGCACATCCGCTGGCCCGATGCGCCGCTGGAGCAGGAAGCGCGTCTGATGGACTACAAGTGGTATGCGGCACTGGCGTATATCCGTGCCAACAAGCTCAACTACAACGTGATCTCCACGCCGAATGACCGCTTTGGCATCATCGCCAGCGGCAAGGCCTTCAATGACACGCGCCAGGCGTTGATCGACCTGGGCCTGGACGATGACACCTGCCGCCAGCTGGGCATCCGGCTGCACAAGGTCAACGTCGTCTGGCCGCTGGAGGCCTCCATCACCCGCGACTTTGCGATGGGTCTGCAGGAGATTCTGGTGGTCGAGGAAAAGCGCCAGATGATCGAGTACCAGCTCAAGGAAGAGCTGTACAACTGGCGCTCCGATGTGCGCCCCCATGTGCTGGGCAAGTTCGACGAGATCGAGGGCGACCACTCGGGCGGCGAGTGGTCGGTGCCCAACCCCAGCAACCACTGGTTGCTGCGCCCCAAGGCCGACCTGACCCCGGCGCTGATTGCGCAGGCGCTGGCCAAGCGTCTGAAGAAGCTCGGCGTGCCCGACGACATCGTGCGCCGCATGGATGCGCGCCTGCAGGTGATTGCCGCGCGTGAACAGGGTCTGAAGGACAGCAAGCAGGAGTCGGTGGACCGCCTGCCCTGGTTCTGCAGCGGCTGCCCGCACAACACCAGCACCCGCGTGCCTGAAGGCAGCCGCGCGGTAGCCGGCATCGGCTGCCACTACATGGTCAACTGGATGCCCGACCGCCACACCAGCACCTTCACGCAGATGGGCGGCGAAGGCGTGACCTGGGTCGGCCAGGCGCCGTTCACCACCGACCAGCATATTTTCTCGAACCTGGGCGATGGCACCTACTTCCACAGCGGTTTGCTGGCCATCCGCCAGAGCATTGCCTCGGGCGTGAACATCACCTACAAGGTGCTGTACAACGACGCGGTGGCGATGACCGGTGGCCAGCGCGTGGGCGAGCGCCCCGAGGGCCACTCGGTGCTGCAGATCATGACCAGCCTGTTGTCCGAAGGGGTCAAGAAGCTGGTCATCGTCAGCGACGAGCCGGAAAAGTATGACGGCGTGCAGCTGGGCGCCGGAGTGACCGTGCACCACCGCGACGAGCTCGACCGCATCCAGCGCGAGTTCCGTGAGCTCAAGGGCACGACGGCCATCATCTACGACCAGACCTGCGCGACCGAAAAGCGCCGCCGCCGCAAACGCGGCACGCTGGCCACCCCGGCCAAGACCGTCATCATCAACGAGGCGGTCTGCGAAGGCTGCGGCGACTGCTCGGTGCAGTCCAACTGCCTGTCGGTCGAGCCGGTCGAGACCGATTTTGGCCGCAAGCGCAAGATCAACCAAAGCACCTGCAACAAGGATTTCTCCTGCGTCAAGGGCTTCTGCCCGAGCTTTGTCACCATCGAAGGCGGCCAGCTCAAAAAGGCCAAGAAGGAGAAAAAGGGTGATATGGCCAAGCTGCCTGCGTTGCCCGATCCCGTCCTGCCCGTGGCCACCCAGGCCTGGGGCATTGTGGTGGCGGGTGTGGGCGGCACGGGTGTGATCACCATTGGCTCGCTACTGGGCATGGCCGCCCACCTGGAAGGCAAGGGCGTGGTCACGCAGGATGCGGCCGGTCTGGCGCAAAAGGGCGGCTCGACCTGGAGCCATATCCAGATCGCCAACTCGCCCGACGCGATCTACACCACCAAGGTGGACACCGCCAAGGCCGACCTGGTCATCGGCTGCGACCCCATCGTCGCGGCCAACAAGACCACGTTGGCTGCCATGCAGCAGGGCCGTACCTTTGTCGCGCTCAACACCCATGGCGCGCCCACGGCGGCCTTCGTGCACAACCCGAACTGGCAGTTCCCCGAGGCGGGTTGCGAATCGGCGATCCTGGCGGCCGTGGGCCAAGAGGGTGTGGGCATGTTCGATGCCGAGCACATTGCGACCCAGGCGCTGGGCGACAGCATCTACACCAACCCGCTGATCCTGGGCTATGCCTGGCAAAAGGGCCGGGTGCCGCTGTCCCATGCGGCGCTGATGCGGGCGATGGAGCTGAACGGCGTGCAGGTGGACAACAACAAGGCTGCGTTTGAATGGGGCCGCCAGTGCGCCGCCAACCTGCCCCAGGTGCAGGCCATGTTTGCCGCCCAGCAGGTGATCCAGCTGGTCAAAAAGCCCTCGTTGCAGGAGCTGGTGGCCAAGCGCGTGGCTTTCCTGACCGATTACCAGGACAGCGCCTACGCGGCCGACTACGAAGCCTTTGTGAACAAGGTGCATGCGGCCGAAGCCAGGCTGGGCAGCAGCACGCGCCTGTCGCAAGCGGTGGCGCGCTACCTGTTCAAGCTGATGGCCTACAAGGACGAGTACGAGGTGGCGCGCCTGCACACCACGGCCGAGTTCAGCGAGAAGATTGCCAGCATGTTCGAGGGCGACTACAAGATCGTGCACCACCTGGCGCCGCCCACCACGGCGAAGCGCAATGACAAGGGCGAGCTGGTCAAGAAGGCCTACGGCGGCTGGATGCGCAAGGCCTTTGGTGTGCTGGCGGGGCTCAAGGGCCTGCGCGGCGGCGCCCTCGATGTCTTTGGCCGCACCGAAGAGCGCCGCACCGAGCGCGCGCTGATCCAGGAGTACCGCGCATGCATCGAGGAGCTGCTGCAGCGCCTGAGCGCCGAGCGCTTGGCGCTGGCCGTGGAAATCGCCAGCATTCCCGAAGACATCCGTGGTTACGGCCATGTCAAGGAACGCCACCTGGCCGCCGCCCGCAGCAAATGGCAGCAGCTGATGGCACGCTGGCGTGCGCCTGCCGATGACGCAGCGGCAGCCGCGGCTGCTGCCAAGCCCGAACCGGCACAGGTCTGAAGCCCGGTTGACGGGTGAAAGCGAGTGGATCGAGCCGCCTGCGCGCCAAGCCAGGCGGCTTTTTTGTCAGCGGCTGCAGCCAACGGGCGTGACAAATTTGTCACAGCGCCTGGGGCAGGGCGGTGCTCGCGGCGACTTTGGCGTGCAAATACCACTTAAGCGGCAGTATCTGCCATAGTGGCTTCTACCAATGCGCTGGCATGAAAGCTGCTTAATTCCATGAAAACAACCGGAAAAACCAGAGGCATCCAAGGTATTGCCTGGGTGTTCGCAGAGGGGCACGCATACAATGCTTCTCTTTGGGTCTTGGTTTTGGTCATCCAGGCAAGGCCTGCATCCACGTTGGGAGCTTCATTTGTTTATCTCTTCTGCTTTTGCCCAGACCGCACCGGCTGCTGCTGCCTCCGGCGGCATGACCTCCACCCTCACCAGCATGCTGCCCTTGGTGCTGATGTTTGTGGTGCTGTATTTCCTGATGATCCGTCCTCAGATGAAGCGCCAAAAGGAAGCCCGTGCCATGATCGATGCGCTGGTCAAGGGCGACGAAGTGGCCACCACTGGGGGCCTCGTGGGCCGCGTGGTGGGCCTGGACGAACAGTTCCTGCAAGTAGAGTTGGCCCAGGGCGTCGTCGTGCAACTGCAGCGTGGTGCTGTGGTGCAGGTGCTGCCCAAGGGTACGCTGAAGTAATCCATCGTTGAAACAGCAATTGGCGCAGCATGGCTGCGCCTTCTATTTTGCGTAAGGTAAGAGCGCGATCATGAACCGTTATCCGGTCTGGAAGTACGCGATCATTGTGATCGCGCTTCTGGTAGGGGTTGTTTACACCCTGCCCAACTTTTTTGGTGAGGCGCCTGCTGTCCAGGTGGCCTCGGTCAAGGCCACTGTCACCGTGGATTCTGCATTGCAGCAGCGCGTGGAATCGGCGCTGGCCGATGCCGACGTCAAGCCGCTGAGTATCGCGCTGGAAAACGGTTCGATCCGCGCCCGCTTCGACAAGGAAGACGAGCAGCTCAAGGCCAAGGGCGTGCTCGAGCGCGTGCTGATCCCGGACAGCAGCGACCCCTCCTATGTGGTGGCGCTGAACCTGATCTCCCGCTCGCCCGCCTGGCTTACCGCCCTGCATGCCAAGCCCATGTACCTGGGTCTGGACTTGCGCGGTGGCGTGCACTTCACCTTGCAGGTGGACATGCAGGCGGCGCTGACCAAGCGCACCGAAGCGCTGACCAGCGATGTGCGTCTGGCGCTGCGCGACAAGAAGATTCGCCACGGCGGTGTGAACCGCGAAGGCCAGTCGCTGGAGGTGCGCCTGCAAGACGAGGCCACGGCCACGACGGTGCGCAACCTGATTGTGGACACCATGCCGGACCTGCAGGCCAATGTGGTCAGCACCGGCGGCGCCTATGTGGTGCGGGCCAACATCAAGCCTGAATCGCTGCGCAGCGTGCAAGAGCAAGCGCTCAAGCAGAACATCACGACCTTGCACAACCGTATCAATGAGCTGGGCGTGGCCGAGCCGGTGATCCAGCAGCAAGGCTCCGACCGCATCGTGGTGCAGCTGCCCGGTGTGCAGGATCCGGCACAGGCCAAGGACATCCTGGGCCGTACCGCTACCTTGGAAGTGCGCATGGTCGACGACAGCTCGGACGCGCGCGCCGCCGAAATGGGCACCGGCCCCGTGCCATTTGGCTCTGAAAAATACAGCGACCCGCATGGCCAGTCCATCGTCGTGAAAAAGCAGGTCATCCTGACCGGCGAGAACCTGAACGACGCGCAGCCCGGCTTTGACAGCCAGACCCATGAAGCGACCGTCAACCTGACCCTGGATGGCAAGGGCGCGAACATCTTCAAGGACGTCACGCGCGAGAACATTGGCAAGCGCATGGCCATCCTGCTGTTTGAAAAGGGCAAGGGCCAAGTGGTGACCGCCCCGGTGATCCGCTCCGAAATCGGTGGCGGCCGCGTGCAGATCTCGGGCAGCATGTCGACCAAGGAAGCCAGCGATACCTCGCTGCTGCTGCGCGCCGGCTCGCTGGCCGCGCCGATGGAAATCATCGAGGAATACACGATCGGCCCGAGCATGGGTAAAGAGAACGTGGAAGCCGGTATCAAGAGCATCGTGGGGGGCTTCATCGCGATTGCCGTCTTCATGTGCATCTACTACATGGTCTTTGGCGTGGTCTCGACCATTGCGCTGGGCGTGAACGTGTTGCTGCTGCTGGCCATCCTGTCGATGCTGCAGGCTACGTTGACCCTGCCGGGCATTGCCGCCATGGCGCTGGCCATCGGTGTGGCCATTGACTCGAACGTGCTGATCAATGAACGGGTGCGCGAAGAACTGCGCGCCGGTGCGTCACCCCAGGCGGCCATCCATGCCGGTTATGAACATGCCTGGCACACGATTCTCGACTCCAATGTCACCACCCTGATCGTGGGCCTGGCGCTGCTGGCCTTTGGCTCCGGCCCGGTGCGCGGCTTTGCCGTGGTGCACTGCATCGGCATTTTGACCAGCATGTTCTCGGCCGTGTTCTTCTCGCGTGGCCTGGTCAACCTCTGGTATGGCCGCCGCAAGAAGCTCAAGAGCGTGTCGATCGGCCAGGTGTGGAAGCCCGAGGGCGAAGACCACCGCTCCGTGGCATCTGCTAAACGTTAAGGAGGAAGACCATGGAATTCTTCCGTATCAAAAAAGACATCCCTTTCATGAAATATGCGTTGGTGCTCAACGCGATTTCGGTCATCACCTTCGTGCTGGCGGTGTTCTTCCTGACCACCCGTGGCCTGCACCTGTCGGTGGAGTTCACCGGCGGTACCGTCATGCAGGTGGCCTACGAGCAGCCTGCCGATGTGGGCAAGATCCGCGAACAGGTCGCCTCGCTCGGCTACCAGGACATCCTGGTGCAGAACGTGGGCAGCGCCGACCGCGTGATGATTCGCCTGCCGATTGAAAAAGGCGTGACCACGGCCCAGCAGGGCGAGAAGGTCATGGGCGCGCTGAAGGCGGCCGACCCCGGCGTGACCTTGCTTCGCAGCGAGTTCGTCGGCCCCTCTGTGGGTGAGGAGCTGGTGCACGGCGGCCTGATGGCGCTGGCTGCGGTGGTGCTGGGCATCGTGATCTACCTGGCGATGCGCTTCGAGTGGAAGTTCGGTGTCGCCGCGGCCATTGCCAACTTGCATGACGTGGTGATCATCCTGGGCTTCTTCGCCTTCTTCCAGTGGGAGTTCTCGCTGGCCGTGCTTGCCGGTGTACTGGCGGTGCTGGGGTACTCGGTCAATGAATCGGTGGTGATTTTTGACCGGATCCGCGAAGCGTTCCGCAAGTTCCGCAAGCTCAGCACGCCCGAAGTGATCGACCACGCCATCACCTCGACGATGAGCCGCACCATCATCACCCACGCTTCGACCGAGGCGATGGTACTGTCGATGTTTCTTTTTGGCGGCGCCAGCTTGCATTACTTTGCATTGGCGCTGACCATTGGTATTCTTTTTGGTATCTACTCGTCGGTATTCGTGGCCGCGGCCATCGCGATGTGGCTGGGCGTCAAGCGGGAAGACCTGGTCAAGGTCAGCCAGAAGGACCTGGACCCGAACGACCCCAATGCCGGGGCCACGGTATAAAGATCGATAAAGGGATGGGATTTCTGTGGCTGTTGCACCTTCGCACCATCGCAGCTGGCAAAAAAAGCTCGCCCGTGAAGCGCGGCTGAGATTTGTCGGTGGTTTGTGCGCGGGTCTGCCCGGGGTGGCGGCGCGCTTGCGCGCCGAGCTGCTCCAGATCATCGCGCGGCCCAGCACCGATCCCTCCCGCTCGCATGTGGCGCTGTCTGCCGCGATTGCCGAGTTTGACAGCCGCCAGCAAGCCTGGCTGGACAGCGCCAACAAGCTGCTGCGCCAGAGCCTGCTGGCTGGCGAGCCGGCCCCCGAGCCGGTGGCTGCGCCCCCGACCATCACCAGCTTGGAGCTGGTCAGCAACGAAGCCATCGAGGGGCGCATCATCGCCTCGCGCCTGGCAGCCCAGCTGCTGGAGCTGGTCGCAGCCGAGCTCAACAGCGTGCGCCGTGTGACCCAGTTTCTGGAAGACCAGGAGCTGGGCCCCGCCGACGCCCTGCGGCCCGAGACCTGGTGCCTGCGCCTGATCGAGGCCTGGGAGGCGGCAGGCCTCAGCCGCAAGACACTGGACCTGCTGTGGGCGCCGATGCTGGAAATCCTGGCACCGCTGGGCATCAGCGTCTACACGGCGGTCCGGCGCTTCTACGACGAGCAAGGCGCTGCCACCGAAGACGAGCTGCGCAGCTACCGCATCAAACGCACGGAAACCGAACGCCCCGCAGCCGCTGCCGCCGCCATGGCTGCCGCTGCTGCCCAGCAGTTGGCGGGTATGGCGGCAGCACAAGCGGGTGCGGTCTCCGGTGTCGCCAGCATGCCCTCGGGCTTGATGCCGGCAGGCGGTGCCGGTTGGGCCGCGATCGGCGCAGCGCGCCAAAAGAGCCAGGGCGTGCTCGCGCAGCTGCGCGGGTTCTTGCAGGGCGTTGCCGGTAGCCGCTCCAATGGTGGTCCCACCTCGGTGCGCGCATCGCTGGGGGCAGCGGGTGGCTATGTGATCTCGCCGGCGCTGCAGCACGCACTGGTGTCGCCGCCCACGGCGATCCAGTCGGCCTGGTTCCATACCGCGCCGGCCGATGACGATATGGACGCCGTCCAGGTGGTGGCACCGGTGGCGTTGGCGGTGCGCCAGCAGTCCTCGGCGCTCAAGAGCGTGGCCTCGTCCGACGAGGAAAAGGCGATCATCGAGATCATCGCCTTGATGTTCCAGAGCATTCTGAACGAGGACCGCATTCCGGCCGGTATCCGCATCTGGTTTGCGCGCCTGCAGGTGCCGGTGCTGCGCGTGGCGCTGGCCGAGCCGGCGTTCTTCAACGACACCGAACACCCGGCGCGCCAGCTGATCGACCGCATGGGCGCTTGCGTGCTGGGCTTTGAGGCGGCTGCGCTCAATGGCACGACGTTGGAGGCCGAGGTCAAACGGGTCGTGCAGGTCATCGAGCAGTACCCGGACACCGGCAGCCGCGTGTTCCAGCTGGTGCTCAAGGAATTCCAGAAATTCCTCGAAAAGAACCTGACCGGCCAGACCGCGACCGCGCGCGAGCTGGTCAGCCTGGCCCAGCAGATCGAGCAAAAGGAGACGCTGGCCATCCAGTACACCATCCAGCTGCGCGACATGCTGCTGGAGATGCCGGTCGACAGCGATGTGCGGGAGTTCCTGTTCAAGCAGTGGTCCGATGTGCTGGCGATGTCGGCGATCCGCTTCGGGGCCGAGCACGAGAACACACAGAAATTCAAGAAGGCGGCGCTGGACCTGGTCTGGTCGGCATCGGCCAAGCCCAGCAAGGAAGAGCGCGCCCGGGTGATCCGCCAGCTGCCGCTGTTGCAGACCGTGCTGCGCCAGGGCCTGACCCTGTCGAACATCGTCGGCGAGCGCCAGGACGAAATCATCAAGAGCCTGATGGATATCGTGGCCGAGGCCTTCCTGGCCAAGACCAATGAGATCCCGCAGGAGCGCATCATTGCGCTGGCAGAGCGCCTGGCCCATCTGGAAGACGCACTCGACGAGGTGGTGACCGAAGAGTATCCGCTCAGCGCCGAGAGCATCGAGCTGATGCTGGGCATCGACACCAGCAGCATCCAGGTGATTGCCGACGATGGCGCGCTGGTGCAGCCCGAGGTACTGGAGTGGGCGAAGAATCTGTCGCTGGGCAACTGGTTCCTGCTGGACCACAATGCCAGCCCGCTGCAGGTGCAGTACGTCTGGCACAGCCAGCACAAGCAGCTGCATCTGTTTGCAGCGCTGAGCGGCTCCTGCTTTCTCTTCCAGATGCGGCGCATGGGCCATTACCTGCAGGCCGGCCTGCTGCTGCCGCGCGATGCCGAAGGCATCACGGCCCGTGCCGCGCGCGATGCGCTGGCCAAGATCGAGGCCAACCCCGAACGGCTGTTGCAGTAACTGGCTGCGGTTCTAGCCTGCCGCCAGGCACTGGAACAAGCCGCCCGGCAGGCGTGCCACCCGGCCTTGCAGCTCCAGCTCCAGCAGCTGAATCTGCAGGCGGGCGATATCGATGCCGGTGCGGCTGCACAGGCTGTCCAGATCGACCGGGTCAAAACCCAGTGCCTGCAGCAAGCCCTCGTCTTCATGCCTATCGTAACTGGCCGCTGCGCCAGAGGTATCCACCGGCGCAGGTTCTGCGGCTGGCGCCCGGGCCGCAGCGCCCAACGCAGGCAGTTCTTCCAGAATATCTTCCACCGATTCCACCAGCTTGGCGCCCTGGCGGATCAGCGCATGGCAGCCTTTGCTCTGTGGCGCATGGATGGAGCCGGGGATCGCAAAAACCTCGCGCCCCTGCTCGCTGGCCAGGCGGGCGGTGACCAGCGATCCCGAGGCGGTCGCGGCCTCGACCACCAAGGTGCCGCTGGCCAGACCCGCTATCAGGCGGTTGCGTTTGGGAAAGTTCTGCGCCAGCGGGGGCGTGCCTAGGTGGTACTCGCTGACAATCCAGCCCTGCTCGGCAATCTGTGCAGCCAGCGCATGGTTGGCGCGGGGGTAGACCCGGTCGATGCCGGTGCCGATCACGGCGATGGTGGCGGGCTGCCGGCCGGTTGCAGCTTCCAGCGCACCGGCGTGGGCAGCGGCATCGATGCCCAGCGCCATGCCGGAGATGACGGTGATGCCCTGGCGCACGAGGGTCTGGGCAAAAGCACGGGCATTCTGCACGCCCTGCGGCGTGGGGTTGCGGCTGCCGACCATCGCCAGCGCCTTGTGCGGCCATGCCGGACCTGGCCCCTCGAACCAGCGGGCATGGCCGGTGATGTACAGCAACACGGGCGGGTCGGCGGTTTCGAGCAGCGCGGACGGGTAGCCGGCGTCGCCCAGGGTCAGCACATGCCGCACCAAAGGTGCGGGCGCGCTGGCCAGCCAGCTCCAGGTGGTGGCCTGCAGCGCCTGCAGCTCAGCGCTGGGGTTCAGCAGCGCCCGCGCTTGCGCAGGTGTGATGCAGCTCTCCAACTGTGCCGCAGTCTGGGCCAGTACCGCACCCGGCAGGCCAAAGCGCGCCAGCAGACGCCGGATGCCGGTGTTCCCCAGGCCAGGGGTCGCTGCCAGGCGTATCCAGTCGTGCAGCTCTTGTTCGGTCATGGGGCCAGCGCTGCGGTGCCGTCCACTGCGTCAGGGGCGGTAGTCGGGCGAGATCAGCGCGTCGCCGACCTTCACCCCTTCCTTGGCTTCGAGGATCAGCGCGTAGGACACCTTGTCGAAGGTGCGAAAGACCATGGCCAGGCCATTGGCCTCGTTGGGCAGCTTGATGACGGTCTGGTCGCTGTCGGTCTTGTCCTTGATGCGCGCGCCGCGTGTCATCAGGCGGAAGACATGGCCGAGCTCGACACCGTCGGCCTGGCCCCGGTTGATCGCGATCACATTGTTGCGCGATGCATAGGCCACGCTGTTGCTGCCGTAGATCGACATCACGCTGCCCTGCAGATGCTCATCGGGCGCATGCGGCACATAGCTGGTGACCTGGATGCGCGGCATCGGCAGCAGCTTGTCGCCGACGCGGATTTCCTCCTTCACTGCGGTGATATCGAGCGATGCGGGCACCGGATCGGTGTGCGCATTGCCCTTGGCGTCCAGGGTCGTCTCCTGGCGCTCGCCCGCCATCAGCTGCACCTTGCCGAGGTACTGCGCTTCATAGCCCAGGATGGCATTGGTTTCCGGGTCGACCATGGGCACGGCATTGCGGAACACGCGGTAGTACTGGCGCTCCTGCCCCATCTCCAGCGACTGGTCGGCCGAGCGGCCATAGACACGGTCGCCGGGCGACAGCAGTGCGCGCTCTTGCGCGGCACCGACCAGGCGCGGGGCTTTTTCGCTCTCGCCGGCGGACAGCACCTCGGGCTCCACCAGGAAGGCCTCGATCAGGCGCTGGTTGACAGCCGGCAGCGCGGTGCCGGACAGGCTTTCACTGCGCACGCGTGGCGAGATGCGGATGACTTCCTCCTCGCCCGAGCGCGATGTGACCAGACGCGCCATGCCATTGCGGCGTTCCAGGTACAGGGTCTGGCCGGGGTAGATCAGGTGCGGGTTGGCAATGGTCTGCAGGTTCATGCCCCACAGCGCGGGCCAGCGCCAGGGTTGCTGCAGGTAGACGCGCGAGATGTCCCACAGCGTGTCGCCACGCTTGACGATATAGGTATCGGGTGCATTGGCGGCCAGCTCGGCCTCGGGGATGCCCTGCGCCGCCACTTGCTGGGCGGTGCTGCGTTGCTGCGCGGTGACCGGCAGCTGCGCAGCCGGCGTGGCGGCCCAGGCACTCAGGCCGGCGCAGGCCATGCAGGCGGCTGCAATGGCGCTGCTGCGCAGCTGGTGGAACAGGGGCGTGGTGGATGCTCGCATGGCCGGGTGACTCCCTCTCAGTCGCTGGCAGGCCACAGTGGGCCTACTGTCAATGTTTGTAATTGCCTCTGATTCTCGGGCCAAGCCCTTGATCGATCAATGATTATTGCAAGGCATCCGGGCATTGAAGCGCAAAAGTGGCGAAAATAACGACATTCACAAGTGAAAACTATGTCTATCCTCCCGATTCTCTGCTACCCCGATCCCCGTCTGCACAAGGTTGCCAAGCCCGTGGCCGTGGTCGATGACCGCATCCGTACCCTGGTCCAGGACATGCTGGCCACCATGTACGACGCCAGCGGTATCGGCCTGGCAGCCACGCAGATCGACGTGCATGAGCGCGTGGTGGTGATCGACGTCTCTGAAGAGCGCAACGAGCCGATGGCCCTCATCAACCCGGAAATCATCTGGGCCAGCGACGAGAAGCAGGTCGGCGATGAGGGCTGTCTGTCGGTACCCGGCATCTACGACGGCGTGGAGCGTTCGGTAGCGGTCAAGATCAAGGCGCTCGACGAGCACGGCAACAGCCGCGAGATCGACGCCGAAGGTCTGCTGGCCATCTGCATCCAGCATGAGATGGACCACCTGCTGGGCAAGGTATTTGTCGAGTACCTGTCGCCGCTCAAGCGCAACCGCATCAAGTCCAAGCTGGTCAAGCAGCAAAAGCGCGAACTGGCCGACGCCAAGGGCTGATATGGGCACCACGCGATCTTCACGGAGCTGGCTGCCTGGCCGCGCGTGGGGCGCGATGGCCTTGCTCATCCTGTGCGCGGCCCTGGCTGGCTGCGCCTATCCGACCCAGTTCAAGCCCGGCACTCCGCAGCAGGAGGTGCTGAGCAAGCTGGGGCCTGCCAATACCGTCAAAAAGCTCGATGGCGGCGGTGAGCGCTGGCTCTACACCACCCAACCGATGGGGCGCGAGGCCTACCAGCTGCAATTTGGTGCCGATGGCCAATTGGAGACGACCACCCAGGTGCTGACGGCCGGCAACTTTGGCGCGATCCCGCTGGGCCAGTTCACGCAGCAGCAGCTGCTGCAGGATTTTGGCCCGCCGATGGAAATCACCCGGGTCTGGAGCTTCACGGGACAGGTCTGGACCTACCGATTCTGGGACAATGGCATCAAGCGATTCGCGCATGTGCACGTCGATCCGCAAGGTGTGGTGCAAAAGCTGATGTTCATCGATGAGCCCCTGCCCGAGCCCCGCCAGCGTGACTGAGTGCCGCTGTGCCAGGGCGGATCGCCGCTTGCCCCTTACTCCCGCTAAAAAGACATGAAAGTAGTTTTCGCCGGCACGCCGGAATTCGCCCGTGTGGCGCTGGAGCAGCTGCTGGCCGCCGGTCATGAGGTGCCGCTGGTGTTGACCCAGCCGGACCGGCCCGCCGGCCGAGGCATGAAGCTGCAGGCCTCCCCAGTCAAGCAGTGCGCGCTGGCGCATGGCATTGCCGTCAGCCAGCCACGCAGCCTGCGCCTGGATGGCAAATACCCCGAAGAAGCGGCTGCTGCGCGCGCAGCGCTGCTGGCCGCCCAGCCCGATGTGATGGTGGTGGCGGCTTACGGATTGATCCTGCCGCAATGGGTGCTGGACTTGCCTGCCAAGGGCTGTCTCAACATCCACGCCAGCCTGCTGCCGCGCTGGCGCGGTGCCGCACCCATTCACCGAGCGATCGAGGCCGGTGACGCGCAGACCGGCGTCACCATCATGCAGATGGACGCGGGTCTGGATACCGGCGACATGTGCCTGGTCGAGGCGCTGGACATTGCCGCCCAGGACACCACCGCCAGCCTGCACGACAAGCTGGCAGCGCTGGGCGGCCGCATGCTGGTGCAGGCGCTGGCCTTGAGCGACGAAGGCCGCCTGCAGCGCGAGCCGCAGCCGGCAGAAGGCATCACCTATGCGCACAAGATCGAAAAGGCCGAAAGCGCGATTGACTGGTCAATGGGTGCGGAACAGATCGATCGCCGTGTGCGCGCCTTCAACCCCTTCCCGGCAACCTCCACCCACATGGGGGACGAGGTGGTCAAGATCTGGGCGGCGCAGCCCGAGCGGCATTCGCCCGCCGATGCCGTCCCCGGCCAGGTGCTGGTGGCGGATGACCAAGGCATCGTGGTGGCCTGCGGCGAAGGTGCGTTGCGCATTAGCGAACTGCAGCGGCCCGGTGGCAAGCGCTTGCAGGCCGCAGATTTTCTGCGCGGCCATGCGCTGCAACCCGGCCAGGTTCTGGGCGACGGCAGGCCATCCGTGGCGGCTCCATGAGCCTGCACCACCGGCGCCGCGCCATCGACCATCCCAGTTTCCGTGCCGGTGTGGTCGACATGTCGGGCACGGCCGTGGGCATTGCGGCCTGGGCGCTGGTCACTGGCGTGGCGATGGTCAAGGCGGGTATCTCCGCGCCCATGGCCATCTTCATGTCCCTGGTGGTCTATGCCGGCAGCGCCCAGCTGGCGGTGCTGCCGCTGATGGCGATGGGCTCGCCGATGTGGGTGGTCTGGTTCACGGCGGCCTGCGTGAACCTGCGCTTTGTCATTCTGTCGAGCATGTGGCGCAGCTATTTTGCGCACCTGCCGCTGTGGCACCGCCTGTGCATTGGCTATTTCAGCGGTGATGTGATCTTTGTGGCCTTCATGCGCCGCTACACCGCGCCGGTGGCCAAGCCCCAGCAGGTGTACTACTTCTGGGGCGCCTCGTCGCTCAACTTCATCACCTGGCAGGGCTTCTCGATCGCCGGCATCTTGCTTGCCAATGTGGTGCCGCTGGAGTGGGGCCTGGGCTTTGCCGGCGTGCTGGCGCTGTTGGGCGTGCTGTACTCGATGCTGATCGACCGCGCCACCAAGGTGGCGGCGCTGGTGGCCGCGACAGCGGCGATTGCGGCCTACGGCATTCCGCTCAAGCTCAACATCCTGGTGGCGATTGCCTGCGCCGTCACCATCGGCCTGCTGGTCGAGGCGGTGGACCAGCGCGGCCGCAAGCCCAAGATCGTGGTCGTCGCCAAGAACAAGCCGCTGCCGTCGCCCGGGCCCGAGCAGCCCGACGATGGCACGACAGCCGTGCCCGTGCGCGAGGAGCATGTGCGATGAGCCAGGACGACTGGGATCTGCTGTACCAGCTGACCGCCATTGTGGGCCTGACCGTCATCACCGTGGTCACCCGTGCGTTCTTCATGATCCCGAAGAACGAGCTGCCGTTGCCCGACTGGCTCAAGCGCGGCCTCAAATACGCACCGCTGGCGGCCCTGATGGCCGTCATTGCGCCGGAGCTCCTGATGGTCAAGGGCGAGCTGACCGACACCTTGCTCGACGCCCGCATTCCGGCGGTGATCTGCGCGACCGTGTATTACTTCAAAAAGCGCGGCATCCTGGGCACGATTGTGGTGGGCATGGCGGTCTACCTGCCTTTGCATATCGGCCTGGGCTGGTAAACCTGCGAAGAGACGCCGGCGCGACCGCCAGCTTGGGAGCGGCCGGGCAGGCCTCTACAATGGCGGCCATGCTCGGCCGCTCCCAAGGCCTGTGCCCCAGTTTCTAGACTCTTTGGTAGCCATTCCCATGAACATCCTTCGTTTCTCCGACCTGTGTGCCCAAGGCAAGGTGCAAGGCCAACGCGTTTTCATCCGCTCCGATCTGAATGTGCCGCTCAACGACGCGGGCGAGATCACCGAAGACACGCGTGTGCGTGCGTCGGTCCCTGCGATCGAGATGGCGCTCAAGGCCGGCGCCGCCGTGATGGTGACCAGCCACCTGGGCCGCCCCACCGAAGGCGCCTTCAAGCCCGAGGACTCGCTCGCCCCCGTCGCCCAGCGCCTGGGCCAGCTGCTGGGCCGCGAAGTGCCGCTGATCGCCGACTGGGTCGATGGCGTCAACGTGGCACCCGGCCAGGTCGTGATGCTAGAGAACTGCCGCACCAATGTCGGCGAAAAGAAAAACCTGCCCGCGCTGGCGCAAAAGCTGGCCCGGCTGTGCGACATCTATGTGAATGACGCCTTTGGCACGGCCCACCGCGCCGAAGGCACAACCTACGGCATCGCCGAGTACGCGAAGACCGCCTGCGCCGGCCCGCTGCTGTCGGCCGAGATCGATGCCATCACCAAGGCACTGGCAGCGCCAGCGCGTCCGCTGGTGGCCATCGTCGCGGGCTCCAAGGTGTCGACCAAGCTGACCATCCTGCAATCGCTGTCCAGCAACGTGGACCAGCTGATCGTCGGCGGCGGCATCGCCAACACCTTCATGCTGGCTGCGGGCCTGAAAATCGGCAAGTCGCTGGCCGAAGCCGACCTGGTCGGCGATGCCAAGGCGGTGATCGATGCGATGGCCGCTCGCGGTGCCGATGTGCCGATTCCGACCGATGTGGTCGTCGCCAAGACCTTTGCTGCCGATGCCGAAGCGACCATCAAGCGCGCCACCGATGTGGCCGATGACGACCTGATCCTGGATATCGGCCCGGAGACGGCCGCCCGCCTGGCCGAGCAGCTCAAGAAGGCCGGCACCATCGTCTGGAACGGCCCGGTGGGCGTGTTCGAGTTCGATGCGTTTGCGCACGGCACCGAAACCTTGGCGCAGGCCATTGCCCAGTCGCCCGCGTTCAGCATTGCCGGCGGTGGTGACACTTTGGCCGCCATTGCCAAGTACGGCATCGAAGACAAGATTGGTTATATCTCCACCGGAGGTGGTGCGTTTTTGGAAGTATTGGAAGGCAAGACCTTGCCAGCTTTCGAAATTCTGCAAAAGCGCGCCGCAGGCTGAGCTTTCAGGGCGGGCAAATGACCGTTCCAAAGTGTGAGCAAAAACAACAAAATGCATGGCTCTGTTCGCACTTTGGATCGTTTCTCTTGTCTTGGCACCACCACATCTACAACAATGGATGCAAGCCTGGGCGGGTGTTGGCCCGTCGGCTATCTAATTCCGAGGAGGGAAACATGGCTTTGAAAAAGACCATCGGAGCGGCGGCGCTGGCAAGCGCCGTGCTTGCGTTGACGGGTTGCGCGGTAGAGGCGCCCGTTCCATACGGCGCCAACTATGCGCAGCCAACCCAGATGAAGGTGCGTGCCGCAGGCCACTGGGACCTGATGGCCAGCGAAGTGGTCGCTGACACCCTGGCGACGCTGGAGCGCAATGGTCTGAACGCCAAGACGCCCTTGTATGTGGCCCTGCCACAGAACGCCAGCGCCTTTGACAGCGTGTTCCACGACCTGGTCGTGACCAAGCTGGTGCAGCATGGCGCATCGGTCTACACCACCCCGGGCCAGCAACTGGAGGTGAGCTACGACGCCAAGATCGTGCACCACAACCTGCAGCAGGCCGGCAACTGGGCCTATGAAGGCGACAATGGCCAGGTCATCGCTGGCGTGAGCCCGACCATCGGCACCGACTACCAGGCCGCCACCATCGCTGGCGCGCCGGCTTACTCCGAAGTGCTGCTGACCACCACGGTGCTGCGCCAGGGCCAGTACGTCGCGCGCAAGTCCAACGTCTACTATGTCGACAATGCCACGGTTGGCCAGTTCGCCAAGACGCAAGCCTACCGCGCCGTCAACATGAAGGTGGTGAACCAATGATGCGGCGACTGACCACCCTTGCTGCTGTGGCCTGTGCCACTGTGCTGGCGGGTTGCGCCAGCTGGACCGAGCCTGCCCAGCCCGTGAGCACGGTGCGCAGCGAGCCCACCTACCAGTCCGCCGATGCCAGCATCTTTCTGGCCAACAGCCAGGATGCGATCAACAAGCTGACCGCCTCGGTCGCGCCGCAGTCGACCGGAACCGGTCCGGTGCTGGTGGCCACCGTGGTCAACGTGAACAACATGGGCGCCTCGTCGCCTCTGGGCCGCACCTTGTCCGAGATCTATGCCAACCAGATGGCTGCCCGGGGCTTCTACGTCAAGGAAGTCAAGCTGCGCACCGATCTGTATGTGCGCGAAGGCACCGGCGAGCTGCTGCTGTCGCGCGAGATGCGCGACATCGCCCGCAGCCAGAACGCCTCGATGGTGCTGGTCGGCACCTTCTCGCCGGCGGCCAACTTCACCTACGTCAGTCTCAAGCTGGTGCGTACCGAAGACAGCCGCATCCTGTCGGGCTACGACTATGCCTTGCCCAACGACCGCGATGTGACCCGTCTGCTGAACGCGCCTCGCTGATCCCCTGCCGGGCCCGCGCCCGGCTGCTACAAAGAACGCACTCCCCTTGGGCAGTGCGTTTTTTTATGGCCGGAACGGCCGGCGTTGACAGCCGCCATCACAGGCTGGCAGAATCCAGCCTCCCTCCTGGCGCGACATTCGATCCCGTCGGCCTGCGTGTTTCCCAGACCCGCTGCCGGCTTCAGGTTTTCCAGTCCCGATCTGCGCGCCTGCGTGCTTCTTGCACACCTCCCCGCCAACGCTGCGTTGGCACATCTTTGATGGATCAGGTGCCGAACCTTGTCGTTCGGCGCCACGGCATCCGTCTGTCTTTTTCCTGTCCCTTTCTCACTCTCTCACGTCTGGAGCTTCGAATGATGATTCGTCTGTCCAAGTCCGCCATGGTGCTGGCCATGGCTTTCTTCGCCACCTTGGTGGCTTTTGGCAATATCACCGATTACGCCACCAACTTTGCCTTTGTGCACCATGTGTTCCTGATGGACACCACCTTCCCCGGCAACGGCATCATGTACCGCGCCATCGAGGCGCAATGGCTCCACCACCTGGGCTATGCCGGCATCATTGCGCTGGAAACGCTGACGGCCGTGCTGTGCTGGATCGGGGGCAGCAAGCTCTTGCGGGCCCGCCATGCCGATGCCGCCGGCTTTCGCGCCGCCAAAAAATGGGCGATTGCGGGGCTCACCTTGGGCTTTCTCACCTGGCAGGTGGGCTTCATGTCGGTGGGCGGCGAGTGGTTTGGCATGTGGATGTCCAAGGAGTGGAACGGCGTGCCCGATGCCTTCCGCTTCTTCATCACCTTGCTGCTGGTGCTGGTCTACCTGACGATGGACAACGACAGCCTGGCCGCACCCGTGCCACCTGCAGCCCGCTGATACCAGCGGCCCAGGACGGCCTCGCGCAGGCTCAGCCGCGTGCCCGGCTGGGCCAGAGCACCGAGGCAATGGCCAGCACCATCAAGGCCACCGCGGTCCAGTCCTGCCAGTGCAGGATCTCACCCAGCCACCAGGCGCCGCTGAAGACGCCGAGCACGGGGATCAGCATCACGCTCAACGTGGACGCCAGCGGTGGCAAGGTGCGCACCAGAAAGAACCAGGCCACCTGGGCAAAGCCGATCACCAGCACGGCATTGAACAGGATGGTGCCCCAGGCCACCGGGTCGGGCGCATGCCAGCGTGGACGCTCGAGCACCGTGGCCAGCAGGCACAGGCAGGCGGTGGTCATCACCGTCATCCAGAAGGCCAGGGTCAACGTGGCTGCGGGGATGCGGGTGCGGCGCAGCAGCTGGGTGCCCAGCGCCCAGCTGGCGGCGGCCAGCAGCATCAGTGCCACGCCGGTGGGCTTGCCGCCGAGCTTGTCCATCTCATTCCACAGCAGCAGCAACACGCCGCCAGCGGCAGCGGCCACACCCATCCAGGCGCGCGGGGGCAGCCGGTCGCTGAAGAACAGTGCGCCCAGCGCTGCTGAAAAAATAGGCATGGTGTAGCCGAGGATGGCCGCCCGGCCGCTGGGCAACAGCGGGATGGCCACGATGATCAGCGTGTGCCACATCACCATGTTGAAAAAACCCAGCACCAGCAGCGGGCCCCAGTAACGGCGCTCCAGCCGGAACGGCACCTTCAGCACCACCAGGCCCAGCGCCAGCAACGGCAGACCGATCAGCATCGACAGCGCGCGAAAGCTCAGCGGCGGGAAGTGCTGAACCCCTGTTTTCATCACCGGCCAGTTCAGGCCCCAGACCAGGGTCAGCAGGCCCAGGGTCACCAGTTGTTGTCTCGACAGCGTAGGCATGGGCTGCGATTGTGCCTGCAATCCCCGTGTGACGCAGTCAGCCCTGCGCAGAGCGGGGCCCCTGGCCAGCTTTTACAATAGCGGCCATGCCTTTCATCGACCAGCTGCGCGCCGCAGCCACCCAAAACAACTCCATGCTGTGCGTGGGCCTGGATCCGGAACCCAGCCGCTTTCCCGCCACGATGCGCGGCGATGCCAGCAAGATCTATGATTTTTGCGCAGCCATCGTCGATGCCACCCATGACCTGGTCAACAGCTTCAAGCCGCAGATCGCCTATTTTGCCGCGCACCGCGCCGAGGACCAGCTGGAAAAGCTGATGGCCCATATGCGCCGCGTGGCCCCGCAGGTGCCGGTGATTCTCGATGCCAAGCGCGGCGATATCGGCTCGACCGCCGAGCAGTACGCCAAGGAAGCCTTTGAGCGCTACGGCGCCGATGCGGTGACCTTGTCGCCGTTCATGGGCTTTGACTCCATCACGCCTTATCTGCAGTACGAAGGCAAGGGAGCCTTCCTGCTGTGCCGCACCTCCAACCCCGGCGGTGACGACCTGCAGGCCCAGACCTTGGCCGATGTGCCCGGCCAGCCGCCGATGTTCGAACATGTGGCGCGCCTGGCCCAAGGCCTCTGGAACACCAATGGCCAGCTCGGCCTGGTCGTCGGCGCTACCCGCCCGCAAGAGATCGAGCGTGTGCGCGCCGTCGCCCCGCACCTGCCGCTGCTGATTCCCGGCGTTGGCGCACAGGGCGGCGATGCGGTGGCCACCGTCAAGGCGGCCCGCATTGGCGGCGGCCCGATCATCATCAACTCCTCGCGCGCCATCCTGTACGCGAGCAGCGGCGAAGACTTTGCCAGCGCCGCGCGCGCCGCTGCGATCAAGACCCGCGATCTGCTGAACGCCGTGGAATAAACACATCCTAGGCCCAGGACAACAGGGTCCGTGCTGCACGCTGGCACGGACCCTGCTTCTTTTCCGGGACAGGGCGCGGGCCTCTTGCGCCAAGACACAATGCGGCCTGCCGCTTTTCCTCTGACGACGCTCCCACCCGCCACAAGGATTCCCGATGCTCCCAGCGCTTTTTTCTCGCCCCCGCCTTGCGGCCACCGTCGGTCTGCTGGCATGGGCAGCCAGCATGGCGGCAGGCGCGCAAGCGGCTGCGCACTACCCGAACAAGCCCATTACCTTGGTGATTGCCTACCCGCCCGGCGGCAGCACCGATGCGGTGGGCCGCCTGGTCGGCACCGAGCTGGCGCAGCGGCTCAAGCAGCCGGTGGTGATCGAGAACCTCGGCGGTGCCGGTGGTGCGATCGGCGCGCAGAAGGTGGCCCGGGCACCCGCCGATGGCTACACCCTGCTGCTGGCGGCCAACAACGAGATGGCGATTGCGCCGCTGATCAACAAGGCCATCAGGTACCGCGTGTTTCAGGATTTCACGCCCATCAGCCTGGTGGCGACGCAGCCGATGGTGCTGGTCGCATCGCAGGCCAGCGGGGTCAAGAACACGCAGGAGTTCCTCAGCCTGCTGCGGCAGAACCCCGGCAAGTACAGCTATGGCAGCTCGGGCGTGGGCACAGCGCTGCATATCGCCGGTGAGATGGTGCAGCAGGCCGGCGATGTGACGATGGCCCATGTGCCGTACAAAGGCGTGGCTCCGCTGACCAATGACCTGCTGGGCGGCAGCCTCGAATTTGGCGTGTTTGTGCTGTCCTCGGGCCTGCCGCACATCCGTGCCGGCAAGGTGGTGGCGCTGGGCACGACCGAGGCCAGGCGCTCCCCCGTGACGCCCGATATCCCTGCGTTGGCCGAGACTTCGGCGTTTGCCAAGGTCGATATCAACAGCTGGTTTGCGCTGATGGGCCCGGCCAAGCTGCCGCCCCACGTGCTGGCTGCGTTGCGCGGGGCGCTGTCCGACACGCTGCAATCGCCGGGTTTTCGGGCCAAGCTCGAAGCCAGTGGCAACGTGGTGGCTGCACCGGGCCAGGACATGGGCGCTTTCTTGAAAGCCCAGGTGGGCAAGTACCAGCAGATCGTCGAGGCTGCGAAGATCGACGACCGCTGAGCTAGCGCCGCGCCGCCTGCAGCCAGCGGCCGCCCCAGACCACGACCACCAGGGCCAGCACGACAAACACCGCGCCGGCCCATTGCCAGGCTGTCACCGTCTCGCCCAGCACCAGCATGCCGGTGGTCAGCCCGATCACTGGCACGCAGAGGCTGAAGGGCGCCACGCGGTTGGCAGAGTAGCGCTGGATCAGTTTGGTCCACAGCCCGTAGCCGACGATGGTGGCCACCCAGCCCAGGTAGGCGATGGAGGCCCAGGCCAGCCACGGGATCTGCTGCCAGGTCTCGGCCTGCAGCCACTTGCCGACGCTGCCATCGTCCAACCAGGCGCTCAGCCCGATGAAGGGAATGATCGGCATCAAGCTGCTCCAGGCGATAAAGCTCACCGGGTCGTAGCGGGCGTTTTCCTTTTGCGCCAGGCGCACCACCACGTTCGAGCAGGCCCAGGAGGTGGCCGCGCACAGCACCAGCAGCAGGCCAGCCAAGGTGGTGCCACCGGCGCCATTGCTGCGCAGCTCATTGATCAGCAGGCAGGCCAGGCCCAGCGCCGCAATGCCCATGCCCGCCACCAGCGGGCGGCCGGGCCGCTCGCGCAGCAGCACCCAGGTCCAGACGGCGGTAAGAAACACCTGGGTCTGCAGCACCACGCTGGCGAGCGACGCCGTCATGCCCACCTTGAGCGCGGTGAACAGAAAGCCGAACTGGCCCACGCCTTGCAGCAGGCCAAACAGCACCACCCAGCGCCAGTGCACGCGCGGCGGCTTGATGAACAGCACCAGCGGAAAGGCTGCGCACAGGTAGCGCAGGGCGCCCAGCTCGAACGGGGTCAGGCTTTGCAACCCCCATTTCATGATCACAAAGTTGATGCCCCAGACCACCACCACGACCAGCGCCAGCGCGAGGTCAGTGGGGCGGAAGGGGACGGGGGAGCTGGAAGCGGACATGGCTGGAGGCGCTGGTGTGCGCAGCGCCGGATGTTATTCAAAGTTTTCCAGCAGTGTGCCAGCAAGCGCGGCTGCGTGCTGGCACTGCGCTATTCAGAGCCTCTAACACGGCCCAGCAAACCGCAGGTTTGCGGTTGAGACGAGGCACCCTGCCGCAGGCAGTACAACGTACGACAAGGTTGGGTAACGACGTATCAAGGGTTGTGTTGGTGGCTCTCAGCGCAAGTTGCGCGTGGGCGACAGTGCCTCAGGCTGCACACCCTGGCCTGCCAGCGCCGGGTCCAGCGGCTCATGCAAGGCCAGGTTGCGCGCCAGCAGGCCGTAGCCATAGGCGCTCTGGATGCCGTAGCCGCCCTGTGCGGCCACCCACAGAAACTGCGGCGCCTGGCCATCCCAGCCGATCACCATCTCGCCATCGGCGACAAAGGAGCGCAGGCCCGCCCAGCTGTGGCCGGGGCGGCGGATCTCGAAGTGGCTGGCCTGCATGATGCGGTCAATGCCCTCGGCAATGTCGAGCATCTCGGGCTGCACATCATGCGGGTGGGTGGCATCGGCATTGGCGGGCGAGCCCAGCAGCTGGCCGGCATCGGGCTTGAAATACCACTGCTCTCCAATATCGATGACGGCCGGCCAGTGCTGGCCGTCCATGCCCTCGGGCACCGCAAAGGTGAAGGCGCTGCGGCGCTTGGGTGTGAGGCCAATCGCAGCGGCACCAGCCATCTGGCCCAGTTCATCGGCCCAGGCACCGGCGGCATTGACGACATGGCGGGCCTGCAGCTGGCGGCCATCGGCCAGGCCGATCTGCCAGCGGCTGGCGCCGGCATCCCAGTGCAGGCTCTGCACCCGTGCATCGTTCCACAGCTGGCCGCCGCGCCGGCGCATGCCCTTCAAAAAGCCCTGGTGCAGCGCATGCACATCGATATCGCGGGCGCCGTCGTCGGTAAAACCGGCTTCGAGCACCTCGGTGTTCAAGGCCGGCAAGAAGGCTTTCAGTTCGGTCTTGTCCAGCCAGCGGGCGCCGGGCGAATGCTGGCGCGCCTCGTCGTAGGCGGCTTGCAGTGCGGGCAATTGCTCGGGTGTCGCCACATACAGCACCCCCCGGGGGCTGACCAGCGCCTGCTCGGCAAAATCGGCCGGCGGCTGCTCGTAAAACGCGCGGCTGGCCCGGGTGAGCGCTTGCACCTGGGCTGGGCCATAGTGCTCTTCGAACAGCGCGGCCGAGCGGCCGGTGGTGTGGTAGCCGGGTTGGGATTCCTGCTCCAGCACCAGCACCTGGGCGCTGCTGGACAGGTGCCAGGCGGTGGCGCTGCCGGCCATGCCGGCGCCGATGACGACAAAATCCCAGACGGCCGGGCGGGCGGCGGCAGAGGCTGACGGGGTGGGGGTGGCCGAAGGGGAACTGTTGGGGGTATCCATGGTCAGCATGGTAAGGTCAGTGACACTTCGCAAAGGGCAAACATGAGACAGAAACAGGCACGCAAGGGTTTTCATTCATGGGCGCTGGGCGCCAGCGGGCTGCTGGCCGTCTGTGCGGCCAGCACTGCGCAAGCACAAACGGTGGCGCCCGCGCTGCCCCAACCCACGGTGGTGGGCAGCGGCTACCTCAACCCCTGGGCCATTGCGCCGTTGCCGGACAAACGCTTTTTGCTGACCGAGCGCGGCGGCAAGCTTTGGCTGCTCGATGCCGATGGCCGCAAGCAGTCCGAGCTGCAGGGCGTACCCAAGGTGGTCGATGCCGGCCAGGGCGGCCTGCTCGATGTGGTGGCCGACAGCCAGTTTGCCAGCAACCGCCGCATCTATTTCTGCTTCAGCGAAGCCGGGCCCCAGGCGGGCACCAACAGCACGGCGCTGGCCACGGCGCGCATTGCGGCCGATGAGCGCCAGCTCGACGAGGTCAAGGTCCTGTTCAGCCAGCGCCCCAAGGCCAAGAGCAATGCCCACTTTGGCTGCCGCATTGCCGAGACGCCTGATGGCAACCTGTTCCTCAGCCTGGGCGACCGCTTCTCGTTGCGCAACGATGCGCAGACCCTGAACAACCACCACGGCAAGCTGGTGCGCATCGCCAAGGATGGCAGCGTGCCCAAGGACAACCCCTATGTGGGCCGCCAGGATGCGCTGCCGGAAATCTACAGCTATGGCCACCGCAACAGCCAGGGCCTGGCCGTGGCCGCCGATGGCAGCCTGTGGCAGCACGAGCACGGCCCCCAGGGCGGCGACGAGATCAACCGGCCCCAGCCCGGCAAGAACTATGGCTGGCCGGTGATCACCTATGGCGAGGAATACGGCGGCGGCAAGATCGGCGAAGGAACGCAGAAGGCCGGCATGGAGCAGCCCTTGCACTACTGGGTGCCCAGCATTGCACCGTCGGGCATGGCCTTTGTCACGAGCGACCGCTATGGCCCGGCCTGGAAAGGCAGCCTGCTGGTCGGCGGCCTCAAGTCGCGCAGCGTCGCCCAGCTGACGGTCAAGGACGGCAAGGTGACGGGCGAGAAGCGGCTCTATGAATCCCTCGGTGAGCGCATCCGCGATGTGCGCCAGAGTGCCGATGGCCTGGTCTACCTGCTGACCGATGGGCCCGATGGCAAGCTCATCCGCCTCACGCCCTCGGGCACTTAAAGCTTGCGCTTGAAACCCAGATGGCTGGGCACAAAGCCCAGCTTTTCATAGAAACGGTGCGCATCGGCCCGGCTTTTGTCGGTGGTCAGCTGCACCACCGCGCAGCCCCGCTCCCGGCACTGCGCCACCGCCCATTCCAGCATCTGCTGGCCCGCGCCGGCGCCGCGCAGTTCTGCCGCAATGCGCACCGATTCGATCTGGCCACGCCAGGCGCCCGTGTGCGACAAGCCGGGCACAAAAGACAGCTGCAGGGTGCCGACCACCTGCCCGTTCAACTCCGCCACCACCAGGCGCTGGTTCGCATCGGCGCAGATCGCATCAAAGGCTGCGGTATAGCGCGCATCGGGCGGGTCGGTCAGCACCTCGCGCTCGCGGCCCAGCGCATCATCGGCTAGCAAGGCGATGATGGCGGGCAGGTCGGCAAGGGCTGCGGTGCGGAACATCAGTTGGGTCGGCATCGCGGTGGCGCTCCAGGTCGTGGTGGTTGCATCGCCCAATGGGCTCAGCGCTTCAGGTAGGGCGCCAGATAGCGGCCGGTATGGCTGGCCGGGTTGGCCGCCACCTGCTCGGGCGTGCCCTGGGCCACCAGTTGTCCGCCACCGGCGCCGCCTTCCGGCCCCATGTCGATGACCCAGTCAGCCGTCTTGATGACGTCAAGGTTGTGCTCGATGACGACAATCGTATTACCCGCATCGCGCAGCTGGTGCAGCACCTTGAGCAGCAGGTCGATATCGGCAAAATGCAGGCCGGTGGTGGGCTCATCGAGGATGTAGAGCGTGCGGCCGGTGTCGCGCTTGGACAGCTCCTGCGCCAGCTTGACGCGCTGGGCCTCGCCCCCCGACAAGGTGGTGGCGCTCTGGCCCAGGCGGATATAGCTCAGGCCCACATCCAGCAGGGTTTGCAGCTTGCGGGCAATGGTGGGTACATCGCGGAAGAAGTCGTGCGCATCCTCCACCGTCATCTCCAGGATCTGCGCAATATTGCGGCCCTTCCACTGTACCTGCAGGGTTTCGCGGTTGTAGCGCTGGCCGTGGCAGATGTCGCAGGGCACATAGACGTCGGGCAGAAAATGCATCTCCACCTTCACCATGCCATCGCCCTGGCAGGCCTCGCAGCGGCCGCCGGCTACGTTGAAGCTGAAGCGCCCCGGGCCATAGCCGCGCTCCTTGGCAGTGTTGGTCTCGGCCATCAGCTCGCGGATGGGGGTGAACAGACCCGTGTAGGTTGCCGGGTTGCTGCGGGGCGTGCGGCCAATCGGGCTTTGGTCCACATTGATGACCTTGTCGAAATAATCCAGGCCTTCGATCTCCCGGTAGGGCGCAACATCGCCCTGGGCGCGGTTGATCTTGTGGGCCGCTGCGGCATACAAGGTGTCGTTGACCAGGGTCGACTTGCCCGAGCCCGAGACGCCGGTCACGCAGGTGAACAGGCCGACGGGGAAATCCACCGTCACATCGCGCAGGTTGTGGCCGCTGGCGCCCACCAGGCGCAGGCTTTGCACCGCATGCGGGTCCACCGGGGCGGGCGCTGCTTCCTGCGCGCTGCGGCCCTTGGCGCTGCTGGCCTTGCCGCTGGGCTTTTTCTCCAGCGAGGTGCGCACCGTGGGGAACTGCGAGCCGCTCTTGTCCGCCACGGCCTTGCCCACCGGTGCACCCACGGTGCTGGCCAGCACCGGCAGCCAGGGCGTGCGGCGCGCAGGCACGGCAATCGATTTCTGGCCGCTCAGGTACTGGCCGGTGAGCGACTGCGGATGGGCGCAGATGTCGGCATAGCGGCCCTGGGCCATGATCTGGCCGCCGTGCACGCCGGCGCCCGGGCCCATGTCGATGATCTGGTCGGCCGCGCGCATCATGTCCTCGTCGTGCTCGACAACGATCACGCTGTTGCCGATGTCGCGCAGGTGCTGCAAGGTAGCGATCAAGCGGTCGTTGTCGCGCTGGTGCAGGCCGATCGAGGGCTCGTCGAGCACATACATCACGCCGGTCAGGCCCGAGCCGATCTGCGAGGCCAGGCGAATGCGCTGCGCCTCGCCGCCCGAGAGGGTCTCGGCGCTGCGTGCCAGGCTCAGGTAGGTCAGGCCCACATCGTTGAGGAACTGCAGCCGCGTGCTGATCTCCTGGATCACCCGGGCAGCAATATCGGCCTTGGCGCCCGTCAGCTGCACCGTGGTGAACCAGGCGTGGGCCTCGCTCAGGGTGACCTGGCTGATGTCCTGGATTGCACGGGCCTGGTCGCCGTCGCCCACGCGCACAAAGCGCGCCTCGCGGCGCAGGCGCGCGCCGTGGCAATCCGGGCAGGGCTGCACGCTCTGGTAGCGCGCCAGCTCGTCGCGCACGATGCTCGAATCGGTCTCGCGGTAGCGCCGCGTCATGTTCGGCAGAATGCCTTCAAACGGGTGCTTCTTCGTGACCATCTTGCCGGCGTTCTCGCCGCTGGCCAGCTCGTACTTGAAGGCAATTTCTTCGTCGCCCGAGCCATAGAGCACCACCTGGCGCACCGCCTCGGGCAGGCTCTCGAAAGGCTGCTCGATGTCGAATTGGTAGTGGCGGCCCAGGCTTTCGAGCATCGCAAAATAGTAGCCATTGCGCCGGTCCCAGCCCTTGATGGCGCCGCTGGCCAGGCTGAGCGTGGGGAAGGCCACCACACGCTCGACGTCGAACACCTCATGCAGGCCCAGGCCGTCGCACGACGGGCAGGCGCCCTGGGGCGAGTTGAAGGAGAACAGGCGCGGCTCCAGCTCGGCCAGCGCATAGCTGCAGACCGGGCAGGAGAACTTGCTGCTGAACAAGTGCTCCTTGCCGGTGTCCATCTCCAGCGCCAGCACCCGGCCATTGCCTTCGTTGCCGCCCACGCGCAGCGCGGCCTCAATGCTTTCGGCCAGGCGCTGCTGCAGCCCGGCGCGTACCTTGATCCGGTCGATGACCACGTCGATGTCGTGCTTCTCGTTCTTGGCCAGCGCGGGCAGGGTCTCGTGCTCGTACATCTGGCCATCGACCCGAAAGCGCACATAGCCCAGCGCCTGCATCTGGGCAAACAGCTCGACGAACTCGCCCTTCTTGCCGCGCGCCACTGGCGCCAGGACCATCAGCCTGGTGTCCTCGGGCAGGGCCAGCACGGCATCCACCATCTGGCTGACGGTCTGGGCCGCCAGCGGCAGGTTGTGGTCGGGGCAGAAGGGCGTGCCTGCGCGGGCGTACAGCAGGCGCAGGTAGTCATGGATTTCGGTGACCGTGCCCACGGTCGAGCGCGGGTTGTGGCTGGTCGCCTTCTGCTCGATCGAGATGGCCGGCGACAGGCCCTCGATCAGGTCGACATCGGGTTTGTCCAGCCGGCCCAGAAACTGGCGCGCATAGGCCGAGAGGCTCTCGACATAGCGGCGCTGGCCTTCGGCATACAAGGTGTCAAAGGCCAGGCTGGATTTGCCCGAGCCGGATAGCCCGGTGATCACCACCAGCTGGTGGCGGGGGATGTCCAGGTCGATGTTCTTGAGGTTGTGCGTGCGCGCGCCACGGATGGCGATGCGGCTGTGTGCCAGCCGCGCACCCAGGTAGCGGCTGTCGTCCTGGCGCGCCTCGGACACGCCGAGTTCGTGGTGCAGGTCGATGGCAGCGGATGGGTCGGTGGGGGTGCGTGGTGGCATGTGGGCGTCAGGATCCAAAACCCCTCATGATAGCCAGCCTGCCCGTTCGTTGTGCAATCTGCCGGGTATCGCTGCACATGCTTTGCGGATAAACCGGGCGCCGCCCCAGGGGAGCGGCCTACAACTTGCCGCCAAAACCGAGGTGGGGGCTTGCTGCAGCTTTGCGCCCAGCTATCGTTTCTGAAGGGCCTGCAGCCGCGTAGATTCCGTCTGCCAGCAGGGCTTGCGGCTGCGCTCTACACTTGCCGCTGGCGATCGTCGCCATCCGTCCCTTGTTTGCCAGCGTATCGCCCTTGTCTCTCACTTCTGTTTCTTCATCCACGGCCATGCTGCCGGCCGAGCGGCGCGCCAGCTTCAGCCTGGCGCTGATCTTTGCATTGCGCATGCTGGGCCTGTTCCTGGTGCTGCCGGTGTTCGCGCTGGAGGCCCACAAATACCCTGGTGGTGATGACCCGGCGCTGGTCGGGCTGGCCATGGGTGTCTATGGCCTGACCCAGGCCGTCTGCCAACTGCCGCTGGGCATGGCGTCTGACCGCTACGGGCGCAAGAAGGTCATCGTGCTGGGCCTGCTGGTGTTCGCCGCCGGCAGTCTGATCGCCGGCATGGCCGGCAACCTGCATACCTTGCTGCTGGGCCGGGCGCTGCAAGGCGCGGGCGCCGTGTCCGCCGCCGTCACGGCGCTGCTGGCCGACCAGACCCGCGATGTGGTGCGCACCAAGGCCATGGCGCTGGTGGGCGCGAGCATTGGGCTGATGTTTGCGCTGGCGCTGGTGCTCAGCCCGCTGCTGGTCGTGCATATCGGCCTGAGCGGCCTGTTCTTGATGACCTGCGGCCTGGCGCTGGGCGGCATTGCCGTGGTGCTGTGGGTGGTGCCGCCGGAGCCGCTTGAGCACCGGGGCGGCGCACGCGGCGGCCTGCGTGAGGTGTTTCGCCATGCCGATCTGGTGCGGCTCAACGCCGGGGTGTTTGTGTTGCACACGGTGCAGATGTCGATGTGGGTGGCCGTGCCCGCGATGCTGGTGGCTGCGGGTCTGCCCAAGGCCGAGCACTGGCAGGTCTACCTGCCGGCCGTGGTGCTGTCCTTTGTGCTGATGGGCGGGTTGTTTGCGCTGGAGCGGCGCGGTTACCTGCGCGGCGCGCTGCTGGGCTCGATCGGGCTGGTGGCCCTGGTGCAAATAGCCTTGGGGCTGGTGGCGACCTCCGGCCAGGCGCCCACGCTGTGGCTGATGGGGGTGCTGCTGTTCGTGTTTTTCTGCGGCTTCAATGCGCTGGAGGCGACGCAGCCGAGCCTGGTGTCGCGCATGGCGCCAGCCTCCCTGCGTGGTGCGGCGCTGGGCAGTTACAACACTTTGCAATCGCTGGGCCTGTTTGCCGGCGGCGCGTTGGGTGGGGTGCTGACCCGCTGGGGCAGTGTGACCGATTTGTTCATCGCCACCAGCGCCTTGGCGCTGCTGTGGCTGGTGCTGACCTGGCCCTTGCAACCGCTGGCCCGCACCGCCGCTGGCGCTGCACAAAAGTAAGCGCTGGCTGGGAATGGGGCCGGCCCGTCAGGCCCCTTTGCAGAATCTGCGGGTACTGGGCAAGAAATGCCTGGCCGCTTTGGGGTAGGATACGCCCCTGTATCTCGGTGATGGGCGCTTTGAAGGCTGCAATGCCTGCAACACTGCCAACGCATAGTAGGCGCCCATTTTTCAAAGGAAAAACCTGAACCATGGCATCCGTCAACAAAGTCATCATCGTCGGCAACCTCGGCCGCGACCCTGAAATCCGCACCTTCCCCTCGGGCGACCAGGTAGCCAACGTCACCATCGCCACCACCGACCGCTGGCGCGACAAGAACACCGGCGAGAACAAGGAAGCCACCGAGTGGCACCGTGTGGTGTTCAATGGCCGTCTGGCTGAAATCGTCGGCCAGTACCTGCGCAAGGGCAGCCAGGTCTATGTGGAAGGCAGCCTGCGCACCCGCAAGTGGACCGACCAGGCCACCGGCCAGGAGCGCTATGCGACGGAAATCCGCGCTGATTCCATGCAAATGCTGGGCAGCCGCCAAGGCCAGGGCGGCGGTGGCGGCCAGGGCGGTGGTGATGACTACGGCTATGGCGACAGCGGCTACGGCGACCAAGGCGGCGGCGGTGCACCCGCTGGCAACTACCAGCGCCGCGCCCCGGCACCGGCCATGGCCCCAGCGGCCGCACCCCGCCAGGCGCCACCTCCCCGTCCAGCACCGGCGCCCATGCCAGCGCCGGCCCCACGCGCTGCGTCGGGCTTTGACGATATGGATGACGATATTCCGTTCTAAGTCCTACCGGCGTTGCTGCATACCTCGGCCATAAGCTGAGACATCCTCGTTTCCACTGGATTTATGCAGCAGCGACCGTCTGGGGGCGTGGCCAGCGCGGTAAATGATTGAGGATTGACGCTCGAATATTGAGCTCGGGCACTTGGCGCTCAAACGTCCTGGCCATCACCTTCTCGCCCAGACGCTTGGAGCAATTCATCTTGGCCTCTACCAGAGACCAAGAGGGTAGCCCCTCCATCTTTTCCAGATAGCCCGCCCCAACCTCCCACGCGCCTTGACCGCTTCATCGCGGTGAGCAAATGCCAGCTCTTTGCACAGCTTCGCTCGTTTGTGGGGTGATTGGAATGGCCCCTCGCAGGTAGCACTTCTTATGTACATCCTGCGTGTTGGATGCCCCTTGGTAGCGTTGGGCCCCTGCAGCCGCGCAGTGCCTCATCATGCAGGGCTTACGCAGCATGCGGTCAATGTGTATAGATGACCGCAGTTAGCTATGCAGATGGAGGCCGCGTTGCGCGAAAAGCTGCATTAAACGCAGCTTTCTATACACGTGGGCGGCGATATGTATAAGAATTGGCGTTTTCTATACATGTTCTGCTGACTTGATGGAATCCCTTGCCGCGCTGCGGGCCGAGCGCTTTGACACCGCCCCCATCCTCAAGAAGTTGGCCAGCGCCAGCCGCAAGCTGGCGGAGCTGAAGGGCATTGCTGCGGCCATACCCAATCAAGGCATTCTCATCAACACCTTGGGTTTGCAGGAGGCCAAGGACAGCTCAGAGATTGAGAACATTGTCACCACGCACGATGCGCTCTTCAAAGACGAGGTGTCCCTTGAGAGCAAACTGTCTGCCGCCAGCAAAGAGGTGCTGAGTTACCGGCAGGCGTTGTATACGGGCTTCCGGCTGGTGAAAGAGACTGGCTTGCTGACAGCCAACCATCTGATCGAGATGCAGCGTGCACTGGAGCGCAACCATGCAGGCTTTCGCAAATTGCCCGGCACGGCCTTGAAGGATGGCGCAGGTCGCACGGTGTACACACCGCCGCAGGAGCCAGATGCCATCGTAGGGCTGATGCGCGATTTGGAGCAGGTCATCAACGACCCCGAGGCAGTGCCCGTAGACCCGCTTATCAAGATGGCGCTGATTCACCACCAGTTTGAGAGCATTCACCCCTTCTATGATGGCAATGGCCGAACGGGGCGCATTTTGAATGTGCTGTATTTGGTCAAAGAGGGGCTGATGGACATTCCGGTGTTGTACCTGAGCCGCCATATTGTGCAAACCAAGGCTGAGTATTACCGCCTGCTGCAGGCGGTGCGTGACGACGATGCGTGGGAGGACTGGGTGCTGTACATGCTAGAGGCAGTGGAGCAGACAGCCCAGCAGACGGTGAAGACGGTGATTGCCATTCGGGATGCCTTGTTTGATTACAAGCACCGCATTCGGGAGCAGCACAAGTTCTACAGCCAAGACCTCATCAACAGCTTGTTCATGCACCCGTATACCAAGATTGAGTTCATGCAAAACGACCTGCAGGTATCACGGTTGACGGCGACGAAGTATCTGGATGCTCTGACGGAGACAGGTTTTTTACTAAAACAGAAAGCGGGGCGCAGCAACTACTACATTAACCATGCGTTGACCGTGATTTTGACAACGCCCTAATAGTAAGAAGAAGAACTCGATGGGAAAGAATGGGCCAATACCAATGAGAATTTCGCGAAGCTAGACCACTTTTTAGTGGGCACAACCGTTCTAAACAGCCGCTGCCTGTTTCGCAATGAATGACGAGCCCGCGCCTGACCAGCCGCGGGCTATTTTGATGGCCGAGCAAAAGGGGGGCTCTCCCGCAGTCTGCTAGGTCTGGCGGACGCCTTGCGCCGGGAGCGCTGATGCGCCCTCGGGCGCGCTGGCCTGCTGGATGCGTAGATGGCGGCGCAGGTCGAATTTGAGCAGTACGGCCCCTGCGCCGAGCAGCAACACGTCCTTGACGATGAAGCCGTCCAGCATGGTCAGTTGCGGCAGCAGGCTCAGCGTCGTGATGCCTGTCACGATGACGATGGCCGAGCCCACGATACCGAAGGCCGGTTTCTTGAAACCGACGACCAAGGCCACAAAGGCCAGGGTTTCGACAACGCCGAGAAAGTAGCTGCCTCCGTGCACGCCAAACAGGGTGTAGAGAAAGCTGAGCCAGGTGCTGGAGATCAGCGGCTCCAACTCGCTGACCTCGAAATCAAACCATTTGAAGGTGCCGAACAGCGCAAAGATAAAGATGACGGAAAGCCGCAGCAGGGTGAGGTCGGCATCGGAATGCACAAAGCGGTGGATGGCGTTTTTCATGGGGTCTCCTGTTTCAAGGCGGGGGTGGGCGGATGGGTACCAGCGCTGAGCCAGTGGACGATGGCTTGGACGGCGCCGGCATAGGCATCGTGTGGGGGAATGCGGTTGAGCAAGAGCGCGCCTTTGAGCGCCGCGCTGACCATCATTGCCAGCTCGGCAGCGGGCAGCGCAGCCTGGAGCTGTGCAGATTGCTGACCGGCTGCAAGGATGTCCTGCAGCAGGTGCTGCTCCTTCTGTGCGAGCCGGAACACGGCAATCTGCAGCTCCGGAAGCAGGAGATGGCTGTCTGACAGCATCGCGTAGACGCCGCACATCTGCCCTTGCGCAGCGCAGTCCGAAAAGGCCTCCAGGTAGCCCTGCAACCGCTGCACTCCCGCAGGCAATTGGTTCAGCTCGGCTTGCAACTGGTCGAACTGCGCGGTCTTGTAGGCACAGTAAGCCAGGCCCAGATCTGTCTTGCTGGGGAAATGGTGGTGGATGCTGGCCTTTCGGATACCAATGCCGGATTCCAGATCTGCGTAGCTGAAGCCCTGGAAGCCACGCTGCTGGATATAGACATTGGCCAACTCGATGATTTTTTCGTAGGTGGACATATTCATTTATAAAAACTATTAAAAATACTATTTCATTTGATTTTTCGAATGTACCTACTGAAAGGTAGGCTGTCAAAAGCTGTTGTGATTCAAAGCGTAAACGTCTTGCTGCGCCACCGGTTGGCTGCCCGGTCCGTATGCGCTTTGGACGACGTCGCGGCAGGCATTCAGCACCGTGCAGAGGCCTATGCGCCACAGGCCATGCCGGCAGAGGGAGAATGTGGGGGCTGCGGCGTGCCTGCGCGCCGAGCGTCGGCCCAGCGCAGCGCGACGCCCTTTGTTCCACCTTGTCCGAAAGCGTCCATGACAGAGACCACCGATATCGCTTCCCTCATCGCCCCCAGGGGCCGCCTGCGCGCGGCCATCAATGTAGGCAATCCTGTGCTGGCGCACAAACGGGCCGATGGCTCGGCCGCAGGCGTTTCCGTCGATCTGGCGGCGCGCATGGCGGCCCAGCTGGGGCTGCCGCTGGATCTGCAGCTGTTTGAGGCCGCTGCCCATTCGGTCGATGCGGTCACCCAGGGCCAGGCCGATGTCGGCTTTTTTGCGGTGGACCCGGTGCGCGGCGCGGGCATTGGTTTTTCTGCGCCCTATGTGCTGATCGAGGGCGCCTACATGGTGCGCAGCGATTCGGCGCTGACCGACAACGCGCAGGTGGATGTGGCGGCGCACGAAGTGGTGGTGGGCCAGGGCAGTGCCTATGACCTGTACCTGAGCCGGGCGCTGAAACACGCCCGCATCCTGCGGGCGCCCACCTCGCCGGCGGTGGTCGATGTCTATCTGCAACCCCGGGGCGATGTGGCTGCGGGCGTCAAGGTGCAGCTGGAAGCTGCGGTCGCCAGCCACCCGGGTCTGCGCATGCTGCCCGGGCATTTCATGCTGATCCAGCAGGCCATGGGCCTGCCCAGGGACCGGGGCGACGCCGCCCTCCAATGGCTGGCCGCGTTTGTTGAAGAGGCCAAGGCCAGCGGCTTTGTGGCCCAGGCGCTGGCACAGCACCAGGTGCAAGGCGCGGTGGTGGCGCCGGGAGTGCAGCGATGAGCGTGTTTGAGCAGCTGCAGCAGTTGCTGGAAGGCGAGGGCGCCCGCTTTCGGGTGCTGAGCCACCCGGCCGAGGGCAAATCGGACGAGGTGGCGCGCATCCGGGGCACCACGCCGGGCCAGGGTGCCAAGGCCATGCTGTGCAAGACCCGCAATGCCGAGCATTGGGTACTGGCGGTGCTGCCGGGCGACCAGAAGCTGGACTTTCGCCTGCTGGCGGCCGCGCTGGGCCTGCCCAAGATGACGATGGCCAGCGCGGAAGAAGCCACCGAGCGGACCGGCTGCGTGATCGGCGCCATTCCACCGTTCAGCCCGGGCCCGCAGGTAGCCCTGGTGGTGGACCCGGACCTGGTGGAGCGCCATGCCGACATCGCGTTCAATGCCGGGCGGCTGGACCGCTCGATGGTGCTCAATGCCCAGGACTATGTGCGCGTGGCCAAGCCGGCGTTGCACCGCATCTGCGCTATGGGCTAACGCAAAAATCCAACACTGCGGCCGGCTGTGCCCGGCGCGGCAGCCTGCCGCCGCAGGGCCACTGCACAATAGGCGCCATGTTCATCGCCATCCCGCTGGAAAACAAGCCCTCCTGGCAGTCGCCGCCCTGGATGACGGTGCTGCTGATTGCGATCAACTGCCTGGTATTCTGGGTCTGGCAAGGGGGTGAGGAGCGGGCGGCAGAGCGGGCCTCCAAAACCTATGCGCATACGGCGCTGCCGGCGATCGAGGTGCCGGCCTTTGTGAAGTACCTCGACGCACAAAGCCGCAACCCGGACAGCCGCATCCAACCGCAGATGGTGCGCATGGTGCAGGGCCTGCAAAAAAAACAGGACTACGGCCAGATCTACCTGCTGATGCAGCAGGAAGGCCGTTTTCGCCGCCAGCTGCTGGCCGGCGAGGTGATCCAGGCAGGCGATCCGCTGCATGCCGAATGGCAGGCCGCCCGCGCCCGCTTTGCACCGCTGGAGCCCGCTCCCTTCACCGCCCGCTGGGCGATGAGCTATGAAGCCGGTGCCGGCCTGCAGCCCCTGCAGGCGCTGACCTCCACCTTTTTGCACGGCAGCACCAGCCACCTGCTGGGCAATATGGTGTTTTTGTTTCTGTTCGGTTTTACGTTGGAGATGGCGCTGGGTGCCGGGCTCTACCTGTGCTTCTACCTGGCCGCCGGTGTCAGCGCCTCGCTGTTTGCCGGTCTGTTCTATGCCGGCTCTGGCAGCTATGGGCTGGGCGCGTCGGGCGCGATTGCCGGGCTGATGGCCATGTATGTGGTGCTCTACCGCATGCGCCGCATCCGTTTTTTCTACATGCTGGCCTTCTACTTCAACTACGCCACCTGGCCCGCGCTGGTGGTGCTGCCGGTGTGGATGGGCTTTGAGCTGGCCCAGCATTTTCTGGGGCAGCAGGGCGTGGCCTATATGGCGCACTTTGGCGGCCTGCTGGCCGGCGGCCTGCTGATGGCCTTGTACCTGCAGCTGCGGCGCAAGGAGTCGGTGGTCGAGGTGGCCGCCCGTGACAAGCAGCAGGCCCAGGCCCAGAGCGCCGCACTGGCCGCCGCCGTGCAACGCGCGCAAAAGCACACCGATGCGCTGGCCTTCGAGCTGGCTGCCCCCGCCTGGCGCCAGGCGGCCAAGCTGGCGCCGGCCGATGCGGCCATCTTGCGCGCCTGGTTTGAAAGCGCCCGCCATGCGCCGGGCAGCGAGGATTTCCACCGCGCGGCCCGCGCCATCTTCAAGCTGCCAGCCAACACCGAGGCGCTGCGCCGGCTCCAGCACCACAGCTGGCAAACCTATGTGAACCGCGCCCGGCCCGCCCCGCGCATCAGCGACAACAGCCTGCATGCGCTGGCGCGCAGCTTTGTCCGCCTGGGCGAATGGGACGATGCCCAGAAGATCTGCCAGCAGCTGGAGCACGCCGCCGACCACCCGCACTGGCCCGCGACCCTGGCCCTGGTGGCCAATGGCCTGGCCAAGGCCGGCCGGCTGGATGACGCCCGGCGCTGGCTGCCAGCGCTGCAGCGCGCCGCGCCGCAGGAACCGGTGACGCGCTGGCTCAGCCAGGCGGGCACCTGAACGCTGGCCGAGCGCCTCTAAGCGTCAGCGCCATGTAAAGTTTTCGTGAAGCCATGCCTTATGATCGCTCCCATGCTGCGCCAGCGGGGGCTGCAGACAGAAAGGCTGGCCATGGGCCCATTGCGTTCTCCACAGCAAGACGACGAGGTTGACAGCGCCCAATGGGTGATTGAGCCGTTCTGGCGCAAGCTCAACAGCTTTTTCCTGTTCCCATTGCAGCGCAAGCCCTTGCTGTATGCGCTGGTGCTGTCGCTCTGCGCCTATATGCTGATGTGGGGCCTGCTGATCGGCCTGGTCGTGGCGGTGGGCCTGCTGCTGGCGATCAGCCGGCATGCGTTCAAGATCGCGGCCTATGCCTCGCATGGCGTACTCGACAGCAACGACTACGACGACTACCCCTGCGATGCCGACCTCAAGGTGCTGCCCTGGAAGTTCTTTGGCGTGTTGCTGGTGCATGGCTTTCTGATCGGCATGCTCGCCCGGGTCAGCCCGGGGCTGGCGGCGCTGGGCGATCTGCTCTCGTCCTTTCTGATCCCCGCCACGTTGATGGTGCTGATCACCAGCGGCAGCCTGCGTGCGGCCATCAACCCCTTCCTGCTGCTTGGCACCATGGGTGCCATCGGTCTGCCCTATGGCCTGCTGTGCCTGTTTCTGTTCCTGCTGATGCAGGGCGTGCCGATGGCCTTTGCGCTGTTGGTCACGGTGGTGCCCCAGGCGCTGCTGGCGCCTTTGCTGGCCTTTGTCGTGATCTATTTCAACGGCGTGATTGCCGCGATGATCGGCTATGTGATGTACCAGAACCATGCGGCGCTGGGCATCACGCCGGACAAGGCGCCGCAGGCCGAAGCCGGCGCGCCGGTGGTGGACCCGCAGACCGCGCTGGCCCAGCGCCGCGATGCCCAGGTGGCCCAGCTGGTGCAAAGCGGCGACATGAACGCCGCCCTGGCTGAAGCCCGTGAATGGCAGCGCAGCGAACCGGACAGCCTGGCCGACCAGCGCCGCTACCACCGCGTGCTCAAGCTCAGCGACAAGGGCGACGAGCTGGCGCGCCATGCGCAAAGCTATGTTGCGCTGCTGCTGCGCAAGCAGCGCAGTGCCGATGCGCTAGAGGTCTGGGGCAGTTGCTACAAGCGCGACAAAGCCTTTCGGCTGAACGAAGCCAGCCATGCCTTGGCACTGGCACAGATGGCCTGGAAGCGCATGCAACTGCCGCACACCTTGGCCTTGCTCCATGGTTTCGAGAAAAGCTATGCCGGCAGCGATCTGGTGCCCCAGGCGCTGGAGCTGACGGTGCGCGTGCTCAAGCAGGGCGCCAACAAGCCCGACCAGGCCGTGCGCGTGTTCATGCGCATGAAGATCCGCTACCCCGAACATGCCTGCACGCAGGAGGCCGCCTGGATCTTGCGCGATGAGCTGCCGGGCGCTGCGCAGGCGCCTGCCGCACCCGCCTGAGCTGCTGGATTTTTAAGCGGCCGTTGAAGGCGCCACGCTGGCAATGATGCCGCCGCCCAGGCAGACCTCGCCGTCATACAGCACGGCGGACTGGCCCGGCGTCACTGCCCATTGCGCCTCGGGGAAGTCGAGGTGGAACTGCGCGGGCGTCGTATCGGCACCAATGATCGCGGGCGAATCGGGCTGGCGGTAGCGGGTTTTGGAGCCATAGGTGCCGGCAGCGGGCGGGTGGCCGGCGACCCAGCTGGTGTTGTCGGCGTCCAGTGCCTGCGACAGCAGCCAGGGGTGGTCATGGCCTTGCACCACGCGCAGGATGTTCTTGTCCAGCTCCTTGCGGGCCACAAACCACGGCGCATGCTCGCCTGCGCCACGGGCAGCGCCTTTTTCCTTCACGCCCCCAATGCCCAGGCCCGAGCGCTGGCCCAAGGTGTAGAACGACAGGCCGACATGCTTGCCCAGCTTGCGGTTGCGGTCGTCGAGGATCGGACCCGGTTCCTGGCTGATGTAGCGGTTGAGAAAATCGCGGAAAGGGCGCTCGCCGATGAAGCAGATACCGGTGGAGTCCTTCTTCTTGGCATTGGGCAGGCCGATTTCCTCGGCAATGCGGCGCACCTCGGTCTTCTTCAGCTCACCGACCGGGAACAGCGATCTGGATAGCTGGGCCTGGTTCAGGCGGTGCAGAAAATAGCTCTGGTCCTTGGCCGGGTCCAGGCCCTTGAGCAGCTCGAACAGCTGGGTGCCGGGGTTCTGGCGCACGCGGGCGTAGTGGCCGGTGGCAATCTTTTCGGCGCCCAGCCGCATGGCATGGTCCAAAAAGGCCTTGAACTTGATCTCGGCATTGCACAGCACATCCGGGTTGGGTGTGCGGCCGGCCTGGTATTCGCGCAGAAACTCGGCAAACACCCGGTCCTTGTAGTCGGCCGCAAAGTTGACGTGTTCCAGCTCGATGCCCACCACGTCGGCCACGGCTGCGGCATCGACAAAGTCGATGTTGGACGAGCAGTACTCGCTGTCGTCATCATCTTCCCAGTTCTTCATGAAGATGCCGACGACCTCGTGCCCCTGCTTTTTGAGCAAATACGCGGTGACGGCCGAATCCACGCCGCCACTCAGCCCCACTACGATGCGCTGTTTAACCATGGGCGCAATTATCCGCTGGGCAGCGGGCGGCCGCTGTGCAAGGGCTATGCGCCAAGCCATGCTAATCGTTCATTTTTTTGAACGATGAATGCGAATTTCAGTGATTTATCGTTGATCGTTCCATCGCTAATATTCGTTCCAGGCGTTAAGCACGAATCCTCGTTGCAGACGCTTGCGGTGGGCCCGTCCCGCCAGCGCTTCAGAAAAGGAACGACCATGACCTCCAAGCCCTATGTTCGCCTCGACAAAGACAATGCTGCCGTGCTGCTGGTGGACCACCAGACCGGTCTGCTCTCGCTGGTGCGCGACATCGACCCCGACAAGTTCAAGAACAATGTGCTGGCGCTGAGTGATCTGGCCAATTATTTCCAGCTACCCACGATTCTGACCACCAGCTTTGAAGATGGGCCCAATGGCCCGCTGGTACCTGAGCTGGTCCAGGCCCATCCCCGTGCACCGTTCATCGCCCGCCCCGGCCAGATCAACGCCTGGGACAACGAGGACTTCGTCAAGGCCGTCAAGGCCACCGGCAAAAAGCAGCTGATCATTGCCGGTGTGGTGACCGAGGTCTGCGTGGCTTTCCCGGCTCTGGCGGCGATTGCAGAGGGCTTTGACGTGTTCGTGGTGACCGATGCCTCGGGCACCTTCAACGAAGTCACCCGCGATTCGGCCTGGCGCCGCATGGAGGCGGCAGGCGCGCAGCTGATGACCTGGTTCGGCGTGGCCTGTGAGCTGCACCGCGACTGGCGCAATGATGTCGAAGGCCTGGGCACCCTGTTCAGCAACCACATTCCGGATTACCGCAATCTGATGAACAGCTATGCGCGCGCCAAGGGCGGCCAGTAAGGCGCCGTTGCCCTAGCCCACCCGGTTGCCACTGCGAAGGAGTCCCGCCATGGAGCAAGCACAGATCTTGGTCTACCAGCCGCAGACCGGCCTCATCGGCCTGCAGCTGGCCGATGGCAGCTACGCGCTGGCCGAACAATGGGGCAACCAGCCCTTGCGTGAAGGCCAGCGGCTGCAAGGCAACCTGCACAGCGTGGGGATGGAGACCCTCGAGGACACCCGTACGCATGCGCGCTATGAGGTGTTCATGCAGGCCTATGGGCTCTCGGCAGAAGGTCTGCGGTTGGCCCTGCTGTAAGCACCTGCCCCACACCCCCGCAGACCTGTGGGGGCAGAGGGCGATGCAGGCGATCCGACGATGGCCTGCATCGCCTTGCGGGCTGCCGCGCCGCCGTGGCTTACTGCGGTGTCAACGCAATGCGCTCGCGGGTGGCTTTTTCCACCGCACTGCGCGAGTAGGCCAGCGGAAAGTACTGGCCTGCGGCCCAGGTGTTGGCCAGGTCGCGGTAATGCGGGCTGGCGGGGTTGCCCGATTGGCCTGGCGTGTTGACCACGCGCGAGGCGTCCCAGTTGCCCACGTCCACCACCATGCGGAAGGATGCGCCAGAGGTCAGCTGGTAGGTGTCCACGTTGTAGCTGGTGGCCATCGGCGTAGCCCAGGAGCCGCCGATGCCGCCGACGCCGACATTGAGCCTTTGCTGGGTGGCACTGTCCACCACACCGGCGAGCGGGTGCACAAAGATCGCCTGGTGCAGGCTGCCCCAGGTCCAGCTCCTGGCATCGGCCCCCAGCTTGGTCTGCAGCCACTGCATCGCCGGTGCAATGGACGAGAGCAGCACCTGGTCGCGCTCGGCCTCGCTCATCCAGCCCTGCGGGCTTTCCAGCACCGCAATCATGCGGGTGGCGCTGGTCTCTTTGGCAAAGCTGCGCTCGTTGGCGGCCAGCACCTTGTCGGTCAGCGCTTTCTTCAGGGTGGCATTGCTCCAGACTTCGTAGAGCGCGGCGGCTGCGCTGTCCTTGGCCATCGTGCCGTCCCAGGCTTGCAGCAGTGCCAGGCCCTGGGCAGTCTGTGCATCGCTGCTTTGCAGCGGTGCCAGCAGCTTCAGCAGGCGCTGGGCCGGTACGGCGACGATGTCGGTCTGCCAGGCTTCGGAGTCTGCGACGCTGAGCTTCTTGCCGTCCTTGGCGGCCTTTTCAAACAGGCCATGCAGGCGCTGCGCGCGGGCCGAATCGGACCATTCGTAGCCAATGCCCTTTTGGTAGAGCGGGTGGGTGGGCGGCACATTGTTTTCGTTGGCCGTCACGACATAGCCGCGCTGCGGGTTGAACTCCCAGGGCAGCTCGTCGCCGTTGCGGTAGCCCGACCATTCATAGCGGCCGTCACCGGGCACCGGTGTCAGCCCATCCCAGTTGGGGCGGATGGGGGTGAGCCCGCCCGGAATCCAGCCAATGTTGCCACTGCTGTCGGCATAGACCTGGTTCTCGCCCGGTGCGCCCCAGCGGTTCATCGCGGCGCGGAACTGGTCGAAATCCTGCGCACGCATATAGTCCATCGAGCCGAAGTAGGGCGCCATGCCCAAATCCAGCCAGGCGGCGCGCAGCGCATAGGCCTTGTTGCCCTCGGCGGCCAGCACCGGGCCGTGGCGGGTGTACCAGTTCTCGACGATGACGGGCTGGGCGGCGCCCTTGACGGCAATACTCTCCGTCACCCGGGTCATCGGCTCCCAGCGGCCCTGGTACCTGTATTCCTTGCTGTTCTGCGGGTTGGTTTCGTAGACATACAGGTCCTCCTGGTCCATGTAGAAGCGCGTCAGGCCAAAGGCGATGCGGCCGTTGTGGCCGATGGAGATGCCAGGCAAAAACGGCTCGCCAGCACCGATCACATCCATGCCAGGCGCGGAGATGTGCGAGATATAGCGCAGGCTGGGCGCGCCATGGGCGCGGTGCGGGTCATTGGCCAGAATCGGGCGGCCGGTGGTGGTCATGCCCGGTGCGATCGTCCAGTTGTTGCTGCCGTAGCTGGCCAAGGTATTCGCATCGGGCTGGTTCAAGGTGGATTCGGACAGCGCCAGCAACTGCTCGGGTGCCATGTCCTGGGCCGACACCTTGACGTTGTCCTTGGTAAAGCGCGGGCTGGCAGTGGCCAGCGCATAGGCGCGCTTGAGCTCCTTGCCAGGCAGGCCGCAGACATCCAGCCCCTCGGGGATCTGCGGCTTCACATCGGGCACCAGCTCGCGGCGCAGCCAGTCCACCCGGGCGCCGTTCTGCTTGCCCTCGCAAAAGGCCTGGGCGCGGTCCACCTCACCAGTGAAGTTCAGGGTCAGGCCATGGTGGCGGATGCGCACCGTGTCTTCCGCAGCCCATCGGGCCGGCTGGTAGCCCAGCAGCCTGAACTCTTCGGGCAGCAGGCTGGGGTCGGCCTTCGTCTGGGCGACAAAGGCGTTGACCCCGGCCACAAAGGCTTCGGCGACGCGTTTGGAGTCCGAGCCATAGGCCAGCCATTCGCGGTACATGTCGCCACGGAACAGCACCGCGCGCGCCGCCTTGTCGCTCTCGACCCAGGCCGGCCCAAAGTCCTGGGCCATCTGGCCCAGTCCGCGCTTGCGCCACAAGTCCATCTGCCAGAGCCGGTCGCGCGCCGCCATGTAGCCTTGCACGACAAAAGCGTCATAGGTGGTGCCGGCGTAGATGTGCGGCACGCCCCACTGGTCGACCAGCACCTCGGCCGGCTTTTCCAGCCCGGCAATCCTGGCGCTGTGCTGGCTGGTGGGCGGTGTACCCAGGGAGCTGCAACCGGCGGCAAGCAGCGCAGCGGCCAGTGGCAGCGCCAGGCGCGTGGCAAAACGACGGGGGTCGTGGTGGGGCATGGTATGTCTCCTCGTTATGGTCCAGGGACAATGCCATGCTTGCCCGCGCTGCGCAATCGCGTTGGCGCCAGGCGCCGGCGGGGCTCCAATCTGTGCGAGGATGCGCGCATCTGCACGCGCTCGCGGCTGCGACTTCGGAAGGAACCCCACCATGGAACTGCGCCAGCTGCGCTACTTTGTACGCATCGTTGAACTGGGCTCGATGAGCCGCGCCGCGCTGGATCTGGACATGGTGCAGTCGGCCCTGAGCCAGCAGGTCAGCCGCCTGGAGTCCGAGCTCTCTACCCGTTTGCTCCAGCGCACCTCACGCGGTGTCATCCCGACCGAGGCGGGCCTGGCGTTTTTCCATGAAGCCCAGCTCAGCCTGCGCCATGCCGACCAGGCCATCCATGCGGCCCAGCAGGCGCGGCTGTCGGGCGCTGTCAGCATGGGCCTGTCTCCGACGATCGCCAACGTGCTGGGCCTGCCGCTGCTGCGGGCCATGCGCGAGCGCTACCCCGATGTGCGGCTGCACATGGTCTCGGCGCTGTCCGGCCACCTGACCAGTCTGCTCAACGCCCGGCAGATGGACATTGCCATTCTGTTCGACACGCAGAGCGCACGCCGCTGGCGGGTGACGCCGCTGCTCGAAGAGCAGCTCTTTCTGATCCAGTCCCGCCAGTGCCCTGTTGCACCCAAGATCCGCCATGGCGCGCCGGTCACTCTGGCGCAGCTGCAACAGGTGCCGCTGATCCTGCCCTCGGGCAGCCATGGGCTGCGCAGCTCGGTGATGGCCTCGTTCACCAGTGCGGGTTTCCAATCGCAGATGGCGATGGAAATCGATTCGCTGCCGCTGTTGATGGAGGCGGTGGACGCAGGCATGGGTGCGACCGTCCAGCCCTGGTCGGCCGTCGGCATGTACCGCGATGCGGAGGCGCGTTTTCAGTGGTCGCAGATTGCAGACGATTCGGTGCGCCGCAAGGCGGCGCTGTGCAGCCTGTCGGATGATGAGCTGTCGCCCGCGGCGCTCGCCGCGCGTGTGGTGCTGGTCGATTGCGCCAGACGGCTGGTGGAGTCGGGCCAATGGCTGGGCGCCTCGCTCGCGGCCTGAACGCGGGCAGCGCCCGGCCACATCACAAACCGTGATACCCCCATGCGCTGGGACGGCTGCACCGGCGCGGACCGGTTGTCTACAGTGGGAGGAACACTCGCCGCTCAGGGTGCTGGGGCCGCGTCCCTTGTGATGCAGCGCCACGACCAGGACGGGCCCTTCCCACGTTGAACCGCCACCAGGAACGCCTTGTGGCAACCCCTCATGAATACTGAAGCCTTTGACACCGATGTGCTCGTCATCGGTGGCGGCAATGCCGCGCTGTGCGCCGCCCTCATGGCCCGTGAAGCGGGCAGCCGCGTGCTGCTGCTGGAAGCGGCACCACGCGCATGGCGCGGCGGCAACTCCGGCCACACCCGCAATCTCCGCTGCATGCACAACGCCCCGCAGGATGTGCTGGTCGATGCCTATCCGGAGGAGGAGTACTGGCAAGACCTGCTCAAGGTCACTGCCGGCATCACCGATGAGCAGCTGGCCCGCCTGGTGATCCGCGCCTCTTCGACCTGCCGCAGCTGGATGCGCCGGCATGGCGTGCATTTTCAGCCTCCGTTGTCAGGCGCGCTGCATGTGGCGCGCACCAACGCGTTTTTCATGGGTGGCGGCAAGGCTCTGGTCAATGCCTACTACCGCAGTGCGCAGGCGATGGGCGTGGACGTGCGCTATGAGTCACCGGTGGACCGGCTGGAGATCGCCAACGGCCGCTTCCAGGCCGCCTGGTGCAAGGGCGAGCGCATCACTGCCAAAAGCTGCGTGCTGGCGGCCGGCGGCTTTGAGTCGAACCGGGAGTGGCTGCGCGAGGCCTGGGGCCAGAACGCCCGTGGCGAATGGCCTGCCGACAACTTCCTCATCCGTGGCACGGCCTTCAACCAGGGTGTGTTGCTCAAGCACATGCTCCAGGACCAGCATGCCGATGCCGTGGGCGACCCCACCCAGGCGCACATGGTGGCCATCGATGCCCGTGCACCGCTGTATGACGGGGGCATCTGCACGCGCATTGACTGCGTGTCGCTGGGCGTGGTGGTCAACCGCGATGCCCAGCGCTTCTACGATGAAGGCGAGGATTTCTGGCCCAAGCGCTATGCCATCTGGGGCCGGCTGGTGGCGCAGCAGCCTGGCCAGATGGCGTATTCCATCATCGACAGCAAAGCCATCGGCCGCTTCATGCCGCCGGTGTTTCCGGGCGTGCGCGCTGATTCGCTGCCGCAGCTCGCCCAGAAGCTGGGACTGCCGGTGGAGACCTTCATGCAGACCCTCCAGGCCTACAACGCCAGCTGCAAGGCGGGCCATTTCGACCATACGGCGCTGGACGACTGCCACACCGAAGGTATCAGCCCCGCCAAGACGCACTGGGCCCGGCCGCTGGATACCGGCCCGTTCTATGGCTATGCACTGCGCCCGGGCGTGACCTTCACCTACCTGGGTTTGAAGGTCGATGACAGCGCGGCAGTGCGCTTTGGCGGGCAGGCCAGCCAGAACCTGTTCGTGGCGGGCGAAATGATGGCGGGCAATGTTCTGGGCAAGGGCTACACGGCGGGGGTGGGCATGTCCATTGGTACCGCTTTCGGGCGGATTGCCGGCCGCAATGCTGCACTGGCCGCTGCCGGCCAGCCCGCGCTGCATGGCGCTGTGAATGACGAGGTCTGAATGAGCATCCAATCACTGCAAGAACTGGGTCAGCAGGCCCAGACCCTGGCCACTGGCAAGGTCATCCCCATCATCGCTGCGCCCACGCAGACGCCCGCAGAGCAAGAGGTGGCGCGCGTGATGCAGATCTGCAATGCCTGCCGCTACTGCGAAGGCTTTTGCGCCGTGTTCCCGGCGATGACGCGCCGTCTGGAGTTTGGCAAGGGCGATGCGCATTACCTGGCCAATCTGTGCCACAACTGCGGCGCCTGCCTGCATGCCTGCCAGTACGCGCCGCCGCACGAGTTTGCCATCAACATCCCCCAGGCCATGGCCGAGGTACGGGGCCAGACCTATGCCGACTACGCCTGGCCCCCTGCGCTGGGGCGGCTGTACCAGAGAAACGGCCTGACCCTGTCGCTGGCGATGGTGCTGGGGCTGTTCCTGTTTCTGGCCTTGGCCATCGCGTTGCGGGGCGGCGTGGGCCAGCTGTGGAATGCGCAGCTGGGCAACAACTTCTACAACCTGTTCCCGCATGGCCTGATGGTGGGCATCTTTGCACCGGTGTTTCTGCTGGTGGTGCTGGCGCTCTTCATGGGTGTGCGCCGCTTTTGGAAGGAGGTCAAGCCCGCCACCAGTGGGGTGGATGTCGGTATGCCGGCTGCGGCAGAGGCGACGCAGGATGTGCTGCGCCTCAAGTACCTCGATGGCGGCCATGGCGAGGGCTGCCACAACGAAGACGATGCCTACACGCTGGCGCGCCGCCGGTTCCACCATTTCACCTTCTACGGCTTTGCGCTGTGCTTTGCGGCAACGGCGCTGGGGACGGTGTACCACTATGCCTTCGACCTGCCTGCGCCTTACGAGCTGCCCAGCCTGCCCAAGGTGCTGGGTGCGCTGGGCGGGCTGGGCATGATGGTGGGCACGGTGGGCCTGTGGCGCCTGCACCGAAGCCGTCACCCGCTGCATGGCGATTCCCGGCAAAAGCCCATGGACCTTGGCTTCATTGCGCTGCTGTTTGTGGTGGCCTCCAGTGGCATGGCGCTGTGGCTGGGGCGCGGCACGCCCGCCTTGGCACTGTTGCTGTGCCTGCACCTGGGCGCGGTGATCGCATTGTTCGCCACGCTGCCCTACGGCAAGTTTGCCCATGGCGTGTTCCGCACGGCCGCGCTGTTGCGCCACAACACCGAAAAGCGGCAGCCCAGCCCTGTTGGCCTGGGTGCCGACTGACAAAAATCCCATACCCAGGAGACTCACGATGAACAAACGACAAGCGCTGTTGCGCACGATGGTGCTCGCACTGGTGGCAGTGCAGGGCGCCGGCCATGCCCAGGATTTTCCGCCGCGCAAACCGGTCACCCTGGTGGTGGGCTTTGCAGCTGGCGGTGCGGCAGATTCAGCAGCCCGCCTGATTGCCAAGAAGCTCGCGGAGAACATCGGCCAGACGGTGGTCGTGGACAACCGGGGCGGCGCCGGTGGCAACATCGCGCACCAGTTTGTGGCCAAGGCCCCCGCCGATGGCTCGGTGCTGCTGTTTGGATCGGTGGGCCCGCTGACGATCGCGCCACACATCATGAAAGTCGGTTACGACCCGTTCAAGGACCTGGCGCCGATCTCGGGCGGCGTGAACTTTCCCAATGTGCTGGTGGTGCACCAGGGCGCTGGGGTGAAGGATCTGGCCGGTTTCGTGGCCAAGGCCCGGAAGACGGCCGGTGGCGTGGACTATGCGTCCACCGGCGCCGGGTCAGCCTCGCACCTGGCGGGCGAGCTGTTCAACCAGCGCGCTGGCGTCGACATGGTGCATGTCCCTTACAAAGGAGGCGCTCCCGCGCTGCAAGACTTGATCGGGGAGCGCGTGACCTCGTACTTTGCGGCTCCGCCGACAGCGCTTCCCCATATCGAGACCGGCAAGCTGATTCCGCTGGCGACCACCGGCTTGACGCGGCCCGCGTACATGCCCAACATCCCCACCGTTGCCGAGGCGGGCTACCCCGGCTTCGAAGCGCTCAATTGGTATGCGTTTGTGGCGCCGGGCAAGACGCCCGAGCCGGTGCTCGAACGCTGGAATGCGGAGATTGTCAAGGTGCTGAACGACCCCGCTGTGGGCGAGGCGTTGAAGGTGCACGGCCTGACGCCGCAACCGACCACACGCGCAGCATTTGCCGCCTTCATGAAAAAGGAGTACGAGCAGTGGGGCAAGGTGGTCAAGGAGCGCAAGATCAGCATGCAATGAACGCAGCGGCCAGGGGCCGCCCCCGAGGCTGCCGGTGCGATGCCTGAGGCCTCCCGGGGTCTATTCCAGCGGGTTCACGCCATCGGGCTGCACCAGCACCGATGCATCGGTGTAGATCAGGTTCAGCGCAAAACGCTGGCCGGCCAGGTAGTCGTCCAAAGACTGCAGCACCAGCGGGCTGCGCATCTGGTGGGCCTCAGCGCGCATTTCATCGGCGGTCATCCAGACGGTGCGGCGTATGCCTTCGTCGAGCGGCTGGTTTTCATAGAACGCGCCCACGGTGCCGGTGAACGCAAAGCGCATATAGGTGGTGTCCGCGCCGCTCTTGGTCCGTACAAAACGGTTCATGTAGATGCCCAGCAGGGCCGAGGGCTTGAAGTCGAAGGCCGTCTCTTCAAGCACCTCGCGCACACAGGCCTGGATGGGGGATTCGCCCGGGTCCAGATGGCCCGCCGGGTTGTTCAGGCGGATGCCGTCCGAGGTGTCTTCCTCGACCAGCAAAAATCGGCCATCGCGCTCAATGACGGCGGCCACGGTGACGTTGGGTTTCCAGCGGTGGGGCATGCGGCATTATGTGCCAAGTCGCTGAAATTATAAAAAGCGGCGAAAGGGCTTGCCGCGCCCATGCAAGCTCGGGCGCTGCAGCCATGCTCTGCAGTACGATAGCGCCATGCACGCACCTGCCCCCACCCCAGCCATACCCGCACAGTCCGTCTATGCCGAGCGCCGCGCCCAGGTCGCGCGCCAGCTGGGCGAAGGCGGGATCGCCATCATCCCCACGGCGCCCGAGCATCCGCGCAATCGCGACAGCGACTTTCTGTACCGCCACGACAGCTATTTCTACTACCTGACCGGTTTCACCGAGCCCCATGCCAGCCTCGTGATCACCGCCGATGGCAAGACCACCTTGTTTTGCGCGCCCAAGGACCTGGCGCGCGAGATCTGGGACGGCTACCGCCTGGGCCCGGAGGCAGCGGTGGCGGCCTTGGGCGTGACGGAAGCCTATTCGGTGGCTGAGCAGGCTGCCCGCATGCCCAAGATGCTGGAGAACCGCAGCGTGGTCTGGTACCCGTTTGCGATCCACCAGGGGCTGGAGAGCACGGTGGCACAGTGGCTCAACGGCGTGCGTGCCCGCACCCGCTATGGCGCACTGGTGCCCGAGCAGCAGTGCGACCTGTGCACCGTGCTCGACGAAATGCGTTTGTTCAAGGACGAGCATGAGGTGCCGATCCTGCGCCGCGCCGGGGCTATCAGCGCCCGCGCCCATATTCTGGCGATGCAGCGCTCGGCCCGCATGCTCCGCGCCGGCCGGGATGTGCGCGAGTACCACCTGGATGCCGAGCTGCTGCAGGCCTTCCGCGAATACGGCTCGCAGTACCCGGCTTATGGCTCCATCGTGGCCGCTGGCGCCAATGCCTGCGTGCTGCACTACCGCGCCGATGCCGCGCCCATCCGCGATGGTGAGCTGGTGCTGATCGACGCAGGCTGCGAGCTCGATGGCTATGCCAGCGACATCACCCGCACCTTCCCCGCCAATGGCAGATTCAGCGGCCCGCAGCGCGATCTGTACGATCTGGTGCTGGCCAGCCAGGATGCGGCCATTGCGCTGGCCCGGCCTGGCAAGCGCTTCAACGACATGCATGACGCCACCGTCGCCGTGCTGGCCCAGGGCATGCTCGATCTGGGCCTGCTCGACAAGAACAAGGTCGGCAGCGTGCAGGATGTCATCGACAACCGCAGCTATTTCCAGTTCTACATGCACCGCACCGGCCACTGGATGGGCATGGATGTGCATGACTGCGGCAGCTACATCGAGCCCAGCGAAGTCGGCCACACCAGCGAGCGGCGCGATCCGCTCTCGGGCGAGCTGATCCTCAACCGCCCCAGCCGCATCCTGCGCCCCGGCATGCTGACCACCATCGAGCCCGGTATCTATGTGCGCCCGGCCGACGGCGTGCCTGAAGCGTTCCACAACATCGGCATCCGCATCGAGGATGATGCGCTGATCACCGACGGCGGTTGCGAGCTGCTCACGCGCGGCGTGCCCGTCAAGGCCGATGAGATCGAGGCGCTGATGCGCGATGGCGCGCCCCGGCCTGCCGATCTGGCCTGATCCGCCTCCGCCCCCATCCCACACCTGCCGGGCCAGGGGACCCTCTGCAAAACTCCCTGCCGTGGTCTGAACGCGGGCTCGGGCGATCCGCTGCGTTGTCTTCCTTGTCAATAGCTCGCTATTGACTGCGAAAGACGCCTTGCG